>JADHTJ010000165.1 GCA_016785015.1 Anaerolineales bacterium
TTTTTACCATTATTTGCAAGACCGCATTTCAAAGCTGCACCAGATTCCACCCTTGGCGGATCTGGTCAAAGCACGCGCCAAAGAACTCAATTTGGGTTGGTCTTTTTCATCTACCCCAAATTATTGAGATGATACAATCCGGAAGCGAAAATATTTACAGGAAGGAGGAGGTGTGTCTCCAGAAAAAGAAAATCAACTTCCTCCAAATTTAGCATAATAAATTTCATTTTTCTCGATGGAGGTAAACATAAGCCCATATTTCAATGATAGAATATATTCAACTCAACGCCTGAGATCTTTTTTTATGAACGTCTTATGGCGTTGAACAATCAGTTTTGATTGTTCGAGTGACAAGCACGAACAAATCCAATTGATTTGTCTGGTTCCAACGCCAATTGAAGAACACCAAAAAAAGGAGAAAAAGATATGTTATCGTTCAAGCGTTATTGGATTGCTTTTATAGTAGCCATAGCTGGAATGTTAGCGCTCGTTGCTTGCGCGCCGACTACGGTTATCGAGACAGTGGTGGTCACCGAAAAAGAAGAGGTGATCGTCACCCAAGAGGTGGAGGTGGTTAAGGAAGTGGAAGTGGTAAAGGAAGTTGCCCCGCCAGAGATGCCAGTAGGCACCCTTACCGTTGCCTTATCAACCTTCCCCAACTCGCTCGATCCGCCCCAAACCGCTGAGCGCAATGCCACCAATGCCAGCCAAACGATGTTTGACGGCTTGATGTGGGTAAACGACGACGGCGGTCTTGACAACGCCCTGGCCGAGAGCGTGGAGCTATCGGAAGATGGTCTGACCTACACCTTCCATCTTCGCAAGGATGTCACCTTCCACAACGGTGATCCACTCACCGCTGATGACGTCGTTTTCACCTACGACCGGGGCTTGAACGGCGGCTTTGAATACAGCTATCTTTTCGAGCGCGCCAAATCCTGGACCAAGGTTGACGATTACACGGTTGAAATGACAACCGAGGCTCCCGATCCGCTATTCTTGAGAATGATGGCCACCACCTTAATTCAGCCTGCCGGTTATCACGCAGAGGTGGGTGAGGAAGCATTTGTCGCCCACCCGATCGGCACCGGCCCCTTCATGCTCGTCGAGTGGGAAAAAGGCGATCATATCACCTTGGCAGCTAATCCCAATTACTGGCAAGAAGGCTATCCTAAAGTAGAGAACTTGATCTTCCGCCCGATCCCCGAATCGGCCACCCGCGTGGCAGCCATTCAAACGGGTGAGGTTGACATCGTGCAGCGACTGAGCTCGGAGGAAGCGCAGAGCCTGCTCGGCGCTACGAATGTGCAAGTCATTCGCTATCCCGTCGACCGCGTTTATTACATTGCCTTCAATAACCTGACGAGTGGCCTTGATCAGCCCACAATGGACCCCAATGTCCGCCTCGCCATGAACTATGCGGTGGATGTCGACGCGATCATCGATGCGCTGTTCGATGGCTTTGCTACCCCCGCAGTTGGTTTTGTTACCCCCGGAAACCTGGGCTTTGACAACGCTGATCCGTTTGGCTATGACCCAGATAAAGCCCTGACGTTGCTCGCCGATGCTGGCTATCCGGATGGCTTCGAGATGGACTTCGCCTGCCCCGCCGGTGCCTACACAAACTTTGAGCAGGTTTGCGAGGCGGTCCAGGGTTACCTGCGTGAAGTCGGAATCGAGACCAACCTCGACCTCATGGAGTCTGGCCAGTACTGGGACCTGGAAGCAACGAAGGCACTGCCGCCGATCTTCGGGGACAGCTGGTCTTCAACCCTTGGTGAGTCAATCAACCGGCTAGAGGGTGCCCTTGGCGGCTGGGATGCCAGCTACTCGGCGTGGTCTGACCCTGTGATCGATGATTTCATGGCTCAGATCAATACCGAAATGGATACCCAGGCACGCGCCGATCTTTACGGCGAACTCCAGGTGTACATGCGCGAGAACCCGCCGTTCATCTATCTCTACTCGCCGAATGCTTTTGAGGCGATCAACTCCCGAGTCCAGGACTACCGGCCACGTTCGGCCGAGGACTACAACTTGTTCTACACATGGGTTGCCGGGGAGTAATCGAAACAATATGTGACCCCTGATCGAAGTGGATCAGGGGTCCATTATTTCAACCGCTTGGTTGTCCGCTGTATCAATATCTTGTACGCTTGGGGATGGGCAACGAAGTCTATCCCCGCACTGTTAAACAGCTCATACCGGAAAGGATGGCCTTGTGCAGAAATATTTGCTATCGCGTTTACTCCAGGCAGTACTAATACTTTTTGGGGTCCTGGTGCTGGTTTTCTTTATGGTGCGCATCGCCGGTGATCCGGTCAACCTGATGGTTCCGCGCGAAGCGAGCGAAGAATATCGGGAAGAATTCCGGAACATGATGGGGTTTAATCGACCGCTCTTGGTTCAACTGGCGGATTTTATGGGCGGCGCGTTAGTGGGTGATTTCGGCAATTCCCTGCATTTCAAGGAACCGGCGATGCCGATGGTCGTACACCGTTTACCGGCGACGCTGGAGTTGGCAGGCGCAGGGATGATCATGGCGATCGTCGTGGCCATTCCACTGGGGTTGATCGGAGGCTTTCGTCCGGGAACCTGGATCGACTCGTTGGGCCGTTTCCTGGGTCTGCTGGGTCAGAGCACACCAAGTTTCTGGCTGGCCTTATTGATGATATTCTTTTTTGCTGTTGATCTGGGATGGTTTCCATCTTTTGGTCGTGACAGCATAAAATCGATCATCTTGCCGGGCTTTGTGATGGGATTTGGCGGCATGGGCGCCCTTGTGCGCCTCACCCGCTCAGCGACGATGGAGATTCGCGGTGAAGACTATATACGCACCGCCCGCAGCAAGGGCTTGCTTCCCAAAACGATTTATATCAAACACGTACTGAGAAATGTCTTAATCCCCCTGGTGAGCGTGATTGGTGTGTCTTTCGGCTACAGCCTGGGCGGTTCAATCTACATCGAAACGATATTCGCCTGGCCCGGAATGGGACAGCTTGTCCAGCAGGCGATTGGTTGGCGCGACTACCCTCTGATCCAGGCGATCGCCGTGTTTACCAGTGTGGTGGTTGTGTTGATGAGCCTGCTCACAGATGTGGCTTATGCGTTCATCGACCCAAGGATTCGATACAATGACTGACCTGGCACCTGAAATGAACCCCGAGCGCGGCACTGGTCTGCAAGTAGATGAAGAACGCGGCTGGCGGGCGCGCCTCGCTTACGGCCGCAAGCTATTACAACGCGATAAATCGGGAGTTATCGGGCTCACCATCTTTATCGTGCTGGTGCTAACTGCGGTTTTTGCGCCCCAAATCGCACCCCATGATCCCGAGCAGCAAAACTTACGCATGGCTAAAACCCCACCTGCCTGGACCGCTGAAGGCACCTGGGAATTCCCGCTTGGGACCGATAACCTTGGGCGCGATCTGCTCAGCCGCATCATCTTTGGCACACGCGTTTCGCTGGCGGTCGGATTTCTGGGTGTGCTGATCGCAGGGAGTTTAGGCATGCTCGTAGGCGCAATCGCCGGCTTTGTCGGGGGGCGGGTGGACAATATCATCATGGGGGGCATCAACCTGATCCTTGCACTTCCGTATCTATTGTTCGTGGTGGTGATCGCCTCGATCCTCGGCAGAAGTTTGATCAACGTCATCCTTATCTTTGGATTTACCGACATGCCGATCTTTGCGCGCGTCACGCGTGGCGAGGTATTGCGGATTCGCGAAAGCGGATATGTTGAATCTGCCATCAGTGTTGGTGCCGGTCGCTGGCGGATACTTTTCGACCACATCCTGCCTAACTTGATCGGTCCTCTGATCACGGTGGCCACATTTGAGATGTCGGGCATGATCTTCTATGAAGCCGGGCTGGGCTTCCTGGGGCTAAGTGTCCCACCCAGCGTCCCCAGCTGGGGCAATATGCTCTCAGCCGGACGAAAATACTTGACAACTTCCCCATGGATCGCCGCTTTCCCGGGGTTTGCGATCATGATCACGTCCCTTTCGATGAACCTGCTGGGCGATTGGCTGCGGGACGTGATGGACCCACGCTTGCGGCGTACCGAAAGGTAAGGACTGAACATGCCGCCAATTCTTGATGTTCGTGATCTACATGTACATTTTCACACCCTGGATGGTGTGGTCAATGCCGTCAATGGGGTCTCCTTCACACTTGAGGAAGGGGAGACCCTCGCCATTGTCGGCGAGAGCGGCAGCGGGAAGAGTGTGACGGTGATGTCGCTGCTTGGCCTGATCCCTGTCCCGCCGGGTAAGGTCACGGGGGGAAGCGCCCTCTACTACGGCGCTAATGGTGAGCGTGATCTGCTCAAAATGAGTGAACTGGAGCTCAAATATTTGCGCGGCGAAGCTGTAAAACCTGATGAAGAGTTCACCGAAATGGACCTGCTTCAGATGTCACGCGAGGAATTGCGCAATATCCGCGGCGGCCAGATCGGATTTGTGTTCCAGGATCCGATCTCATCCTTGAACCCCATCCTCCCGATCGGCGAGCAGGTTTCCGAGATCCTCACCCGCCATAAGGGCCTCCCCAAAGAAGAAGCCCTGGAGCGAGCGATCAGACTGCTCGGTCATGTAGGCATCCCGGATCCCGAGCTGCGGGTGAAGAATTACCCGTTCGAGTTCTCAGGGGGCATGCGCCAACGGGTAGTGATTGCCATCGCTATTGCTTGTACGCCAAAAATTGTAATCGCTGATGAACCTACCACGGCGCTGGACGTCACCGTGCAAGCTCAGATCGTCGATCTCTTTAAGCAGCTTCGTCAGGACCTTGATGTGTCGATCATCTGGATTACGCATGACCTTGGTGTTGTCGCTGGGATCGCGGACCGGGTGCTGGTGATGTACGGCGGCCGTCCGGTAGAAGTTGCATTGGTGGACGATCTTTATGATAACCCGCGGCATCCTTACACAACCGGGTTGCTCTGCGCTTTGCCGCGACTTGATTCGGTAGCATCAGATCGCTTGGAATGCATCCCGGGCGCTCCACCAGACATGCTCCAACCGCTCGTACATTGCCCGTTTGCCTGGCGCTGCGATTATGCATTCGAGCGTTGTTGGGAAAAAATCCCACCACTGATTTCAGTTGGTGAAAAACACAAGGTGGCATGTTTTTACGATCTAGAGAAGGCAGGACCGCGTGATGTCTGAAAATGGTTTATTAATTCGTGTTAGAGACTTAAAGAAGCATTTTCCGATCATGGGTGGCTTGATTATCAGCCGCAAGATTGGGGTGGTGAAAGCTGTGGATGGCATTTCCTTTGACATCCACCAGGGTGAAACACTAGGGCTGGTAGGGGAGAGCGGTTGCGGGAAATCAACCGCTGCACGCGCCATCCTGCAGCTGCAAAAACCAACCGCCGGGCAGGTCTTCATTGAAGATCATGATCTGACAGCTCTGGATGCGGATCAACTGCGTAAGCTGCGCCCCCGTATGCAAATGATCTTTCAGGACCCCTATGCCTCGCTTAACCCGCGCCATTCTGTGGGAAAAATCATCAGCGAACCGATGCTCATTCATAATACGGCTAAAAAAGGATCAGCTGAACTTGCGGATCGCGTTTCCGAACTGCTTGAATTGGTAGGGATGGATCCCGCCTATGCAAAACGTTTCCCCCATGAGTTCTCAGGTGGACAACGCCAGCGGATCGGCATTGCACGCGCCCTGGCCCTCGATCCTGACTTCATCGTTTGCGATGAGCCCATTTCGGCCCTGGACGTCTCGATCCAGGCGCAAGTCGTGAATCTAATGCAAGATATGCAGGAACAACTTGGATTGGCTTATCTCTTTATTGCTCACGACTTGAGCATGGTGAAGCATATCTCACACCGTATCGCAGTCATGTACTTAGGCAGGATTATGGAGTTGACGGACCGCGAGTCGCTTTTCGACTCCCCGCTGCATCCATATACCCAATCCCTCAATTCGGCTGTCCCCATTCCAAACCCCAGGCTGGAGCGAAAAAGAAAACGGTTTATCTTGATAGGTGAGCCGCCAAGCCCGGCAGATCCGCCGTCTGGTTGTGTGTTTCATCCTCGTTGCCCCTTAGCAATCGATGTCTGTATTCGTGAAGTGCCTGAGACGCGGGAAATCCGTCCCGGACATCTGGTACACTGCCACATCGCTGATGAACGGGGCAGCAGTATAATACCAGAACAATCCCTCAAATCGTAATTCTAGAAGAACAGTCGCCAATGATCGAACATCTTGAGTCTGCCTGTCTGGCTGCCAATTATGCTCAAGTGTGATTTTGTTCCCCTCTATCCTGGAGAATTCGCATATCTAGAATTGTTTTACAAAACACATTTCATCTATGGAGACCTACCTCCGGCGTCATGCCCAGCCCCCCAACTGACAGTGATTTGGCCCCATGTTGTACTGGCCAAATGTCCGGGTGAGGTCATCCAAACGATTATGAGGTAAGGCGATCACATCCTGCCTTCTATTATCCAAGGAGAAGCAGCAATGAAACAGATAAAAGAGGTGTCTAGAGTGGTGCCAGTCATGGCCGAAACTGATGTGCTGGTTATAGGGAGCGGCCCGGCGGGACTTGCGGCCGCGCTGAGCGCCGCCCGAGAGGGCGTAAGCACAATGCTTGTTGAGCGTTATGGCTGTTTTGGGGGTGTCCTCACCCAGGTTGGCGTCGGAAGTATGTCCTGGTACCGTCATGAGGGTACCACCGATGTAGAAGGTATCGGCATCGAGTTCGAAAGAAGAGCCGTAGAACTCAGCAATGCCTGGTATGAACCAATGCATCCGCGTGTTACCTTGATCCAGCCGGACCTTTTCAAAGTTGTGGCTGACCGCATGATACAGGAAGCCAGTATTGTCCCATTGTTACATTGTTTAGCGGTCGAGACATTGATGGATGGCAACACCATCAATGGGATTATCACAGAAAGCAAATCCGGACGGCAGGCCATCCTTGCCCGGCGAGTGATTGATGCCACTGGCGATGCGGATATCGCCCATTTATCCGGTGCCCCCATTCATAAAACGCCCGTCGATGAGATGATGGGAGTCACGGTCATGTTCTCTTGTTCTAATGTGGAAAAGGCCCGTTTCTACGATTATTTAAAGGAGAATCCCAAAACATATAAAGATTGGAGTGATAATTGGGCTATGGAGACTTCCGGTAAGGAAGATGATATGCCCACGTATTTCCTTGATGAACCTTTCAAACGGGCGCGTGAAGATGGGCTGATCCCCAAGGATATGAAGAGTATCGCCGGATCAGTGGGTCTGGTCACAGATACGGGTGAAAACCTTGGCATGAATTTGATCTACATGTTCGGTTATGACTGCACGGATGTTTGGGATCTGACCAAGGCAGAAATTGAAGGCCGCCACCAGGCCATGCTGGCGATTGAAGCGCTAAGGCGATACACCCCGGGATTCGAGAATGCCTATCTCCGGACCTTTGGTATGACCTTGGGAACTCGAGATTCGAGGAAAATAATTGGGAGGACATCCCTGACCGGGCATGATGTCCGCAACCAGGCGAAATTTGAAGACTCGATCGGCATTTTCCCGGAATTCATCGATGGCCATCGTCTGCTGATTTTGCCCACCACGGGACGATATTTTCAGGTTCCCTATGGGGTCATTGTTCCGCAAAATATCGACAACTTGTTGGTTGCAGGACGCTGTACATCCGGGGACCAGATATCGCATGGTGCCATGCGCAATATGATGGCTTGTGTAGTCACCGGTCAGGGTGCAGGGGTTGCTGCAGCACTTTCCCTCAAGGATGGCGTCACTACAGCCGCTGTGGATATCAGCAGGGTCCAGAGCGCTCTGAAGAAACAGGGCGTCCGCATCCATTAGAAATCCTGTCAGGATTATCTACAATCCAGACCTTATGGCCGATGGGCCTATCAACGTGATAAGGGCGCGATGAAACCACCAACGAGTCCTATTTTCACGACTCGTTGGTGGTTTCATAAGAATTTTCGGGGCTTTCAATGAAATTTATTGTGATGATCTAGCCAGGGTAGAAATCTGAGTAGAGGTTGAGTTTTGGCTTTCGAAGAGGGCCAACATAGATTGGGTTAGTGATCGCTAAAACATCCCCTTCCAGGTCGGTAATAAAGAGACTGTACCATACGGATGCTTTTGAATTAACCCTATCAGCGAATTTTACATCGGTTGCTTCACCATCGAGTTGTTTTTCTGCAATCACCTCACCACACTTGATAAGCTGAACCTTAATCCCGGCAGGTTTATTCGTTACGGTAGCAGAAAATTCAATATCACCGCTTTGTTCCCCCATGTCATCACCGATCATATAGTCTGATCCATCCAGACTGGCCAGGAATGTCACTTTAGGACCTTTGGTTACATAAGCACGACCCTGTTTTATTCCTTCCAATATTCCATCAGTCGATAACTCTCTGGCATATACATAAGTGGTAGGCATCCCCAACCTCTCTCCAGGCAGCCCATGCTCAGTTCTGGGCGGATAATGATAATCACTACCACCGATGCCTGTAATCCGATGACCGGCATTCAGCCATGATATCCACATTTTGACTGCATCTGGATTGCCGGTTACGTTGCCAGGCCAGTAGAGGTCGTTCCAGATCTCAAGGCAGTGTAAATATCGAAGATCTGTCGATCCGAATTCCCATGCCCAGGGAGGCAGGCAGGGATGGTTGATTGACGTGATCAACCCATCCGACGTAAGCTGCTCCAGCAGCGCGGCGACATCTGCATCATCGCCATCATCCAGCTTGGAAGGAACAATCTCCACGATTCCTTCCATCCAATCTTCCCAACCATGTAGTCCAAAGAGGTTAAAGTGCCCCAGACGAAAGGACACTTCGAGGCCAGGAATCACGAGCGTATTAAGATCCTCTTCCAGCGATTTGAAGGCTTCGATCGTATTGTGGTCGGTGATGGCGAAAAAATCCAGCCCTTCAGCTTCGGCGATACGGGTTACTGTTCCAATAGGGTAATCCCCGTCAGAACAGGTGGAGTGGACGTGAAAATCACCACGATACCAACCTGGCTTATCCTTAATAATATTTGAGAATGAGAAATCAGACATTCGAAACTCCTTTAAATTAGCAAATATGTTTTTATGATTTTGGGGAAGTTTTTGGATGGGACTCTGGGAATCCTCGTTATCAAGTGAAGATATGGGGGTGTTTTGCGAGCTT
>JADHTJ010000166.1 GCA_016785015.1 Anaerolineales bacterium
ATCGATGATTTGAATAGTATGGTCATAAACGTCGCGCAAAAAGATCAGCGTTGACTCCTGGAAAAGTGGGCTTTCACCACGCTCAAGGGCACTGATTACCTCTCGCAGCGGCCAGACTGATTTGCGCATGAAAATCAGCTCACGTTTCAATTCGTGGATGGATTGCAGCGTTTCGGGATCAGGATCGCTGACCAGTTCTTCTTCCAGGAACTCGATCTGCTCTCCAAGGTATTCCAGCACAACGAAATAATGGTCCACAACTGCATCGATCAGAGCGTAAGCCAGATAATCGGCCCCCTGTTTAATCAAACGGCCCTTGCCCTCCCGCAGGCGTTTCCTGACTGGATCGAAGACATCCTTTTCCTGTTCCTGAAAAGTGATCAGATAATTCTCCCCTAAGATCAGGCTGACTTGTTCGGACTCGATCTGGGTATGATCCTGGTCCCAGAGCAGCATATTCAATTCGATGAAGAGATAGCGCTCGTGGTCATCCATCTTGGGCCGCTGGCTGCTATCAAGAACGTCCTCCAAAACCAGTGGGTGGATCTCGAGAAGACTGCCGATCTCTTCAAGCATCTCTACTTGGTGACTGCCATCTATGTTAAGCCAGGTCGCTTGAAATTGGGAATTGAAAGGGATGCATTCCGATACTGTGTCAGCCTGGCGCTCTTTAGCAATCTGACCGGGACCATATTCGAAGACGGTCAGTTTCAAGGGACGCGTTTCTGCCCTTTCCACAGAAATCAGCGTTCCAGGTGCATGACCAACCGAGCCGGGTTTACGGAAAAATTTTCTAATCATGAGTCACACCAAATCTAAAATTCTAAAATCATTCACATCGAACATAACGACCTGCTTTGACATCTTCGCCAGCCTGCGTATAAATTCCTAATAACCGATTAGCCAGAAAGCGGATGCCAAAAGTTTCTGCACGCTGGCGGGCTGCTTGGGAAAACTGAAGGCGCATCTCCTTATCCAAAAGCAGCTCTATGGCTGCGGTTAATGCTGGGGCACTATTCTCGGTAAGAAAACCTTCGATACCATCAGTGACGACATCACGCGTGCCTGTAGCATCTATAGCCGCGACAGGCAACCCGGCTGCCATGGCTTCCATGGTTACCAAGCCTTGAGTTTCGGTCACCGAGGCAAAAATGAATACGTCTGCGGCCGTCAGATATCCGGGGATATCATTGGGAGTAATCTCCCCAAGAAAATCCACTTGCCCTGCAATTTCAAGATTTTTAGCCAGTTTTCGCAAATCCTTACGCTCAGCCCCATCCCCCAGAACCACCAGGCTGAAATTGGGATCTGATTTTAAAATTGGGCTGGCAGCCCGCAACAAAGTATCCCAGTTTTTCTCTTTTGCCAGCCGCCCAACAGATATCAGTATCAGTTTATCTTCCCAGCCATATTGTTTGCGCAGGGCAGCGCGATCCAAATCTCGATAGGTATTCAAGTCTATACCCGTAGGAAGCACACTGACTTGTGATGTGACGCCATATTCGTGAGACAATAAATCTCGGATGCTCTCACTTGGCGCGATGATGTGATGGCAGCGTGCCATATAATCCCTCAGCCAGTGGTCGATCTGTTCTTTGACAAAATCCTGGCTGATGGCCAGGTAATGGCTATATTCTCTGTAGCGAGTGTGGAACGTAAAAACGACTGGCAAGCGTAACTCTTCCGCCTTGGCGACCGCAATCTGTCCTAACAAAACCGGATGGTGGCTATGCACCACATCCAGACCCAAAGATGGCAGAATGCGATCCAGGCAATTGGAGATCGGAATAGCAAAGGGAAATTGAGGGTATTGGGGAAGATCGATGGCTGGATAGCGGAAAACAAATGGCTGCGTATCAACATACTCACTGGCAAGAGGTGCGAAGATAAAGACATTATGTCCCTGATCAGCGAGCACATCCCGAAAAGAACTCACCGAACGCACTACACCGCTCACAGTAGGATAATAAGCATTGGTATAGAAGCCAATATGCATACTCGCACCTCACCTTCAGTACTAAATCGTCTCCGTAGTCGATACCTGCCTCAGAGCATATAGTGCATAGATGATCATCCCCGCGCTCCAAGAAAGGGGTGCTTCCGCAGTATACCACCGGGTAGAAAGGAATCGCCCATCCTGGCCGTAGACTTCGAAAACGGCCTTGTCCCGCAAGACGGCTTCCATGATCCGCTCCAGTAAATCCTGAGCATGGGGCAGCCTCCCCAAGGATAAGGCAGCAATGACATGCCAGGCACCTAACCACAACCAGGCTCCACGGGTGTGATACTCAGGGATGCCCGCCAAACGGTTTTCGATAGCAATCGACTTGCGCGAGTAATTACCGTGCATGACTTGCGTGGGTACTGGCCAATCCATACCAAGGTGTTTTATGGTTTCCAGGATGGCGTCGCCCTGTTCTGGAGTCGCCAAACCCCAGGCAATCGCCAATAAGTTTCCAGAGCTA
This sequence comes from Anaerolineales bacterium, assembly GCA_016785015.1. Lineage (GTDB taxonomy): Bacteria > Chloroflexota > Anaerolineae > Anaerolineales > UBA11858 > NIOZ-UU35. The sequence goes on from JADHTJ010000166.1 coordinate 2,466, forward strand.
GAGAGATTTTCCAGTTCGGAACTGGTTACAAAATAACCCAGATCAGCACGCCAGAAATTGCGCTGGATGGCCTCTTGAGCACAGTTGGCGAGCAGGCTCCATTCAGCTGTCTCTTCATCGGAAGCGAATTTCCCTGCGAACAGTGCCATATCGTGCAGCGCTTTCCAATAGATGACATTTGTGTACAGCACTTCTCCTGTGCGCGCCAGGCTATCGGCCCAATCGGAATAGGCATCTTGGAAGACGAGACAATCGCCATTGAGGGCGTATGACTCCACCCAACGGATGCCGCGCCGCAGGGCTTCCCCGTGTTGACGGGCAAATTCGCCATCACCGCTTTTGGCGATGTAATTCAAACAGGCGACGACCAGGAGCAGGTTTCCATCTAAAGAGAGGGTTCTATGCCCGGAGATATACTTGGGTTTCAAGGGTGCCTGGGTGGGTTGTTCACGGCGAAACAAGGAATACAGAAAGCGATCGAAAATTCTTGTTGAATAGGCTTTTACCGGGAATTGTCCCTCAGGGGTCTGGAACTGCAAAAATACTTCCAATGAGTCCCGAACGACATCGAAATGACCCAGTTCCAAAAGCCCAAAGGCGGCAAAGCTCAAATCGCGCGCCCACGGCTCGCGGAAATTACGCTGACCGGCGCATAATACCCGCTTAATCTCCCCACCGGGAAGGCTGCGCGGCTCGATGCAGGCCAGCAGATTATCCAAGGCAATATGGAACCCCTGTTCAATCACTGAATCTTGTTCTTGCAAACCGGCTGGCAGAGCGTGCTGCTTCCATGGCGGTTGACGTCGCAGACGCAAGAAATAGTATGCAGAGATCCAAGATAACGCGCCAAGAAATAGTGTTGCGAGCCATTTCCAGCCTATTTTACGATTAGGTAATGTAGAATTTTTCATCAGCCAGAATAACTGTACTCAAGCAGCTAGTTCAATCTCAGTATCTTTCATTCTCTCCTGCACAAAAGCCAGCAAACGCGGCCGCATCTCGGCCGCCTTTCCAAAACGAGCCTTTGCAATGATGGTCAGTTCAGCTTGCTGACCAATAATCCCCTCATTGCTGATCACCTGCCAGGGTTCCAATAAATTTGGCAAAGAATCTACGGCTTCAATTTTCAACCCAACCAAAAGATCCAAGGCTTTTCCCAGATCTTCGGAAGCAATTCTTATTGTAATGTTGGCAGTCGAAAACTTTCCTCGGCTGAAATTACGAATGACGCGTATCTCTCCATTGGGGATCATGAATAATTCTCCGCTGGGAGAGCGCATCCATGTATTGCGCAGGTTTATGGCTTCAACTACACCCTCCCGATCAAGAATTTCAACCTTCTCTCCGACAGCAAAAGAATCTTCAAAGATAAACCCTATGCCAGTTAGATAATCGCTGATCAATGGGCGGGCTCCCAAACCAAAGGCAGCGCTGAATAACCCCACCACCCAAACTAAGGTATCAAGGTCAACAAACAAACTAAGGCTCGCCAAAGTCGCAACACCGAATGAAAGAAAACTAATCGCATTACTCCATAAGCTTTGCAGAGTTTTTCGCCGCTCTGGTGAAGTTTTTTGATCCCTCCCAGATTTACTTTCCCCTTTCACTATCCAACGAGCAATTCTCCTGAAAGCGAAGGAGGTAACCCAGGCCAGAATGTAGAACAGGATGATCAGGATAAGTTGTTTTAACCAGGGGATTTGTAGAAATTCTAAATTCATTAGATCAGACATACTATCTATTATAATCGGACATAGCATCTATGACTCTACTGCAAAAAGCCACCAAATAAGTTTCCCGCCATCGTCTGGTAGTTTTTTCAGTGGAGTCATCGATTATATAGAAAATTATTGATCCATACACTTCTAGAACACGCATATTCTCGTTTCCAAAGACAGCCCCCCGCTGACATGGCGGGGGGCTGCATCATTCTAGCTAATACTCAGCGTATGGCCATATTCAGCGATATGAGTAGTCTACATCATCGTACTCGTAAGAATCTGATTCATCAGAAGCCCATTCCAAGATAATTGGATTGAAATCCACTATCTGTAGTTCTGCGAAACAGCGCGTGCAAATGATGATATCAGCAATATTTGGTTTAGAACCCACATAAACTGACCTGCCGCATGAAGGGCATCTACCCTGCGGAATTTTGGGTTTGGTTTTGTTGCTATCGTTCATTTGAAATACCTCAATCAAGTAGAAGCTTCAGGGACTACGCGTCAGTCCCGATCATAATTATCTGCATCATCGACATATTGGTAATCTTCATAAGGGTTTTCGGAAACATCTTCGTAGAGACCATCATCGGTATCTTCGTCGTCATCATCGAAGAGAATATCCAATTCAATGGGAGCCAGCCAGACGACTTCCAAATTCGACTTGCAGGCAGTACAGGAGACAGTTTGGCCCAATTTGGCGCTGGCAGCCACTTTTACCGGAACACTGCACGAAGGACACTCAACAGAAATGCTCATTTATATTTCTCCTTATTGTGCGCCATTTGATCTGAAAGTTATATCGGCGCAATGGAAAAATTTTAGCACCCCAGAGTTGCAAAGATATCTACCGCAAGTTTAAAATGCGTGTGGATTCGTAGCAAATTGTATGATTTTTTATACAATATCCAGCGAACCGGCACGAATTATTTCGTATATGATGGAGCATTTTGCGACCCAATTCATACCTGATTTGGACTTGATTTATACACTCGGTAGGTAAACTACGTCATGACCATAAAACCAGAAACTTTGGGAGATAGCCATGATTAGATCAAGAGCAAAATGCCCAGCCTGCAAGAAGATCATCGACTTTGACAAGAGGCATAAAGTTCGTGAGTTCGTCACCTGCCCCTTTTGTCAGAACATACTGGAAGTGGTCAGCGAGCATCCACAGAAACTTGATTGGGCTGAAGATCCCCTGATCGTCTCGTCACTCAGAAGCCGTCAAAAACTTTATTAATCACGCAACCAAATAAAAATGCAAAGTTTTCAACCCACACAAGTTAATGGAAACCCCCACCTGAAAAACAATCCCAGACCTCCCTGGCGAATCGTCTTAATTGCCAATCTGAAAGATGAGTTTGCACCTAAATTCGATGATCCTCCAGATGCCGGGGCCGAATTCGATCGCTTCGAAACCATCGAGGTGATCACCCAAGCCCTCGAGTCCGAAGGGCATGAAGTTTACTTTGTCCGGGGTGATCACACACTGCCGATTTCCTTGATGAAATATCGTCCCGCTATTTGCTTCAACATAGCCGAGGGCTTAACCGGAGATGGTCGTGAAGCCCAGGTTCCCGCATTGTGCGAGCTCTTGGGAATCCCCTACTCCGCTTCAGGTGTGGTGGCCAATGCCATCTCTTTGGATAAAACGCAAACCAAACGCATCTGGCAGCAGCAAGGTCTGCCTACTGCGCCATATTACGAATTTTCATCCTTGGAGCAGGCAGCGCACACCGAACTACGTTTTCCCTTGTTCGTAAAACCTGCCCGAGAAGGTACCGGGATGGGGATCGACGGCAAAGCAATCGTCAATAACCATGACGAGTTGATGGCGAGGGTAGATTGGGTGCTAAACACATATCGCCAGCCAGCCCTGGTAGAGGAATTTCTCCCCGGACGCGAATTCACGGTTGGTTTCATTGGCAACCCGGGCAATCCTTCACACCGCCGAAAACCCGAACTATATGATGCGGATGGCTATCACTGGTTTCCCATTCTTGAGATCGACAGTCTCTCAAGCGTTACGCCAACAGTCTATGGCTACGATGCCAAAGGCTATGATGTTGGAACCAATGGTGCTCCTGGTTACCTGTGCCCAGCAGATATCTCTGATTCCCTCCAGGCTCGCTTGATCGATATCACCCGGCGAGCTGCAGAAGCTTTGGGAGTGCGCGATGTATCCCGGGTGGACTTCCGCCTTGGGGCTGACGATGAACCTTACTTAATGGAAATCAACACCCTTCCGGGATTAAATCCCTCTGTCAGTGATCTGTGTATCATGGCCGCCGCTGAAGGTATGGCATACAACACGCTGATCACAGAAATTCTCTACCTGGCGGCAGGTCGCTTTGGTATGCCTTTTGATTCTATGGAGAGCAACTGGCAAATCAGCTCACCTATGCAATCCATTGCAGTTTATCCACAGACAGCACTCGAGTCAGCAACACTAGACACAGACCCAGGAATGATCAATGGCTAAGAGAGAATTCCCTTCAAAGCGTGCACCGATTTTCTCGTCAATTCCCGATGAAAAATGGAATGACTGGCGCTGGCAGCTAAGCCACCGTCTGAATTCAATAGAGGAAATCGAAGGTGTATTTCCCCTCACCGAGAGCGAGAAGTTGGCGCTCGCCGGCTCTCACCTATTTCGGGTCGATATCACACCCTATTTCATCTCCTTGATCGATCCGGATGACCCTAACGACCCCATTCGAAAACAGGTTATCCCAACCGAGGATGAAATGGTGCCTTTCAGTGGAATGATGAGTGACTCTTTGGCAGAAGAAGAACACTCCCCTGTTCCAGGGCTGGTTCATCGCTACCCGGATCGTGTGTTGATGCTGGTGACCACGCAGTGTGCATCGTACTGTCGCTACTGCACACGATCGCGCATCGTTGGCGATCCAACAGCCCAGTTCTCGCGAAACGATTTCGAAATGCAGCTCGATTATTTACGCAAAACACCCCAGGTACGTGATGTGTTGCTCTCCGGCGGTGACCCGCTCACGTTAGCCCCAAAGTTGCTTGAAGAATTAATCTCACGCCTCCGTGAGATCGAGCATATCGAGGTCATCCGCATCGGCAGCCGCGTGCCGGTTTTCATGCCTATGCGCATCACCAACGAACTCACCGAAATGCTGGGGAAATACCACCCAATCTGGATGAATATCCATGTCAACCACCCCAACGAGATCACCCAGGAATTAGCGGATGCCACAGACCGGCTGACGCGTGCCGGTATTCCCCTTGGTAACCAGTCGGTGCTGCTGGCTGGGGTCAATGATTGTGTCCACGTACAGCGCCAACTCGTTCAAGATCTGGTGCGCATGCGTGTACGGCCATACTACCTGTACCAGTCCGATCTGGTAGCTGGCGCAGGTCACTTTCGCACACCGGTCTCTAAAGGCATCGAGATCATCGAAGGGCTGCGCGGCCACACTTCTGGCTATGCCGTACCGACCTTTGTGGTCGATGCGCCAGGGGGCGGCGGGAAGATTCCCCTGATGCCAAACTATCTGCTGAGTCAATCGGAGCATAGAGTTGTCCTACGTAATTTCGAAGGCTTTATCACAACCTATGACGAACCCAATAATTATCAGTCTCACGATCCGCAAGCATGCAGTTTCTGCAAGACGAAGCGAAGCGAAATTGGCCAAAGCGGTATTACTGGCCTATTAGAAGGTGCAGAAACGTCTATCCAACCGCAAGGTTTTTCTCAAACTCATACCCGTAATACCGAGGGGCAACTTGCGGGTGCTGATCCGTTAGAGTGGCGGTTGAGCACCAATCAACCACGACATGACGAGTTGGTAGATCATTAATATAGAGTCTCTAGGAATCGCCGTGGCAAGGGGCTACATTTTGGGGGTAGACACGCCTTTGCCGTAGGCACGCCTTTGGCGTGAGCGACAAAAGGAGCCAAGAAGCTCTATATTTGTCACTCATCGAGTAAGATTCTTCGTCGCTGGGCTCATCAGAATGAAAGTTCTGCGGCTGAATTCAATGTCCACGGTTAAGTGCCGTTTAACTCCACTTAAATAAGGTGAATAAAAAATGAACAAAATAACCCTATTAACCTGCGTAACCATTGCTTTATTGCTTGCTGGTTGTAGTTCCCCAGCCATAGCAACCAGTGATACTCGCTCAACGATCAATGTCAATGCGACCGGCTTTGCCAGCACGGCCCCTGACATTGTCAATATCCAACTGGGCGTCGAATCCATAGACACAAATCCCGCCCAGGCAGTTAGCGCCAATACGGCTGCCATCAATGATGTCATGCACGTCTTGGAATCGATGAACATTATTTCAAACGACGTTCAAACCATTTACTACAGTATGTGGGTTGAAGATATTTATGGTGAAAACGGACAACTTACTGGCGAACGCCGCTATCGCGTCACAAACCAGATCAATGTACGCCTGCAAGATTTGAATCAAACTGGAGAATTGCTTGAGAATGCAATCGATGCCGGAGCGACAACCGTAGCGGGGATCACCTTTGGCGTCGCCGATACTACCGATTTGGAGCAAGAAGCGCTGGATAACGCTATTGCCGAGGCTCAGCAGAAGGCAGAACGCATAGCCGAAAAAATGGGCATGTCCCTTGGCTCCGTAATCTCGATCTCGGAAGGCAACCCCAACGCGACTCCCATACCCCTTAACGATATCAAAGGCTTGGGAGGCGGTGGTAGTGTTCCCATCTCCGAAGGTCAATTCAGCATGACCATGACGGTACGTATTGTCTATGAGCTGATCCCCATCACCCCTTAGTTTCTGCCTTGATTAGAGTTAGTGTATTAGTCAATAGAAGGCTGAACACCGCAGAGTCGCAGAGAACGCGGAGATTCTCGCATTTTACAGGAGAAAAACTCTGCGAACTCCGCGTCTCAGCGGTGAAAGTTGCATCAGAATTGTGTTCAATCTACCCTTG
>JADHTJ010000024.1 GCA_016785015.1 Anaerolineales bacterium
ATGTTTCAAATTCGGTTTTCTCGTCCGCTTTCCGTTTCTTTGCCCGTATTTTTTCTCGCTCGTTTGGCAGAACGATGTCTTGATGGTTATTCGGTTGTTAATGTCCTACTTTTCGGAACGATGTCTTGATGCACTACAATTACTGGCTACTGCCTACGGGATCTCCCCGGCCAGTTCCTGTTCGATCACGTTTTGAAAGACATCGAAGGGCTGCGCGCCCACCAAAGGAATGCCATTTACAAAGAAGGTCGGCGTTGAGCGCACGCCCAAGTTGGCGGCATATTCGTAGTCGCCATTGATCTCATCATTCTGGCGCCCGCTATCCAAGCATTCGTTGAAGGCATCCATATCCAGGCCTAATTGGTTAGCATATTGCTCGTAAGCGCTTTTATCTAAACCCAATTCCATGCTGAAGAGCCGTTCGTTAAATTCCCAATAACTATCTTGCTCACCAGCACAATTAGCCGCGGCCGCGGCAGGTGTGGCGTTGGGATGGATCGTCGAGAGTGGAAAATCCCGATAAACCAGGCGTACCTGGTCGGGATAGGTTGCCTGAATTTGAGGCCAGACTTCTAGATGCCATCTGCGGCAGTAGGGACATTCAAAATCGCTGAATTCGATAATGGTTATGGGTGCTTCATCCGAACCCAAAGCGGGATCACCGTCTTCGGGGATATCGTAGCGCTGCACGGCTTGCGCCTGGGGTTCAGCCTGAACTTGCGCGGCCTGTTCGGCCTGCACTGGTGCCGTGTTCGCGTCTGCAGCTGAGGGTGTCGCTTCTGGCGTAGTGCGACCCCAGAATATATATCCAACAGCCAATCCGACGACGAATGTGAGGGGAAGCAGCGCGGCGTAGATATGCGAGCGCTTGAAGGTCAGCGTGCTCGCTTCGACGTCAGATTCGTCCGCAATTTCTTCAGCATCGATAGCTTCGGTCTCATCAGCTTCGGCATCGGACTGTTCGATAATTTCTTCGACGATTTCTTCTGTTACTTCGATTTCAGTTTGGGGAGTATTGTTCTCTTCTGCCATAATGGCGGCGATTATATCATGAGAAAATATATGAGAGATGAGAATTAAAAACGAGAGCGGATACAATCCGCTCGTTTTAAGGTATTTAGCAGGTGTATATTCTACGGTTCGTAGCAGTGCTCAAGCCCGTCTGGTGGGCCTTTTGTCCATACACATCCATTTGATTGGCATGAACCCTGATTGCCAAAATCACCGCAACTGGTTTCTTCTTCCTCTTCGTCTTCAGATGGTTCTTCACCATCGTCTTCATCTTCAGGAGGCGCTTCCTCTGCACAGGTTGCTGGAATGCGAGGTACGAATCCATCGAAGGTCGTACAAATCTCCTCTGCGCCATCGCCTGGCGGTGTGACGCAAAAACCTAATGCGGCCGGGTCTTCGGGGAAGGGGAACGAGCAATAAAGCCGACCGGGATGGCCGGGAACGTGATCACAACCAAAAGTGTCGATGTCAAACCCGTACATATTGATGAAATACCCAGAACCGGGCACCAATTCATCGATGTGGGTATCGATGATCACATAAATAGAATCTTCGTCATGGCAGTCCACAGCAGACAGTTCCCATATTTCTACGGCGGGGAAGGTCTCGCGGCAAGCCGGAATGGTGATGGTGTCGTTGATGCAGGTGCCGTCATCGAAACAGATATCGATGCTCCAAGGATCCCCGGCTGACCCCGGGATATCCGAACAGACATAGATATCCATCCAAGCTTCTTCACAAACCACTTCGGTGTCACCGACAATGATATATGCCAGATCTGTGCCTTCGGCTGAATACTGGACTTCGACAGCAGGCACACCCGAAGCCCGGCAAAATGGATCGAGAAAATAGGTGATTTCGGGTTCAGACACAGAGCAATCCAGATAGGTTACTTCATCGGTGAAACATAGTCCATCGGCATAACAAAATTCGAATCCTACTATTTCACCGATAGTAGCGTCCGGTAGACGACAGGTGTCAACATTTGGAAAAGGAACCCAACATTCCAAGGGGATGCCATCAACGCTAACGCTCTCAATGACTTCCGTTTCCGGATGGTATATGTCGACGAAAGGTTCATAGCGATCATAGCAATTTGTGAAGATATCGTAATCTGCCCAATCTACCGGGCAGTCATCCAGCATAGGTGCCCAGGGAGTCCAGGTATATTCCTCTCCGCTTGCATCTGTGCCGTGCAGATAGAATTCGTAGTGATCACCGTCGGGGATATCAGGGACGGTGCAGGTGATGTGATTCAGGTCGACCGGATGGCAGGTGATATCTATGCCCCCAAGTCGAACGGTATCCCAATCGATGAGAGGTTCGAATCCAAATGTGATGTTAAAGATGCCATCTCTGGGGCAATCCAGATCAATACTGTGGCGGAGAGGTTCAGCACCTCGTTCTTCGCAGTCCTCGGGCCTCACTGCGCCAAGAGTAAAACAGCTACTCACAGATTCGTTTTCTAAACAAATTTCAAAATGAAACGCCGGGTCGGCTTCCAGATATCCATCCGGCGTTGGTCCTTCACACAACAAAACCTCTAGAGCCTCATTGTAGAAACAGTCGAACGGTATGCCTCCTACAGAAAGTGACCATTCCGCCGGAGGCGCGGACATGGCTTCTACAACAATGCGAATGTTTTCATCGGTCGTTGGACACGAGGCGGCTGACCTTCCGATTCCAAAGTAGTAGAGATCGAATATACCAGGTTCTTCGACATGCTCACCGCCTCCATCTGGATCACCCGCAGACCCGCGTTCGTGCCGGTCACTGGCGGTGGCATAGATGTCTGGCAAACTCTGGGTATTATCCGCAACACAGCGGAAGCCAACATCATCATAAGGCCGGTAAGGATTGGCATCCTGTCGTGCTGCGCTGCGTATCTGATCCGATTCAGAATATAGCCCTCCGCCGCGCACAACTTTTGCGGGGTTGTCCGGGTTTTGATTTACAGGTGGGCCAAGGGGGTTCAAGGAAGTCGAGAAGAGATAATAGTTTTCAGCGTACCAATCATGCACCCATTCCCAAACATTGCCGCCCATATCCCATAGGTCATATGGGCTGTTGCCCAAGGCCAGTGAGCCAACGATTAGCGTATTTGGAGGCACCTGGCACCCCAACATATTTACCCGATCGCAAGATGGATCCTCTTCTCCCCATGGGTAACGAAAACCCTCAGTGCTGCGTGCCGCCAGTTCCCATTCTGCTTCTGTGGGTAGCCTACCATTTGACCATTCGCAGTAGTCTCGCGCCATGACCCAGTCCACCCCCACTACGGGATGGTTGGCAAAAGCAGGATCGCCGTAATATTGGGTTGGCCCAGTATCAAGTGCTTTTACTGAGATACATGCGCCTGACTCGACGCAAGCGGCATACATTTGATAGGTAACTTCAGACGTATATATATGAAAGCCGCCCAATGTGACTTCATGCGCTGGCAACTCGTCTTCGCCCGCAAGTGGATCTTCGGATGTGCTACCCATCTGAAAAGTTCCGCCAGGGACATAAATTGTTATCGCACCATCTGTATTCGTTGGGGCGGCAGGTTGGTTTTCCTCTGCTAGTGTGGTTTCATTATCAGTAGATGTGGTTGATCCATCTTCGCCTGCTGATTCCGCACCATCTTCCTCGGATGAAGTTGAATCTACATTTACCCCCCTCGGCAAATTGCAGGATAATATTGCCAATAGCAAAACTGATAAAACCAAAAGGGAGAATTTGATCTTGTTCATGAGCCTCTCCTTTCATCATGATGATCTCCATGCCAATGGTTTATGGGCTAAGTATATACCAAATTCTACGGTTTCAAATCAGAATTGTGATGCAATCAATCGTTTTTATTGTAAATTTGATCCAGGAGCACAACAAACTCCTCGGGTTGCTGGCGAGTGAGCAATTCCTTTCGGAATTCACGTTCGAGACGATAAGGAGTAAGATAGCGAACAGCGTGTTTGCGAAAGAGTACCAGGCCGATCTCATTGCCATAGAATGCCAGATTGCGTTCCAAATGTTTGAGCATCATCTCGCGGACTTGCTCGAAGTTCACTTCTTCCCGGTCAAGACGAGAGAAGATCCAGGGGTTGCCGATGGCGGCGCGGCCAATCATCACGGCATCGCAGTTGGTGTATTCTCTCATGCGGCCGATATCGTCGGCGGTCTTAATATCCCCATTGCCGATTACGGGAATGCTCACGGCATCTTTTACCTCGGCAATAGCCTCCCAATTGGCTTTGCCCCTGTAGCCTTGCTCTTTAGTGCGTCCGTGTAGGGCGATCAATGCGCCGCCGTTCTCCTCAACGATGCGGGCAATCAGCGGGTAGTTGCGACAGTCGTCGTCCCAACCAAGGCGGATTTTGCCGGTGAGTGGAATTTCTAAGGAAGCAGATAAGAGCTTGAAAATGCGCGCCACCTTCAAAGGGGTGCGCATCAGACCTACGCCGGCGCCGCGGTTGGCGATGGTTTTGGATGGACAGCCCATGTTGATATCGACGATATCCGCTTCAAGCTCTTGGGCACGAAGAGCAGCGGCCAGCATCACCTCAGGGTCATCGCCATAGATCTGAATCACCACCGGGCGTTCGTCGTCTTCATAGCGCAATTTGTCGGCGATCAGCTTGGGAGGCTTGAGAATTTCTTCGGCTTTGACGAATTCGGTATAGCTCATCGCCGAGCCCAGTTCGCGGCATAGAGAGCGGAAGGGCCAATCGGAGAAGCCATCCATGGGCGAGAGAATGGCGTCGCCGTGGATGGGGATTGGGCCAACGTGGAATGTTGTGGCTTGTATCATTGCAAGTAATAAAAATGGACTTGGATTACACGGATTTTAGGGATTTGTATATATTTTTATCCGTCCAATCCGTGTTTATCCGTGTCCAAAAAAAGCGGTAGTTGGGGGTCGGGTTTTGATTTTGTGATTTTCTCTGGGGTGAAGATGGGCATCTGGGTGGCGATGCCATACTTGTAAACCGCTTTCTGAAAGAGATCATCCAGCTCGCGCCAGTTGGGCGCGTTGCAGACGTAGCGGCTCCCGTAGCGCTGCACGTATTGCTGTTTTAAGCCTGGAAAAAGTTGATCGAGCTTGTCGTAATAATAATCGCGCGAGCCCTCGCGCAGGCTCATGCCAAACCAGGGCAGGATATAGGATGTGCCGTTTTGGTGGGCCAGCTCGACGACGCTGCTGATATTTTTGGGGGTGTCCTCGATGAAGGGCAGGATGGGCTGCATGGTGACCCCGGTGAGGATCCCGGCATCCGAGAGCGTTTTCATTGCTTCCAAACGCGCAGACGTTGGCGGCGCGCCGGGTTCTAGTTTCTTTGCCAGTTCATCATCGGCGGTGGTGATAGTGAAACTAACCGCGGCATAAACCTTATTAATTTCCTTGAGCGTTTCTAAATCTCGCAGCACCAGGTCAGATTTGGTGATGATATGTACGGGAAAGCTGTTCCTGGCAATCACTTTAAGTGCCCGCCCAGTCAGGTTGATTTTGCGTTCGATGGGCATGTAAGGGTCATTCATCGAGCCAGAGCCAATGGTGCCGCACACACGTTTGCGAGGCAGCACATCTTCCAGGAGTTCGACAGCATTGGCCTTAATGTGAATATCGGCGAAATTTTCAATCTGGTAGCAGGCGGAGCGCGAGTCGCAGTATATGCACTGGTGCTGGCAGCCCCGGTACAGGTTCATGTTGTATTTCAGCCCAAAGTAGGTATCGGGCTGCTTGACATGGTTGAGGATGGTCTTGCTGTGGATTTCTTTGATCATGGAAAAAAAATTAACGCAGAGACGCAAAGAGCGCAGAGATTTAAATGGGTTGAGATTTTCTGGTCACTGATTACTTGTCACCGGTTACTGTTCTTCCACCAAGGCCTTCTTCAGCGCCTCACGCAGCGACCTTACTTCAACCACCTCAATCCCCTTGGGCCATTTCTGCCCTTTGCCAAGTCTCCGGGGCACGATAGCGGTTTTGAAGCCCAGCTTGGCAGCTTCGCGCAGACGGGATTCCATTTGTCCGACCATGCGCAGCTCGCCGGAGAGGCCAACTTCTCCGATGAGAACGGTATCGGCACGCACGGGGGCATCTTTGACTGAGGAAGCTATGGCGGTGGCGACGGCCAGGTCGGCGGCAGGTTCGCTTATCTTCAGACCGCTGATCACGTTGACGAAGACATCCTGCTCGGCCAGGCGGACGCCAACACGGCGGCTGAGCACTGCTACTGTGAGCAGAAGGCGGTTGAAGTCGATGCCATTGGGTGTACGGCGCGGGTTGCCGAAGGAGGTATGGCTGGTCAGACCTTGGATTTCGACCAGTAGGGGGCGGGTGCCCTCCATGGTTACTGCGATGGCCGAACCGGGCGCGTTGACCATGCGTTCAGCCAGGAAAGCCTCGGACGGATTGCTGACTTCGATCAGGCCGCGGTCGCGCATTTCGAAAACGCCCACCTCGGATGTGGCGCCGTAGCGGTTCTTGACTGTGCGCAGCAAGCGGTACACCTGGAAGCGGTCTCCTTCCAGGTAGAGAACGGCGTCGACGATGTGTTCCAGGACGCGCGGCCCGGCGATGGTGCCTTCTTTAGTGACGTGGCCGATAAGGAAGACTGTCAGACCGCTGGCTTTGGCCAATTCCCTTAATCGAGAAGCAGTTTCGCGCACCTGCGTGACGGAACCGGCGGATGATTCAATTTGGGGCATGTATGTAGTTTGGATCGAGTCCACCACGATCAGTTGAGGCTTTGTTTCCTCGATATGCTCCATAATGACATCCAGGTTGGTTTCGGTGACCAGGAATAAGTCATCGGGTAAGTCGGCCTTTTTTTCTTCGGATGGTGGAGAGAGCAAGCGCATAGCGCGCATTTTGATCTGTCGGTCGGATTCTTCTCCAGAAATATATAAAACTGTACCTTGGCTGGCCATCTCCAAGGTGGTTTGCAGCAAGAGAGTCGATTTGCCAATGCCAGGGTCACCACCGATGAGCACCACTGAGCCAGGAACAATGCCGCCTCCTAAAACTCGTGAAAACTCCTCGATGGGTACAGGGATGCGATCTTCAACATCTCCACTGATTTCAGATAATCGTTTCGGAGTGGAGCGCTCACCCATGCTGGGACGGGCGTGTTTGGCAGCCGAAGTGGTCTTTTCGATGATCTCTTCGACCATGCTGTTCCAGGCGCTGCACTTTGGGCAGCGTCCCATTTGCCGGGGCGATGTGCGCCCGCATTCCTGACAGACGTATTGTGAATATGATTTTGCCATAGTTGTAATAACCAGTGGATCGTTGAGAGGATGCGAAGTTGTAGTCGAAACGTGCATACTTTCCCTTCGACTGGACTCCGCTCAGGAATTTCCTAGGTTTTCTTATTTGGGTGGTCTCCCTCTTGAGTGTTGCCGCATTGAAAAAGGCTGATTTGAACCGCGAAGACGCCAAGTGCGCTAAGAAAAAGCCAAAATGAGAATAAACTTTGCGTCCTTGGCAGCTTTGCGTCCTTGGCAGCTTTGCGGTGAAATTTGGCTCTGGTTTTCGGCCAACAACACTATATAGGGTGACTACCCTTGTTTGCAAATCAAGTTAATTATAAACGAACAGGGCACGGAAACCTGGTTGGGTATTCCGTGCCCTGGATAATCTAACTTTGTTTGCTTCGCTTAGGCTGCTACGATCTCTTCAGGTTCGTCCTCAGATGAGTCATCTTTGGACTCTGCAGGAAGCAAAACGATCTCAGGTTCATCATCCTCGGTTGGCTCGATGTCCACGAGTACCGTATCTCCGATATTGAACTTGCCAGCCAGGAGGGCGTCTGAGAGCGGTTCCTCTATTTTTTGCTGGATCACGCGCCGCAGTGGTCGGGCGCCCATATCGGGGTCATAACCCAGGTCTGCAATCAGGTCGATCGCTTCGGGGGTGATATCCAAACTAATGGCGTGCTCGACTAGCCTCTCTGAAACTTTGCCCAATTCCAGGCTAACAATTTCTCGAATAGCTTCTTTTGCAAGAGCTCTGAAGACGATCACGCTGTCCAGGCGGTTGACGAACTCAGGGCGGAAGAGGCGCTTGAGAGATTTCATCAGCTGCTTGTGCATTTTCTGATATTCTTGCTTCTCCTCGGTCTCTTCGTCGCGCTTGAGTTCGAAGCCCAACCCAGATTGCCGTTTGATCATGTCGGCGCCGACATTGGATGTCATTACAATGATGGCGTTACGGAAATCGACTTTGCGGCCTTTGGCATCCGTGAGCTGGCCCTCTTCCATGATTTGCAATAGCATGTTGTGAGCCTCGGGGTGCGCCTTTTCGATTTCATCAAAGACGATGATCGAATAAGGTCGCCGCCGAATGGCCTCGGTAAGTTGTCCAGCTTCGTCGTAGCCGATGTACCCAGGAGGGGCACCAACTAAACGGCTGATCGAATGCCGTTCCATAAACTCGGACATATCCAGTTGGATCAGAGCATCTTCGCTGCCAAACAAGAAGCGTGCCAATGTTTTGGTTAATTCAGTTTTTCCAACACCTGTGGGACCAAGGAATACAAAAGTACCAATGGGGCGTTTAGGATCTTTCAACCCTGCCCGAGCTCGCCGAACCGCTTTGGCAATGGTCTCGATAGCTTCATTTTGGCCAATGATAGATTGTTTGAGTTCTTCTTCCATCAATAGCAGCCGCTCGGATTCTTCCTGAACCATTTGCATTACCGGCACGCCGGTCCACATAGCGACAATTTCGGCGATATCATCCGAGGTGACGTTGGGACTGTTTTCACGATCCCAGGTGGTGCGTAAGCGTTCGAGTTCAGCCTCGATTTCAGTGCGCTGTTTCTCCAGTCCTTGGATATCAGCTTCATAGGGTTCGCCGCCAGCTTCTTCTTTGACCTTGTCGAACTGCTTGCGAATATCGCGCAATTGACCAACTAATTCTTTGGTGGTCTCTGCGACGGGGCTTTTGTACATACGCACTCGTGAAGCTGCTTCGTCGATCAGGTCAATGGCTTTATCGGGAAGGAAGCGATCGGAAACGTAGCGAGTTGATAAGCTGGTAGCTGATTCCAATGCTTCGTCCAGGATGGAGAGCTGATGATGTGCCTCGTATGCGGGACGGATACCCTTGAGGATATCAATGGTTTCCTCGGGGCTGGGCTCTTCGACAAGGATCGGTTGGAAGCGGCGCTCAAGAGCTGCGTCGCTCTCGATGTGTTTGCGGTATTCATCCAGCGTTGTAGCACCTATCACTTGAAGTTCACCTCTTGAGAGGGCTGGCTTCAAGATGTTAGCTGCATCCATAGCGGATCCTGCCGAACCTGCGCCGACCAACATGTGCACTTCGTCGATGAAGAGCACAGAGTCAGATGATTTCAGTTCTTGGATGACGCGTTTGAGACGGTCTTCGAACTGACCGCGGTACATAGTGCCTGCAACCAGTGAACCTACATCAAGTTGCAGCAGACGCTTGCCCAACAGGGGAATAGGCACATCGCCTTCCAGAATCCTTTGAGCGAGACCTTCGACAATGGCGGTTTTTCCAACGCCGGGTTCTCCGGTGAGGGCGGGGTTATTCTTTGTTCGTCGGGCAAGGATTTGAACAACGCGTTCAATTTCCATCTGCCGACCAATCACCGGGTCGAGTTTGCCGTCTTCAGCCATTTGGGTCAAGTCAGTGGCAAGTTGATCAACTAGTGGAGTCTTAGACTTGGATTTGCCTTTCGCTTCGGCTTCCTTGCCTTTTCGCCTACGCTGTTGACCTCGCTCGCGCTGCGCCGATTTAGTTTCTTTGAGAATTCGATGGGTTTGGCGGCGAACTTGCTCAGGCGTGACACCTAATTGACGCAAGGCGTCGAGGGCGATGCCTTCATCAAGTTCGATCACACCCAACAGCAAGTGTTCAACACCAATATAATGATGCCCAAGCTCACGAGCCTGATCGACTGCCAATTCTAGGACTTTCTGTGTTCCAGGGGAAAGGGTCGGTCGCTGGGTTGTGTATTCGCCCAAGCCAACCATTCTCTCGATCAGATCTCGTACCCGATCGAATTCCAGGCCGAGTTCGCGTAGAACGCGTCCAGCGATACCACCATCCTCAAGCATAAGGCCTAAGAGTAGGTGTTCGGTTCCAATATGAGTGTGCCGCATGCGCTCGGCTTCTTCGTGCGCCAAGCTAAGCACCCGCCGTGCTCTTTGTGTAAATCGTTCCATGCTCGACATGGGACTACCTCCTAAAATGAAATTGAGCGGGTGATTCAATAAAACCAAAAATATGGTTTTGAAGGATCTATCATTACCATTATATAGTCGTTTTGGGCCGATGATCCCTTACATTTTGCTTCCAATATTGTTTCTACTTGGATAGCGATTTTCAATTCTACCAGAGTATGTCCGAATTGAATCTTGGGTGAACAATTTCTTATAAATATCTAATGCGTAACAGAACAATGCTCTGTTGTACTACGAAACAGGCGCACCTGATTAGGTGCGCCTGGAAGTTTCTTTGACTTACTCCTCTTCGGGTTCTGGCTCTTCTGCCTCATCCGGAGGGTCTGCCTCTTCATCCGCCTCAGTTTCTTCGGCGTCAGTTTCTTCGGCGTCAGATTCTTCGGCGTCTGTATCTTCGGCGTCTGTATCTTCGGCTTCGGCATCTTCGGGCTCATCGTCAGCCTCAGGCTCTTCTGTGGCTTCTTCTTCATCCGCTTCTGCCTCGGCTTCCGCTTCGTCTTCATCAGCGTCTTCAGTTTCGGCTTCTGCCTCGACTTCTACTTCAACCTCAGCTTCTGCTTCAACCTCAGCTTCTGCCTCAACTTCTGCCTCAGTATCTTCGGCCACAGTTTCCTCGACAACTGCTTCATCAACAACTGCTTCTGCCTCAGTATCAGCGGCGTCGGTATCAGCGGGAGCTTCAGCATCCGCCTCTGCAACCTCGGCGTCTTCTTCATCGAAAGGAGATTCGAAACTGGAATCAACTTCTTCTTTGACCATCTTCCAATCAAGATCGATGTAGGCGCCGGAGTCAACCTTGCGCAGGCTGAGACCAATGCGGAATTTCTCACGGTCGATGTTGATGATCCGCAGAGTCAGGGTATCACTAACTTTGACAACCTCTTTGGGATGTTCAACGCGGTCGGGGCTTAGCTCAGAGATGTGAATCAAACCCTCGAGGTCGCGTTCGCCCAATTTGGCAAAAGCGCCAAATTCGGTCAGATGTGTGATGGTACCTTCAATGAGTTGACCTTCTTTGAGATCTTTGACCTTGATCAACCAGGGATTTTCCTGAAGTTGGCGGATGGACAAACCAATGCGCTTGCGTTCCTGATCCAGGCTAATGACCTTGACTTCAACCTCTTGCCCGATTTTGAGAACATCTTTGGGGTGTTTGATGCGTTCCCAAGAAATCTCGGAAAGGTGGACGAGACCGTCAGCGCCATCAATATTGACGAAAGCGCCGAAGTTGGCCAGGCTGGTCACGCGCCCTTTGTTGACTGTACCAACAGCCAGCTCCTCTAGCAAACGATCTTTGAGGGTTTCGCGCGTTTCGTTCAGCGCCTTGCGCTCAGACAAAATCAGGCGGCGGCGGGAGCGGTCAACCTCAATGACATTGACCTCAATGGGTTCACCGATCAACGCGCCCCAACGAGTCTCAGGAGAGTCGCCAGTTGTTCGGCGAGTTAGGCTAATCTGCGAGCCGGGGACAAAGCCTCGGAGCTTTCCAATCGGAACAAGAAGCCCTCCCTTATTAAAGCCGGAGATATGCCCATCATAACCATCACCGGATTCTTTTAGATTCTCAACCAGTTCCCAATCCATTTCTTCTTGAGCCCGGGTTAGAGAAACTGACAGATTGCCGTTGCGGTCCTCAGGTGAAAGAACATATACCTTAATAGGCTGACCGACCTCGAAACTTTCGAGGAGTTCAGTGTCTAATTGGTCTATTTCTCTACCGGAGACGATACCTTCGGATTTTGCCCCGATGCTGACCAGGATTTCAGAATGCGCAATGGAGGCGATTATTCCTTCTCGCATTTCTCCGGCCTTGGGCAGATCAATGTCCAGGCCTTCCTCATCGAGCAGTTGTTCCATCGAGGGTTGGGGGTCTGACGATTCTTCTTCTACTACTACTTCTTCAACAACGTTTTCTTCTACGAGCGCTTCACTATCTTTCATCTTTTTTATTAATACACTCCAAGTTTATAGGATCGACGGACATTATAAGTGCTAAGGGATAACTTGGCAACCTTTGTGGTAATATTGTCGAGAACTTTTTAATCTAGAGAGAACAGATTCAATGCCAACTATTTACCCCTTTACAGCAATTGTCGGCCAGGAGCGCATGAAACGTGCGCTGATCTTGAATGCAGTTTCACCGCGCATTGGCGGTGTTTTGATCCGCGGTGAACGTGGAACGGCGAAGTCTACCGCAGCGCGTGCATTGGCGGCATTACTTCCGCAAGTCAAAGTAATTACTCAGTGCCGATTTGGCTGTGACCCAGATCGCTCGCATACGTGGTGCACCGAGTGCCGTGAACGAGCTGATCAGGATGTTCAACTGCGCACAACACCTTTTGTAAATCTGCCTGTTTCTGCAACCGAAGACCGCGTGGTGGGAACCCTGGATATCGAGAAAGCCATTCAAAAAGGTGAGCGACATTTTGAACCTGGGGTGCTGGCGGCTGCCAACCGCGGTTTATTGTATATTGATGAGGTCAACCTCCTTGATGATCACGTAGTGGACCTCTTGCTGGATTCCGCGGCGATGGGCATGAATATTGTCGAGAGGGAGGGCATTTCTTTCAGCCACCCAGCGCGCTTCATTTTGGTTGGTACCATGAATCCCGAAGAGGGTGACCTGCGCCCTCAGTTGCTTGACCGCTTCGCCCTTTCCGTCGATATCTCCGGCATTCGTTCACCCCAAGAACGCGTTTTCATTATGGAGCGCAACCTGGCGTTTGAATCTGATGCTGACGGATTCCGCGAGCAGTGGATCGAAAAAGAGAATGAACTTTCAAGTCAGATTGACCAAGGCCGCCAACTGGTTGGGCAGGTGCAGTACACTCGCAGAGATTTGCTCTCCATCGCGGCATTAAGCGCATCGATGAATGTAGACGGGCATCGTTCTGACTTGGTGATCCTCAAAGCCGCGCGCGCCCATGCCGCTTTCGAGGCCCGCACTCAAGTCACCGAACGAGATATTGCCCTGGCCGCCGAGTTAGCATTTCCACACCGCATCAAACGCGGACCTTTTGATCAGGCAGATATTGGCTTCGACGAATTACAAGAGCGCATTGAGCAATTGCAAGGGGCTTCCGCACCGCTCGAAGAACGCCAGCCAGGATCAGACTCACAAGAAGTCGACGAAAAAAAAAAGCCGTAGCTGATAACGTCAGCGAGGAAAAAGAAGAGTCTACACGCGCGCCTGCAGAACCAGCCAAGCAGGACGTGTTCGATTCCGTTTCTTCGAATTGGTGGGAAGGGGGAGAGAAAGTCAAACCCAGTGAGGCTTTTGACGCAAGAAAACTAGAAACTCAGCTAGACCGACTTTCGCGCCGTCGCAGCGGCCGAAGATCGCGCACGCGCACTGAACGCAAACGCGGTCGCTACATCAAATCTCGCCCCGCAAAAGGGAAAACTAACGATATCGCCTTTGATGCCACCATTCGCACCGCAGCGCTCTATCAGAAGGATCGCGAAGAACAGCGTAAGGAAGTGGCCTTTGCTATTCGCCCAGAAGATTTGCAACAGAAAGTCCGCGTCAAACAGACAGCCAATTTGGTGATGTTCGTGGTGGACGCATCCTGGTCTATGGCCGTAGCAGAACGCATGTCGGCGACGAAGGGTGCTATTCTTTCGCTATTGACCGATGCCTATCAAAGACGAGATCGAGTGGGATTGATCGTCTTCCAAAAAGATCGCGCCACATTGATATTGCCGCCGACCAACTCAGTACAATTGGCGCAGCGCGCGCTGACCGATATTCCCGTAGGCGGAAAAACTCCGCTAGCTGCGGGTCTTTTCCTGGCGCATCAAGTCATTCAGCAGCAAAGTATGATCTACCCGGATGTCGAGCCTTTGATGATCATGCTCACCGATGGGGCAGGAAATGTCTCTATGGGCAACCAGCCTCCCCAAGAAGAAGCCCACAAGCTGGCGGAGAAAATCGCCTTTGATGAGATCCGCAGCGTGGTGATCAATATGGAACACGTCGCCTTTGACCAGGGTTTGGCACAAGAATTGGCCAATCATCTTGATGCACCGTGCTATACCCTACACGAACTCAAAGCAGAGACGCTATATAAGGCTGTACGGGATGAGATGGCGGCGTAGGCCGGTTTTATTGTTTGTCATGCTGAACGAAGTGAAGCATCTAGCGAAGCGTAAATTTTTCAATACGCTGCGCGAGATCCTTCGGCTTCCCCTTCGGGGACGTAAAGCGCCGCCTCAGGATGACAGAGTAGTTTATTTCTCAATCTCAATTACTTATCCCACTCACATCTCAAACGGAGAAACCCATGCCAGAAAAAGAAACCAACAACGAATCCACCCCCAAGTATGAAGACAACATCTCCATAACGCATCATGCTGTCACCATCGCCGGGCGAGAAATTCGCTACACGGCTACCACTGGCACGATGATCTTGAAGGAAGAGAATGATGAGCCAGCCAATGAGAATGGAGAGCCTGAACTCGAGAAGCCTAAGGCGGCGATCTTTTTTACAGCTTACACGCTAGATGCAGACAACGCAATCGACGGTGCTGAGCACCGCAAAACGCGCCCGCTCACCTTTTCATTCAACGGCGGACCGGGGTCTTCGTCGGTGTGGCTGCATATGGGTTTGTTGGGCCCACGCCGTGTGAAGATGACCGATGAGGGTGAAATGCCCCCACCCCCCTTCGAGTTGGTCGATAACGAATTTTCCCTTCTAGATCTCACCGACCTGGTCTTCATCGATCCAGTAACAACAGGGTACAGCCGCGCGATCCCTGGCGAGAGCCCCAAACAGTACCATGATTTTCAGAAGGATATTCAATCCGTTGGGGATTTTATTCGTCTTTTTACCAGCCGTTATCAGCGTTGGGTATCTCCAAAATTTTTGATCGGCGAGAGTTACGGCACTACCCGCGCCGCAGGTTTGGCGGGATATCTGCAAGAGCGGCATGGCATGTATTTGAATGGCATCATGCTGATTTCATCGATTTTGAATTTCCAGACGGCGCGCTTTGTGCCTGGCAATGATATGCCTTACATACTGTTCTTGCCCACGTACACAGCAACGGCCTGGTATCATGGCAAGCTTGATGATGAATTGCAGAAGAACCTGCGCGACACACTCGATGAAGTCGAGGCTTTTGCCTTGGGAGAATATGCGTCTGCTTTAATGAAGGGCGATGCACTGCCAAGCGGCGAAAAAGACAAAATCATTCAAAAGCTGGCGCGCTATACGGGCTTAACATCCGAGTATATTGAGCAAACAAATTTGCGCGTGGAGATCATGCGCTTTACCAAAGGATTGCAGCGTGATGAACGCCGTACCACAGGGCGTTTAGATACGCGTTTCAAGGGCATCGACCGCGATGCAGCCGGAGAAAGCTGGGAATTCGATCCCAGTTTGGCTGCTATCACCGGACCCTACACCGCTACCCTCAATGATTATGTGCGCTCCGAATTAAACTTTGAGAGTGACCTGCCCTATGAAATCTTGACCAGCCGCGTGCACCCCTGGAGTTACGACCAGCATCAGAATCAGTATGTCAATGTAGCTGAGACACTGCGCAAGGCCATGTCGATCAACCGGTATATGAAGGTTTTTGTGGCTAACGGCTATTATGATTTGGCGACTCCCTACTTTGCCACCCTTTACACTTTCGATCACATGGACTTAGATGAGAGTCTGCGTGACAATATAACGATGGACTTTTACGAGGCCGGACACATGATGTACATTCATCTGCCATCTTTGGAGAAACTGAAAAGTGATTTGGCAGAGTTCGTTAGGTCGGCGTTGCCGGAATAAGAGATGAAAATATGAAAATTTTGATCGCAGCGGATATGGAAGGCATTTCAGGGGTGACCAATTGGGATCAGGTTGACCCTGCAAGGTCTGAGTACCCACGATTTTGTAAGATCATGACTGCTGATGTCAATGCGGCTGCGCTGGGGACCTTCGATGGAGGTGCTACAGAAGTGGTTGTGTCAGATGGACACGCAGGTGGTTATAACATTTTGATCGAGGACCTGGACCCGCGCGTGTGTCTGAATTCAGGGAATTCAGCGCCCTTTGCGATGGTGCAGGGAATCGAAGCTGGAGATTTTTCGGGTGTGATCTTCGTGGGGTACCACGCCCGGAGTGGAACGGAGAAGGCTGTCCTGGCGCACACCTGGTCCAGCAAACGCATTGCCAATGTCTGGCTCAACGATATTCTGGTGGGAGAGCATGGCTTGAATGCCGCTGTGTGCGGTGCTTTTGGTGCGCCGGTGCTAATGATTACTGGCGATCAGACTACTTGCGCGCAGGCGGAAGAATTGCTTGGTGGGTTGGAGACTGTTATCGTAAAGCACTCGACGAGCTTTTCGTCCGCAGAATGCCTGCATCCCTACGTCGCTCAAGAGTTGATTCGGAAAGACGCTGAGAGAGCAGTTTCAGGTTTGAAAGATGGCAAGCCCAAACCCTTCACGGTTTCTGAACCGGTGAAGACAATCATTGAGTTCAGGTTGTCCGAGATGGTTGATCGTGCCTGTCGACTGCCGGGGGCAAAACGTTTGGATGCCACACGCATTGAAATGACTGCGCCGGATATGCCCACGGCCTATATCAATTTCCGGGCGGTTGTGCAGGCTGCTTGATTCATTTTCATGGGGGAGGCCGATTGCTGCTTAATATTTAAATTCCAAATATTTACATATAGAGACCCAGGAAGCTTTGAACCAGCTCTGGGTCTTTTATTTTTTCTAGTTTTGGATCATTTTAAAAGGGTATTGACAATCCTCCTTTATTGTGTACAATAATACAAAGATACAATCATACAATAATACAAAGATACAATATTGACTAAACGGAGTGCTTATGCAAATAGAAATCGATCTGCTTTCAAAAATACCAATTTACGTGCAGATCATCGATCAAGTCAAACACATGATTGCAACAGGGAGTCTAGAGCCCGGCGACCAGCTCCCCACCGTACGGCAACTGGCGACAGATCTGCGGGTAAATTTCAATACCATTGCCCGGGCTTATCGGATGCTAGATGAAGAAGGCCTAATCTCAACCCAACATGGGCGCGGAACATTTATCCTGCCACCAAGTACGGAAGAGAATGGAGAGCGCTTACGCCGCCAAGATATCGAATGGCTGACCCGTCATTATTTGAACGAAGCAGCAGGCCTGGATTACTCGGCCGAAGAAGTCAGGAAGATCTTTGATCGATATGTCAATCAATGGATAAAGGGAGGCGCTCCGCCTCCAGAACATAGACAATAAAAAAAGAGAGGCACAAAAATGAAGAACCCTACGTACCAACGAATGCGAAAGACAGACGAAAATAATCCCCGAATCAACGGCGTCGCTGGAATTTTATTCGCCACCTTTCTCACGATTGCCACGGTTGGCGCAACGATCATGGGAATGGAGAATGTGGATGTCTGGGTGATCATTGTTTTCACCATGGTGTTTATGCTGATCGGCCTGTACTTGATGTTCGCCCTGAAGATCGCCGACCAATGGGAAAAGGCTATTGTGTTGCGCTTTGGCAAATTCCGCGGACTGCTCGGACCAGGCTTGTTCTGGATAATCCCCATCGTGGATACTATCCCCAAATGGATCGATCACCGGGTGATGGTGACCCCCTTCAGTGCGGAGAAAACGCTGACCAAAGATACTGTTCCCGTTGACGTAGACGCGGTTCTGTTCTGGATGGCCTGGGACGCTGAGAAGGCCGCCTTGGAAGTAGAAGATTATAAGATGGCGATCTCGTGGGCTTCTCAAACTGCCCTGCGTGAAGTTATCGGCCAGATGGAATTGGCTGATATCCTGGTGGGGCGCGCGAAGATGGATGCCGAGTTGCAGCGAATTATCGATGAACGCACTACGCCTTGGGGTATTACGGTGCAATCAGTAGAAATTCGTGATGTGGTGATCCCCCAAGAATTAGAAGATACCATGTCACGACAGGCGCAGGCTGAGCGTGAACGCCAGGCGCGCGTGATCCTGGGAGAATCCGAGAAGCAAATCGCGGCGTCCTTTGCCGAGGCCTCCGAAGCTTACATCGATAATCCCACCGCTTTGCACCTTCGAGCGATGAATATGCTCTTCGAGGGCTTGAAGGAAAAAGGCGCTATGGTCATCGTCCCCAGCAGTGCGGTGGATACGATGAACCTGGGTGCTTTGAGCGGCATGGTAGCCTTGGCGAAAACATCCGAGAATAAAGAATAATCTACGAAAACATGAATGGCTAGGACTGGCTCAGAGTTGGTTCTTGACCCTGAGCCAGTCTACATGAAAGGAGCTACTCCATGGATGAAATTAATTATTGGGAGTACCAAGTGCTGACGATCGGGTCTGTGTTTGGGACGAAAGATGAACAGATTGCCGTTACATTGAATGCTTGGGGTGAAGAAGGGTGGGAAGCGATCAATGTATACACACCTACAAACAGCAACAAAGTTACTATCGTTGCCAAACGGCCGTTGACAGAATCTGTCCGCAGGCAGCGAACCCGACTGCAAAGCGAATGGTAGTATCTAATGTGATGAGGAGAAAATATGGCTTATCATGGTGCGCATATTGCTGCAGCTGCGGCCGCAAAGAAACGTAAACTTGATGAAGAAGCAGAGGAAGAAAAAATGACCAAGTACAATGATGACAACACTGAGAAATGGGAATACAAGATCGTTCGCTCCGAATCAGGAGCCTTTCGGAATCCCAATGTTTTGGCTGCCCTTGTAGAAGAGGAAGCTTTAGCAGGTTGGGAAATGCTGGAAAAATTCGACAATCGTCGCATTCGATTCCGACGTCCAGTTGAGGCACGAAAGAAAGATCACATGCTTCCCAATGGGGTTGATCCCTATCGAACGAATTATGGTGGATCACTGACTAAAATCGGTGTGATGGTGGCGCTTGGCCTGCTTTTGATGGGCAGCTTTCTATTCTTCTTTTTGGCATACAGAGGTGGAGCAAGCTTTCCCATTGCTGGGGCAATTCCCACAATTGCAATACTTGTTGTATTGATGGCAGTGGCGGCCGTGGTCGCGGTTGCTCGATCGCGCTAATTTTTGATACACTCTTATTATCGTGCATATGGAGCACTCGTATTATTTACGAGTGCTCGACTTATGTGATGGCACTTTGACTTTGTTTCACGTGTAACATTTTTCCAAATAAAGGAATCGTGTTTCACGTGAAACGTTTTTCAAGAAGTTACAGGAATACCAATGGATATATTTGTTCGTGCATTAAATGCAATTCTGATGGTTGCCATGCCTTTGGTTCTGGGTGTTTTCTTGGCAAGGCGCTTGCGAGTGGAGTGGAAACTCTTTGGTATTGGCGCTGTCGTTTTTGTTGCTTCTCAAATTTTTCATATCCCCTTCAATCAATGGGTATTATCTCCGGGTGTTGAACGCTTAGGTTTGTCAACTGCTGATGGCGGAGTCTCATTTGTGATCCTGGCTGTTTTCTATGGACTATCTTCGGGAGTATTTGAAGAGACAGCTCGCTACCTGGCTTATCGCTTCTGGTTGAATGATGAACGAAATTGGAAATCCGCGGTGATGTTTGGGGCCGGGCATGGTGGCATTGAAGCTATTATCCTTGGGGCTTTGGCCCTTTATGCATTGATCCAGGCCTTCGTTTTGCGTGATGCAGATTTGACGACGATCCTGCCTCCTGAGCAAATCCAATTAGCTCAATCTCAACTTGAGACGTACTGGTCCCTTCCTTGGCACTTGGCCTTGATGGGAGCGGTGGAAAGAGTCGGCGCGTTGTGTTTTCACCTGTCAGCTTCTGTGTTGGTGTTGCAGGCTTTTGTGCGAAGAAATAATCTCTGGGTTGGTGCTGCAATCCTCTGGCATACAACCATCAACGCGGTGGCGCTAATTGTCCTTCAACGGTGGGGAGTTTATGTCACGGAGGGAATTATACTTTTCTTTGGGGCGCTGAGCATCGTTTTTGTGTTGATGTTGCGCGATCATCCTAGAGGACAAGAACCAGGTTCATCTGCGCCTCCCACGCGCGAAGTAGAGGTCGAGCAACCTGTATTTTCAGAAGAAAATCTCGACGATAGCAGATTCATTTCGTAGGTGATTTTATGGATAATTCGAAGATGATTGTATTAGAAGGACTGTCGAAAGCCTTTGGCCAGGTGCAGGCTGTCGACAAACTATCGTTCTCGGTGCAGGCTGGAGAGATTTTTGGCTTGCTGGGTCCCAATGGAGCAGGAAAAACCACAACCATACGTATGTTGGGCGCATTGATTGGGCCGAGCGCGGGAGATGCTTGGATCAACGGCTATCGGGTCGGGCATCAAGATCAGGATATCCGCCGTAGCGTGGGAATCTTGACCGAAGCTCCGGGGCTGTACGACCAACTCAGCGCTGAGCGGAATCTGGAATTCTATGCCCAAATGTATGCTGTGGGAGATATGGATACTCAAATTGAGCGCTACTTGAAGATGCTGGGTTTGTGGGAAAGGCGTCACGAAGCCGTGGGAACGTTTTCGAAAGGAATGCGCCAGAAATTGGCCATTGCTCGGACATTGCTGCACGAGCCCAATGTGCTCTTCTTAGATGAACCTACTAGCGGTCTAGACCCTCAGGCTGCGCGTATGATGCGAGGTTTCATAGCCGACTTAAAGAGTGATGGACGGGCGATTATCATGTGCACGCACAACCTTGACGAAGCGGACCGATTGTGCGATCGCATTGCTGTGATCAAGGGTAGTTTGTTGGCTTTAGATACACCGACAGCGCTGCGGCGAAAATTATTCGGACGCACAGTTGTGTTCCATTTAAGTGAGTCTGATGGCCGATTCGCTGAGGTCATTTCGCGATTTGAATTCGTACAGTCCGCCGATATGGTTGATAACAAACTTGTGGTTGGGATGGATGAGCCTGAACAGCATAACCCTGAACTCATCCGAGTTCTGGTCGAAGCGGGCGCTGAGATCCAATTTGTCGGGGAACTGCGCCAGAGACTGGAAGACGTTTATTTACAATTGGTAAACCAAGAGAATTGATGGTGTATTGCGATGAAGAAAATTTGGACTTTGATTCGAAAAGAATGGGCGGAAGTTTTCAAAAACCGCTTCGTCTTATTCACGGTAGCATTCCTGCCTTTGTTGTTCACGGCTTTACCATTGATCATTCTTTATGTTAGTAAGTCATCAGGCGATTTCAGTGATGCCATAGCAATGTCCGATTTGCCGCCTCAGTTTCTCGATATGTGTGACGGATTGGACGCCAGTGGCTGTATGCAATATTTCATCGTCAGCCAATTCATGCTCTTGTTCATGATGGTACCAATGATTGTGCCTATAACCTTTGCGTCCTATTCCATTGTTGGGGAGAAAACCACCCGCACACTTGAACCCCTCCTGGCGACGCCAATCACCACGTTGGAACTTTTGACAGGCAAGGCACTGGCGGCATCCATTCCCGCGGTCGTGGCAACCTGGTTGAGCTTCTTCTTGTATATGATCGGGGCGCGTTTGTTGGCTGTCAGCCCTGGTGTGTTGGGAAAGTTATTCGACCCTTTGTGGTTAAGTGCCATCTTTGTGGTTGGCCCCTTGTTAGCATTGGCCGGAGTCAGCATTGCTGTGATGATCTCCTCGCGAGTGACGGACCCACGCGTGGCGGAGCAAATATCGGCGATATTTGTGCTGCCACTGATCGGGTTATTTGTCGGCCAATCCACAGGATTGATCTTCATTAATGAGCAGATCATCCTGTGGATGGCTATCGGTTTGCTGGTTCTTGATTTTGGATTGTTCGCATTTGCGACCCAACTCTTCCAACGAGAGACGATCTTGACGCGTTGGAAATAAATTTCAACAATCGCGAAATTCCACCTCGAAAATCCTTTTTTGCGGTTAGAATAATAAAACGCATCCCGCTCTTTGTGCAATGAGTAGATGGTTTCAGGGTATTTAATTATGAAGCGAGTTTTTTCAATCCTGCTTTTCCTATTATTGTTTGTATTACCATTTTCGGTTGTTGCGCAAGAAGAAACTGACTCTTTGGTGATCAGTTTGCACAGGGACTTCGGCTATGGTGCGGGTGGAAAAATCCAGGGCAGTTTTTCCTTGAAGGTCAAGTCACCAGATGATTTGGTGCGCGTGGAGTATTTGATTGATGGTGAAGTTGTTCATACTGCTATAGAACCCCCTTTTCGTTACAAATTCAATACGGCCAATTTTCCTGTGGGTGAGCATAGTTTTTCGGCGATAGGTTATCGAGAAGATGGCTCTCAGATCGTTTCTGCTGAATTTGCACGTTACTTTATTGATGCAGAACAAGCTTGGGAGAGTGTGGGCGATTTCATCGTGCCCTTGTTTGTAATTGTTGGAGGAGCGACTTTGCTGGGTACCTTGGGTACAGCCTTTTTTAGCCGCAAAAAGAAATTCAAACTTGGTGATTACGGCCTGGCTGGCGGTGTAGTTTGCCCTCGCTGCCAGTTGCCCTATGCAAGAAATTTCTTGGCCCCAAACTTGGTTGTTGGCAAGTTACTACGGTGCCCCCATTGCGGTAAATGGGCCATATTGCCACGCGCTTCTCAGGTTTCATTAGAAGCAGGAGAAGAACGTTATAGAGTAGAAGGTAATTCAGAACTCGACATGCCAGACCAAGAACAGGATTATCACAAACTGCTCGACGACTCACGCTACGAACGTTGATGAATGTAGATTTAAATGCTTTATCTCACAGAGGAAACCGTCATATGGAATACCTCGATAGACTGATTGCAATAAACCAAATGCTGAGTTCAGAGCTTGAACTAAAACCACAATTGAAATCGATTCTTTCCAAAGTGGTCGAAATGCTTTCTTGTGATGCGGCCTCCATCATGTTCTATGATGAAGACGAAGAGCTACTAAACTTTTCAGTTTCGGTTGGTGCGGAGTCAGATGAGCTCGCAGCGATTCCCATTCCCGTAGAAGGCAGTATTGCCGGGCTTATCTTCACACAAAGAACACCGATGATCATCAATGATGTACCAAAAAACCCCGATTACTTTACCGTCGTTGAAGAACGCACAGGTTATCAAGTTCGTAGCTTGTTGGGTGTTCCCATAATTATTCGTGAGCGAACGATTGGAGTCTTGGAGGGCTTGAACAAAATAGAAGGAGAGTTTACTGAAGCTGACGCTCAACTTCTATCATTAGTGGCTGCGCAAACCTCAGTAGCGATAAACAATGCGCATATCATCGAAGAATTACAACAAGCCAACGAAGAGCTGCGCCAGGCTGACAAGCTCAAAGCCGATTTCATGGCAGTGGCTTCGCATGAATTGCGCACACCTTTAGGGATTATCCTGGGTTATGCAACTTTCTTGAAAGAGGAAGCGAAGGGAGAATTCTCTGAACACGCTGGAACTGTGCACGCTGCGGCAATGCGCTTACGCGCATTGTTGGAAGATATGACGAATATGAATTTGTTATACACTGGCGCAACTGAGCTTCGTCTGCGCCCCATTCAAATTCAGAATATGATAAAGACGATATTTGATGATATCTCTCAAATGGCAAAGGCTGTGGATTATCAATTGGAGTTCATCCCGCCTTCTCAAGATCTATGGGTGAATGCAGACGAACGGCTTCAAAAAGTCTTCGAAAATTTATTGAATAACGCCATTCGCTTTACGCCGCCCAAGGGTGAAATTGTGGTTAGGATTTCGGCCACTGAGGGAGAGATTCTTGTTGAAGTTCAAGATAGCGGTATAGGTATCCATCCCAACGAAGTTGAGCGCATCTTTGCGCATTTCTATCAGGTGGAACATCACATGCGTCGTCGATATGAAGGTTTGGGATTAGGATTGGCGATTGCCAGGGGGATGGTGGATCTCCATCATGGCCGGATTTGGGCAGAGTCTGATGGCCCAGGGAAGGGATCAACCTTCAAAGTTCTGTTACCAAGATTTGCCATCTAAGCAAAAAGCTGGCTAATTGAAGAGCCAGTTTTTCTTTTTTAAGCCCCGTGTTCGATAGCCCAACTTTCGATTTTTTCTTCTACTTGTTCCAAATAAATATCTAAAGCTTCGATGCGTTCTAAAAAGTCAGTGCCGAGCAACCCCAATTGTTCAAATGCCGATTGCCATTTTTTGTAAGCTGGGTCGCTTTGCGGTAAGCAGCCAGCGAGAATATTCCAAGTGTGCAGCAGCGGCCACATTGCATCCTTCGGCCGCTCGCTGGTCAACAAAGCTTCGAAGGCGCGTGCGTAATAATCCCTTCTATAAGAATGAATTTGAATGGGGCGGTCCGATATAGATGTAGCCAAAAAGGATGCCTTCCAAACCTCTGCCCAATCATGAAGCGTCTCGACTTCAGCGCGCGGGGCACCAAGCAAACCCATCAGACCTGCATACAGCCCCGGTTGTTCAAAAGACTGCGCACGCTTGGCAAATGTCGTTAGAAACCGACGATCAGTCAGCGGCTCTCCAACCAATAAAGCGACAGCGTTAGCCGTCTCTTCGATCGCTTTTAAATACTCCGTTGCAGTTTCTTGGTTGCTCTCAGTTGCTATAGGTTGTAGAGAAATCCATCGATTTCGAGCGCTATCGATCAGAGTGCGCACTCGAATTAAAGTATGGTCTTCGCGGTGGAACATCCCTCGAACTGTGGCGATGGTGAAATCGAGAAAATGTTGGGGGTCATACAAAACTTGTGCGTTGTAAAGCGTGGGTCCCATCCAAGGGTGAATGCGTAAATCGCGGCCTTTGAGATATTCCCTTTGAGAATGGTGTTCAATGTCCAGATGCACCTCATCCGTTAATCTGAGAATTTCCCGTTCAACCCTGGGGGTATCGGTGTGGATGAAGACCAAGTCGATGTCGGTAGTATTACCGAGCAAAGGATCATCCCCCATTACCAAAGAGCCTCGCAGATATGCTGACATGATGTCGTAATTGGCGCGCGTAATCTTTTCGACGGTTGTATTGGCAAATTGTTTGAGAATAGCGGGAGTAATTTGCATAGGCTATCTCCTTACCCTGGAGCAGGACTCACTTGATGGTCAGTCATCACCTTTGAGGTCTAGGGGCAGTTCCGTTTGGAAAGGGGTCATCTGCAAACTTTGTCGAATCCGATTTTCGACCTGTTTCAAATCTTCCTTACTTGCTACAAAATTGAGGTTGTTGGTATCGATGGCGAGAATCTTGGGACCATTATAACCGTCACCGAAGAAATTTTCATAGGCATGGTTTAGCTCATCGATATAGCCTGAATCCATATCCCGCTCATAATGCCGATCCCGATGTGCAATCCGCTGCATCAGCACATCGCTGGTAGCCCGTAAATAGACGATCAAATCTGGAAGGGAAATTTTTTCAGCCAGTGCGTTGTGAACCTGATGATACGTGGTAAGTTCGTCGTTCTCCAAGTTGATCCCGGCAAAGAGGGCATCCTTTTTAAATGTGTAATCTGCGACCACATTTTTCGTGGGATCTAACTCTTTGGCAATGGCTTTCTGTTGATGATAGCGACTGAGCAAAAAGAAGATCTGGGTTTGAAAGGCGTAGCGCGCTCGGTCTGTATAGAAGTCTGCAAGGAATGGATTTTCTTCGAAAACTTCAAGAAACAATTTAGCTTCGAAAGCAGGTTGAAGTAGTCTTGCGAGAGTGGTTTTTCCGACGCCAATGACGCCTTCAATTGCGATGTACATATTCCCTCGGTTTCGCTATGTGTTAATTTGACAATGTTCTAGCCTTTTCAAAAGGATACCAGCCTTTAGAAGCGGCAACAAGGTTCTTGACAATAGCCAATCTAATATTACAATAATAGGTGAAAATAATTGCAAATTGTAAGGAGAATGATATGGCTGGTCTCAACCGAATACAACTGATTGGTCGATTGGGCAAAGATCCCGAAAGCCGCTCCACACCTTCTGGGAGGCAGGTTTGTTCTTTCAGTGTTGCCGTGGGGCGCCGTTGGAAGAGCGCCAATGGTGAAGTCAAAGAAGCAACGGATTGGTTCAATGTGGATGCCTGGGGTCGCCTAGGTGAGATATGCCAACAGTATCTCGGCAAGGGGCGTTTGGTCTTTGTCGAAGGGCGTCTGCAGACAGATCGCGTTGAGGGCGATGGTGACACCCGTTATTACACCAAGGTAGTTGCTTCACAAATGCAGATGCTCGACCGCAAGCCCGAGGAACCAGATCAAGAGCCTGAAGTGATTGAGGGTGAGTAGGATTTTCTGACTCCCTCGGGGTGGGTTGCCAAATTCCCAAACGGAGACTACGCTTGAGCTTCGAGCTCAAGCAACCAGGCTTTTGTTTCTAAGCCGCCATGACCGCTGTAGCCGTGCAATTTCCCAGCGGAGTTTAACACGCGGTGGCAGGGGATCACGATAGGGATGGGGTTAGTCGCTTCAGCGCGACCCACGGCGCGCGCGGCTTTGGGATTGCCCACTTGAGCAGCAATCTCTCCATAGGTACGCGTTTCACCGCTTGGAATCTCATACGTGGCTTTCAAGGCTTTCATCTGAAAAGGTGTCATCACAGACCAGTCGATAGGCAGATCGAAGTTCTCGCGTTCCCCCCTCAGATATGCTTCGATTTGGCGGGTGTACGTCTCAGTCCGCTGCTCATCAACGATAACATTCACGCGATACCGATTTTCCAATTCTTCGATTAGGGATTTTTTATCGTCCGACATTGATACCCGGATCAAGCCATCTTCACCAACGGCAACCCATATAACACCAATGGGTGTAGGGTTTGTGCTCCCAATATAGATAATTTCAGATGTCATAATTTCTCCTAAAAATGATAAATCTGCTACCTTGTAACGTTGAACGCTTAATAATTCGTTACCATATCGATCATGCCGCGCTCGCGGGCGCGAAATTCACACCAAAAGAAGATCACCGCGGCCAGCACGGCGAACACTGCTGTCAAACCCAGCAGGATGCCCATCAGTTGCGCGTTGCTAAATCCTGAAAGGGTGGGGAAAGCTTGTGCCACAGAGCCAACCAACGAGCGCCGCAGTAATTCCAGCCAATAGGTGATCGGCATGAAAAAGCCCACTGGGCGCAAGGAGCGTTGTGAGGATCTTAATTAATGTAGTTTTCCCTGCTCCATTGGGACCCAGCAGCCCGAACAATTCCCCTCGTGGGATTTCCAGGTTGACCTTGCGCAGGGCTTCCAGTTCTTTGGGATCGGTTTTCTTTCCACCGCGAATCTTATAGATTCGACCTAGATTTTGAGTGTCAATTGCTGATTTCATTAGATTTGGATTAAAACTATCAAATTTGATGGGGTATCGTAGGGCAAGCGTAGGTTAAGCGTCATGCAAAACCAGGGGAGATTTAGTATATTTATGTGCGAAGGGCGATTTCTCTTCTTCTCCTCCTTAGAGAGAGCCGGGTATGGCGAACCCGGCTCTCGGTGATTCTAGCGCTAATTATTTCTTCGTTCACCAGTTTGCGCTGCAATAAGCTCCTTAATTTGAACAAGATGCAGAATGGGGTGCATGACTGCATGTTCCAACATGGCGTCTATACAATAACGCACACCCCAATTGGATTCGTACTCACCTCTGTGAAAGCGCTTTTCCTCGACGTTGGCGAGGGGCGCAGCCCAGCGTTCGATCAAATGAGCGATATAGCCCTCTGCTTGTTCTGCAATTGCGTCTAATGCTGGTGTCGGTTCGATTTCTGGATCGGGAAGATCTAGTTGTTTACAAATCCATACGATGTAGCCGCGATCTGCTCTCAGTACGTGGGAGAGCAAATCTTCCAACGAAACGTAGCTGGGGTCATCAGTTTCTGGTAAAACAAGGTCAATGGCTTTGGCTTGCTTCCAAGCCTCGAAGCATTCCTTTAAATACAATCCGCGCAGATGAACCATGCTGCGCGCCGCGCCGTAGCAGTATTTTGGTAGTGTGTTCGTTCGCAAAGTGATCATGATTTTTATTCCACAAATCTCTCAATCATTGTTTGAAGCCAATTGACTACCGGCTCAAGTTTACGATAATGCTCGAAGCAGTAATCCACCAATTTTGCAGCGTGCAAAGCTTCAGGATGCTCAATCTCAATCCCGCCAGTCAGGCCGCTATAGAGCAATAGTTCCGCATTTGGATGATCGGGATCATAGTTGCGCGGCACACGCTTATAAGTTTTCTGCCCGATGCCATAGCCTTTGCCTGCAACCTGAGTGACCACCTCTGCCAAGGCGGGGCCAAACTCGGGATCGACGACTGCATCACGATAAGCCTTGAGAATGGGTTTGGAAAAGGAATGCAATCCCACACCTAACATCAAATTATCCACATCGAGGTGGAAATAGTATCCGGGATTCTCGAACTTAGCCCCTTCGCCAACCCAGAACCACAGCCCTAGATTGGTTTTGTAAGGAGTCTTGTCTTTGGAGAATCGTGTATCGCGATAGATACGAAAAATAGATTTGTTGACGCGCGGGTCTGCATTGATACCAGGGGAAAGTTCTTGGAGTCGTTCTCCCATAGCGCCGACAAAATTTCGCGCTGGGGTCATGACGTACTTCTCAAAATTGGGCTTGTGTGCGGTAAACCAGGTTTTATTGTTATTAACGGCAAGTTCGGCAAAGAACAAAATAGTTTCTTTTGGAAAGCCATTGAAAGGGGATGAGGACATCGTATTTACTCCTTTTGCATTCAACCAAATCACATGAGGCAAAACGCTGTTCCATTATATTCGAACTTATGTTCTATCACAAGTTCGACAAACTTAAAGAATTGGATTCTTTAAGTCCGATTAAAAAAATTCTTCGAACCTCTGTGCTATAATCCCGAATAGTCACATAGTTTAGTAGTCATTAGTCTGTTGATTTTGGATTATTTGACGAAAAAACTAAGACACTACCAGACTAATCATGTCATTTGTCCATCTCCATACCCACACAGAATACTCCCTACTCGACGGCTTCAGCAATATCAAGAAGCTGGTTGAGCGCGCCGCGGAATTGGAGATGCCTGCCTTAGCAATCACCGACCATGGCACCATGTTTGGGGTGATCGATTTTTATAATGCGGCCACGGATGCGGGCATCAAGCCAATTATTGGGCTAGAAGCCTACATGGCTGCCCGACGCATGACCGATAGACAAGTCCATTTTGATAAGAAATCGTCTCACCTGCTGCTCTTGGCACAGAATCAAGTCGGGTATCAAAATCTGCTTAAAATTGCCTCAGCAGCTCAGCTAGAGGGTTTCTATTATTTCCCGCGCATCGACCATGAATTCCTGGCCGAACATGCTGAAGGGCTGATTTGTACATCGGGGTGTATGGCAGCCGAGATCCCGCGAGCCATCAATAACGGTGATCTTGAAGGTGCGCGTTCCAAATTAGATTGGTATTACGAGGTTTTTGGGGCGGATAATTTCTATCTAGAACTTCAGGAACACGAAATCCCTGAGTTGGCCAATATCAACAAGGCGCTGCTTGAACTGGGACCGCGCTACAAAGCTCGCTATGTGGCCACTAACGATGTGCATTACATCAACCCCTCCGATGCAGAGCTGCAGGATATTTTGCTGGCTGTGCAGACGGGTTCCCTGGTCACTGATCCCAAGCGCATGCGCATGTCCGATAGCACTTACTATCTGAAGAGTGGCGAAGAGATGGGGCGCATCTTTGCTGAAGTGCCAGAAGCACTGACCAACACCTTGTTGATCGCCGAGCGCTGTGAAGTGGATTTGGGCTTCAAGGGATACCGTCTGCCTGATTTCCCAGTTCCAGAGGGCTATGATGCGGAATCTTATCTACGAGAACTGTGTGAAAGCGGCCTTGAGATGCGCTATGGTTCCAGCGCTCAGAATGGGGTCTATCAAGAACGCTTGAATTACGAACTAGAAATCATCCACACGATGGGCTTTGATGCTTACTTCTTGATCGTTTGGGACCTGTGCCAATACGCTAAGAAGCAAGACATCTGGTACAACGCCCGCGGTTCCGCGGCTGGTTCGATTGTGGCCTACGCTTTGGAAATCACCTTGGTGGATCCCATTGAGCACGAACTGATCTTCGAGCGCTTCCTCAACCCCGGTCGCGTCTCCATGCCCGATATTGACTTGGATTTTCGTGACGACCGCCGCGCCGATATGATGGAATATACTGCCAGAAAGTATGGCGATGACAAAGTTGCCCAGATCATTACCTTTGGCACCATGAAAGCGCGCGCCGCAATCCGTGATGTCGGGCGGGTAAAAGACATTCCCATCAACGAAGTCGACCGCATTGCCAAATTGATCCCCGCCATCCCTGGCAAGCCCGTGACCATTGAAGAAGCCCTGGAAAAAGTTCCAGAATTCAAGCAGGCTTACGAATCAACGGCCTATATTCAAGATCTTATCGATACCGCCAAAGGGATGGAAGGTGTGGTGCGCAATGCTGGTACACACGCCGCCGGAGTGGTGATCACTGATAAACCCATCATCGAATATTTGCCGCTGCACCGCCCAACCGGTTCTGCGCAGGATAGCCCTGTCAAAACGGTCACACAGTTCGAGATGTCCGTCATCGATGAGCAGGGCTTGCTTAAAGTGGATTTTTTGGGTCTCTCCACACTGACTGTGATGGCACGCGCTTGCGACCTGATCCAAGAACGCCATGGTGTAGAGTTCAATCTCAATAACATTCCTTTGGATGATCCTGAAACTTTTGCACTCTTGGGCCGCGGTGAAACCGCCGGGGTTTTCCAGGTGGAAGGCGCTGGAATGCGACGCAACCTGGTCGAGATGAAACCCCAAAATCTTGACCATGTTATCGCCATGGTGGCGCTTTTTCGTCCAGGCCCAATGGAATTCATTCCCAGCTATATCAAGCGTATGCATGGGCAAGAGGGGATCGAATATCTGCATCCCAAACTCGAACCGATATTGGCTGAAACGTACGGCATCACTGTTTATCAAGAACAGATCATGTACACAGCCATGCAACTGGCCGGGTATTCCGCCTCCGAAGCAGATTTCTTACGCAAAGGTGTTGCCAAGAAGAAAGCCGATGTTTTGCTCAAATCACGTGCCCGATTCGTGAGCGGTACAGCAGAAAATGGTATCTCAGAAAAAATCGCCAATGAAATTTTTGATAATTGGGAAGCATTTGCTCGTTATGGTTTCCCCAAAGGCCACGCCGCGGATTATGGTGTCATTGCTGTGCAAACAGCCTATCTAAAGACACATTACCCAGTTGAGTATATGGCGGCCTTGCTATCTGTGGAATTGAACAATACTGACAAGGTTGCGGCTTATGCGGCCGATTGCCGCCGCATGGGTATCGAAGTATTACCTCCCGACATCAACACCAGTTTGTGGGATTTTTCCATCGACGGGGATGCTGACGATAAAACCGCTTCAATCCGTTTTGGTTTGGGAGCGGTTAAGAATGTCGGTCATGGCCCTGTGGATACGCTGCTAGAAGCGCGTGATGAAGGCCCCTTTGCTGACCTCAATGAATTCGTTCGGCGTGCAGATTTGCGTAAAGTGGGCAAACGTGCTCTCGAATGCCTGATCAAAGTTGGCGCGCTGGATAGCTTTGGCGCTCGTCCGGCGCTCTTTGATTTTCTCGATCGTATCGTTTCTATCAGCTCTTCATATTTTGCCGCCGCAGATTCTGGGCAAATGAGTATGTTCGGTGCTCAAACTGGCCTGGTTGAGATTATAGAGTTGCCCGATATCAATGCTGAAGTTACGCGCCGTGAGCAACTGGAGTGGGAGCGCGAACTGATTGGTCTGTATGTCTCCGATCACCCCCTCAGCACGGTGATGGATGCCATCGACCAAAATATTACCCACTATTCTTCGGAATTGGTCGAGGCCCATGAAAGACAGCAAGTTCGGGTTGCTGGTCTTATTGCCCGTATCCGTCCCCACACAACGAAGAAAGGCGATCCCATGGGATTCGTCACCCTCGAAGATGTGCAGGGAAATATTGATCTGGTGATCTTCCCCAGAACCTGGGCTAAATATCGGGATTTCATCGATTTTGACAACATCGTCATGGTCGATGGCAAAATTGATGCCCGGGGAGCAGAACCAAAAATATTGGTGGACCACATCACCACCGAGCTAAATCATGTCACCCCATTGGGTGAACCTGTTCCTCCAGAGCCAGGATTTGGTGTTGCTCCTGTTCCTCAACCTGAAACACGTTCCCAACCTGAATCTCGTGAACCCAGCGCAAAGCAGATCTCCGAAGAAGCGCCACCCCATGATAAAGAAGGTATGCCGTCACCTCCCGAGGCATTCCCCGACGATTGGAATGATATCAACGATATCCCCTCCGCTGAAACTGCGATACCCTCATTTGTCGAAGATGAAGCTGAAGAGGTGAGAGAGAGAGGTTCATTGGTAGAGGAGGCGCTTTCCTTAGCCGAGGAGTTTCAGGAAGTGCAGCAGTTACATGAAATCATCCCCAAAGAAAAGGGGATAGATTCCCCTGATTCTGCTGAAGTCATTGCTGAATCAATGCCACCTGTATTGCCAATTGTCCCATCAATTGACAGTGGTGATATGCGCATGCTCACCGTAATCATGCGACCTGGTTTAGGCCGCGTCAGGGATAGCTTGCTGATGCGCCGAATTTTTGGAAAATTGATCAGTAATCCTGGAAATGACCGTTTTGCATTCCATATTTTTGAAGATGGGCGTGGTTATTTGTTGGATTTCCCCAACTACGCTACTCGCCTGACTCCTGATTTAATTGCTGAGATTAATGAACTTATGGGGGAAGAAAATGTTCGCATTGAGAAGATCACCTTTCAGTAGAATACACATTAATTGAATATTTGTTTTGGGGTAGAATATGGCTTTACAGCGATGAGTTTTCCCCATAAGCCACACCATGGAAGTTAGGATTCGATGAAATGCGAATCGGTATTTCCCATAGGTGTGTTGCTGACCAAGAAACAATTCTATTTTAATGCCAAAGGAAAAAATCATGAAAAGAAAACAATCATTACTCTTAATATGGCTATCGCTCCTGATTGTGAGCATGGCTTGTTCTCTAACTGGTGGTGCTGCCGAAGAGCCTGAAGCACCCGACGTAAATCAAACTGAACAAGAAGATGTTGCTGACGAACAAGCTGAAGCATCCGAAGAAGTCGAGGCCGAAGAGGCCGCCGAGGCTGAACACGAAGCTGAGGATATGTCGGAAGAATCTCAAGAATATGACACAGAGTTTCCGCTCCCCGAGGATGTGCAGAACTTCACTGGCGGTGGCGACCAGGTCAATTTTGCTACCAACATTACTGTTGAAGAAGCAATAGAATTCTATCGGACCATTTTCGCAGAAATAGGGCTGACAGAACGTACGCTCAACACAGCTATTACTGAAACCACTTTCAGCATGGTATTCGATGGTCATGCCAAGGGAGAAGCCATTGTGGTTCAAGGTGTTGATCTTGGGAATGGAACTACAAATATCAATATCCGCTTTGAAGATGTATAATTGCCATTCCCCGGAAACTTCAAAGTTTCCGGGGAATTAAAGGAGAATCAAATGGTCAGTCAAGAACTCATTGAAATCCTTCGTTGCCCTGCCTGCGTGCGGGAAACCGAAGGTCTGCTGGAATACTACAAAGAATCCTGGTTTATCTGTCAGGATTGCGGGCGCAAGTACCCCATCCGCGAAGATATCCCCGTAATGCTGATCGACGAGGGCGACAAGTGGGTGGAGACAGCTAAAGAAGATCTTCCCATTCCTCCGCCAGAAAAATAATTTCCAAGGGCAGCAGACCAACCAGGCTTCGTCGTGAGCTCAGCCGAACGGTTGGTCTGCTACCCGCAGGATATGTCCAATCTCCAAAATTTAATCTCAAACCTGATATCCGGCAATGATGAAGCCGCCGAGGCAGCCGCGGGGGAGATTGCCGCTTTCGGTGCTGATTCGTTGCCAGCTTTGAGGGAATTGCTTTCCTCAGAAAATGCTGACCACCGCTGGTGGGCCACGCGTACTTTGGCGTTGATCTCTGAACCCCAGTCATCAGCTTTGCTCTTAGAGTCTTTGCGCGATCTGGAACTGGAAGTACGTCAGTGTGCGGCTTTGGCCCTCAAAGAGCAGCCTACCCCCGAGGCGATTCCAGCGCTAATCGCGACTCTCGGTGATCAGGACCAACTTCTCTCCCGTCTGGCTGCCGATGCTTTGATTGCTGTGGGGACAGAATCTGTTCCTTCACTGATTGAGATCCTCAAAAATGGAAAGCAACCTGCACAAGGAGCGGCTGCCCGAGTATTGGCCATCATCGCGGACACAAGCGCCATCCCAGTGATGTTCGATGTTTGGGAGGGTGGTTCATCAATTGTGCAGTACTGGATCGAAGAAGGATTCAGACGGATGGGGGTAGGAATGACGTTTTTCAATCCAGAATAATACAGACCCTAAAGGTCTCGTAACCTTTAGGGTCTGTATATAAAACTCACTTATCGGCCTTCAGGCCATTTATTATTTAGGCGAAGAAAGCCCACCCCGCCCAAATACCGATCATGATCAGCCCAAGGGCAAAACGGGCCAAGAAAGACATCCCCAAACCCAACATCAAACCCTTTACCACTTCGGTAGCCGCTTTACTATCACCAATACGGCGGTATTCCATCAGGTAGAGGATCAGCGGTGCTGCGATGATCCCACCGATGGGGGGGAACACAAAAGTAAAGATCACACCGCCTATCAGAGCCGCAATAATTGAACCCCATTCAGCGCCTTTCTCGCGGGCTTTGGCACCCATCAGCAGGTTGTCAGCGCCGACGGCAATCAACATCAACAAAGTGATCAGCGCGAATAGCACTCCGCCTAAATTGCCAAACCCAAACACAATGCCATAAACCAGAGCAGCGACCCAAATGACCACGTTTCCTGGGAAAATGGGAATGACCAGGCCTAATTGGCCTACCGTCATGGTGAGGATGATAAGTACTAATGATGTCGTTTCTAACCAGGCGGACAAGATAATCTCCTTGATGTTAAGTTATTGATCAAATTAAGAATTTAGGTTTTTTTAGAAACCGATTTCGGATTCCGAAGGCCAGTTGAGCATA
This sequence comes from Anaerolineales bacterium, assembly GCA_016785015.1. Lineage (GTDB taxonomy): Bacteria > Chloroflexota > Anaerolineae > Anaerolineales > UBA11858 > NIOZ-UU35. The sequence goes on from JADHTJ010000024.1 coordinate 35,189, forward strand.
AGGAGTCCAATTAAAATCCCAGCGTTTACCCCAATAGCGCCAATTTTATTGAACAACGCGGTAAGTGAATTCCAGTAGAAAATCAATCCAACTGCCGATAACCCTGCAAAGATCATTGCTAAAGTTCGCCAGATCCCGTGGGGAATGCCAATTCCTAGGAAGGCGAATGTTGTTGCCAGGAAACCAAGCACACAAAGGGCCCAAATAACAAATGCCAATGTTTGTGATGCTCTCTCACCCAGTAGATTGTCGAAAAGCCAAGATCGAGGGTGCCAGTTTTCTAAAGTGGATAATCCAACAGAAGCCATCACTCCCTGAACATGCCCAACTGCATGAACGAATAAAACAATCGCGATAACTGTCCGCAGAGTATTTGGCGACATTGTTTGCTCCTTGGGCCAAATTGATTGGATGAATGTGTTATGAGTCAAACTAACATACGAATATTCTACCAAAATGTTGTAATCAGATTTTCGGTTCAATGGGAATCGCCGGAGTTGCTCCCCAAATATGACCATTACCACGTGAATTCCCAGAGACCCAGACTTCCGATGTTTCAATTCTGTCGCTTCGCTTGAAGGATATTGAAAAACATCGGAAGTCTTGAAATTATTCTGGCTTAATTACCTCGATACCACCCATCCAGGGGCGCAGCACCTCGGGGATGATCACTGAACCGTCAGCCTGCTGGAAATTTTCGATGATAGCGATCATCACACGCGGCAACCCCAAACCTGATCCGTTGAGGGTATGCAGCAAACGAGGTTTGCCACCCTCCTCGGGGCGATAGCGGATATTGGCGCGCCTTGCCTGGAAATCGATGACGTTCGAAACGGAGGAGACTTCTAACCATTCCCCACAGCCCGCGGCCCAAACTTCGAGATCGTAGGTGAAGCTGGCACCAAAACCCAGGTCACCGGTGCAAAGCTGGTGCGTACGGTAGGGCAGCTCCAGCAGTTCGGCGGTTTCTTCGGCGTCAGCAAACATCTTCTCGAAGGCTGCCGGAGAATCTTCGGGTTTAGTGAACATATACATCTCGACCTTATCGAACTGGTGACCGCGCTTAATGCCGCGCACATCGCGCCCGGCGCTCATCTTCTCACGGCGAAAGCAGGGGGTGTAGGCGGTGTAATAGAGGGGTAGATCTTCCTCAGGGATGATCTCGTCCATGTGATAACCCGTAAGGGGTACTTCTGCTGTGGGCACAAAGTAGAGATCTTCTTCGTGGTCTTTATAGAGATTATCAACAAACTTGGGCAACTGCCCGGCACCAAAAACAGTGTCCTTTTTGACCATGAAGGGAGTGTATTTTTCAGTGTAGCCCTGCTTGATGTGCAGGTCGAGCATGAAGGCGATCAAAGCGCGCTGCAAGCGTGCACCCGCCCCGCTGAGAACATAAAATCGGGAGCCGGTCAGCTTGACGCCGCGTTCGAAATCCAGGATGCCCAACTCGGGGCCAAGGTCCCAATGGGGTTTGGGCTCGAAGTCAAACTCGGGATTCTCCCCCGAAGTTTTCAGAACCACGTTTTCGCTTTCGTCCACCCCTAAAGGAGTTTTCTCGCTAGGAATATTCGGTAGTGTGGACATGACAGCATCCAGGGATGCTTGCACCTGGCGCAATTCTTCGTCGATAATGCTGATCTTATCCCCTACGGCGCGCATGGCCTCGATCTTGGCCTGTCGCTCATCAGCGTCTTTCATCTTTCCGATCTCTTTCGAGACTTTGTTACGCTCTGCCTTGAGAGTTTCAACATCTTGAATCAGATCGCGGCGCTGCGCGTCCAATTCAAGCACCCGCTCGATCGGGGATTGATCTTCTTGGCGCTTCTTCAACGCCTCCCGTACGATGTCAGGGTTTTCGCGGATCAAGTTAAGATCTAACATAGTGCACCTCCGTCACATTGCGGTTGTGATTAAATTTTAGGCATTGGCCTAATTCGCAAACTGCGTTTTTGGGAGCGTCGCTCCAAAAAAAACAGCGCCCTCCTCTCCATGCAGGACGAGGGGGGCGCTCGTGGTGCCACCTGCTTTTACCCCCACCGCTCCTTCGGAGCACTTCCCCCGATTCGGAGGAGGCCAGGAGGGGGTCTCAAGAACGCGCTAACGGGCGAAACCGGCTTCTTTATGGCCAAAAATCAGTAAGTTAGTTGTTCACGAAAAACTAACGACAACCTCTCCAGAAGCGATTGTCCCTTAGGGACGACGGAGGGGATTTCATCGTTTGGCCTGCCGCCTCACACCGACCGGCAGCTCTCTGAAAGGTTAGACGATTACTCGTCTCCGTGCTGATCTTTTTAAGATCGGAATGGTGCGATTATACCGGATGATTGTTATGAGTCAAGATTCGGTGGGATTTCTCTTTCCAAATATCACCGGCAACAAAGGGAGAGCCAATAAATTCAACAATGCCAGAACTGCGAACGTCCAACGGAAACCGGCTGCGTCCGCCGAGATGCCGCTGATGGCCATGCCCGCGCCCTGGGCAACATTGGTCACCGCCATGAGAATTGAGAACATCGAAGCGGCGATACGCTTTTCGGTGTATTTCATTGCCAGGGAAAAGAAAACTGTCTGCTGTGTGCCATAAGCCAAGCCGTACAAGGCAACCAATGGCCAGGCCATGGCGGGGCTGCTGATAAAGGCCAGCAATAGGATACCAACTAAGCCGACGCCCATAGCCAGCATAGTGGCATTCTTCATGCCGATGCGGCTGTAGATACGTCCGCCGAATGCGCCGCCCAATACCACTCCGACCCCCCAAACGGTGGTGAAGTATCCGGCCATACTCAGGGAGATGCCGAAATCTGTTTGCAAGAAGGCGTTCACTAAGGGGTTGGCTCCCTGGATGATAAAGAAGAACAAGAACCCTAGGAGGGCCAGGAATATGACGGTCTTCTGTTTGAATGCCCCAAAGGCGCTCCAATCGAAGTCTTCGCCTTCGACTCGCTGCTCTTCTTTGATGCCCAGTACGAGAGGAATTGGCACTAGCGTGATAGCTGCTAAAACCCAAAATACAGCCGCCCAAGAAACATGTTCGGCCAATAGCCCCACTACGGAGGCAGTCACCACTACGGCTAATGCGCGCCCACCTACCATAAAGCCCTGAATAGTGCCCTCTTCTTCAGGGGGCGTGGTGTCCAGAGCCAGCCCATCAGTGCAAGTGTCATAAAGCGCCATGCCCATTTGGAGGGTAAATGCCAGGGCGACGAAACCCCAATAATTTTCCGCAGGATCGACAAAGGATACCAGGATCAGGCAGACAGTCTGAACAAGCAAGCCTAACAGGATATAGGGTTTGCGGTGTCCCAAGCCGAACAAATTGACCTTGTCGCTTAACACGCCCAGGAATATTTTAATCACGAAAGGGATCAGTGCGATGGAAGCAAAGATGCCCACATCGGTCATTGACAGGCCGCGCGAAAGGAAGTAGAGCGCGTTGAGGGCAGTGAAATAGCTCAGGATGGTGCCCTGGGTGAAATACAACGAGCCGAACATGCCGTAACGCAGTGCTTTGTTGGTATACATGTGCATTCTCCAGAAGATATTTACTTGAACCTTTTCATAATGCTGCTGTGCAGTGCAAAGACTAGTATATCAATTTCTTTGCGTCTCTGCTTCTCCGCGACTTTGCGTTGAGTTTGTTGATTAGCGTTGTCAATTCTTTAAGTAGATTCTTCTCTTCTTGGCGGGGTGGCCCAAAGACCGGCGATGGACAGGCCAAACAAGATCACGGCTATCGTGAATAGCGAGATGAAGAAATTTCCACTCTGATCGTATGAGACTCCCATCAAGAAGGGGCCGATGCTGCTGCCGGCTACAGCCGCTGTCCAGACGCTGCCACGGATCTTGCCTAAATGCTGGCGGCCAAAGTAGCGCACCCAGACGGTGTTGCCTAAACCGCCGAATAATCCATGCGCTGAGCCCAGAATGAGCGTATATACCAAAACAACAGAACCACCCGGAACGTAGATCAGCGTACCAACAGCCAGGCTATATAAAGCCAAAGCGCCAAAGGCCATCCAACGCAACTGCACCCGGTCAGCAATTACGCCGCCGATGATCTGGAATATGGCTGAAACCACCATCAAAATTGTGAAACTGGCGGCAGCCTGCTGCTCGGTGAGTCCTTTAGCGGTGAAGATTGGCAGCAGGTTAAATGTGATCGCCGTGGCGATGGCGGCCCAAGCGAACCAGGCCAGGGTCAAAATCCAATAAGCGCGCGTGCGCATGGCCTCTTTGAGAGTGAATTCGTTATCGGGGAGTGTTCCAACCACAGATCGAGATGTTATTATGGGGCTATCCCCATCGATTTTCTGGCCAATCTCTTCGGGGCGATTGATATAGAAGAAGTAGACCAAGGGCATTAAGACCGTGAACACAGTGGCTCCAGCCAGCAGATATGTCGTTCTCCAACCGACCAGGCCGATCAACGCTAGAATTCCCACAGGCACGAGCCCGATCATCAGATTGAGGGCCACATTCTTGATCCCTGAGACAGTGCCTAGCCTATTGCGGAACCACATCGGCAGCATATTCACTGAGAGCAGTTCCAGGGCGCCCTGTCCAAACATGCGCAAGAATAGGAAGGCGAAGAAGAGCATCGGCAGGCTGTTGACCTGGGAGATGAAGACACAAGCCAGGCTGACCAGGCTGATGATCAGGAAGAGCATCTTGCGAATGCCGATCCGATCGGCCCATTGGCCGATATAGGATTGGGGCAGCGAGGCCAGCACTGTGCCCAGCATATAGGCCCCGGTGAGCTGGCTCAGGCTGAGACCGAGCGTATCCCGCAATGAGGGGTTGAAGACCGAGACCATGTAGGTTTGGCCGGGGCTGGTGAAGAACGCTGCCAACGTTGAGATGGGCAGGATGATCCAGCCGTAGTAGAAGTTGGTTCGCTTGGCAAACCAGAGATTGTTTTTTGAATTCATATTTTAGTACACGGATGAACACGGATTGCACGGATTTTCGGGATATTAATTTCCATTCCTTTATCCGTGCAATCCGTGTTCAAAGAACTCAGTAATTGAACATGTGAGCCTTATTTCTTTCTTCGAACGCGTAGGATGGCGATTTTTGTGGGATGGTTGAATGGTGCCGGGTCTGTGGGCGGTAGACCCACTATTGTACTTGAGAAGCCGGTAATATCGGGGGGGATGGGGATCGTTGTTTCGATGGAGAGATACCCGTCTTTACAGAGTTCTTCCAACGAACGCATGTATTCTGCCCCACTCAAAAAAAGGGCGTTGTTGATCGCCACCAGGTATCCGCCATCCGCCACCAGCGGCCTCACCTTGTTGATCAGGCGCGTGCTTTCATTGACTAGATCCACCGAGCCTTTCTTGGTGCTCGAGAAGAATGGCGGGTCGATGATCAGGCAGTCGAAGAGTTCACCTTTGCGTTTGAGTTGGCCTACTATGCTGAAGAAATCGTTGGCCTTTAGCTTCATCTTGCCTAAATCGAGACGATTGAGCATCGCCGAGCGGCGCGCCTGTTCGAGAAAATTACGTTTGAGATCGGTCTGCATGACGTAGGCCGCGCCCCCGGCCAGGGCCGCCACGCCCAAACTGCCGGTGTAGGCAAAGGTGTTGAGCACTTTCCAGTCATGAGCGTTTTCGAGCAGCCACTTGCGCAGGATGCGCGTGTCGAAGTAGAAGCTGGCATCTTGCTGCATCTGCAAATCGAGGGCGTACCAGACGCCGTGCTCCTGGATTTTTTCGGTGGGCGAATCTCCAATGGCAAGCACCCCGCTACGTTGAACAGGATCACGCGCTGAGCGCGTCTTATGGATCACGCAATTTACCCAGGGTAACTTCTCAAGCACATAACTTTGAGCAGCATCTAATACTACTCTTGATTCCCCATAATTGAACAGCACCAGCGTTTTCCCGTAGATATCAACGACTAGATCGGGGTATCCCTCGTAGAAACCGCTATACAATCTAAGACTTCCGAAGTCTTGCGAAGCACTTTGGAAGTCTTGCATCATAGAGCGGGCTTCCAGAGCTTTCTCTAGATATTTCTCCAATGTCGACATTTTGGCGATTATAGCAGACAAGATTGTGCTGATCTACTCTCAGATGCAACCAAAGGTATCCGTTATGCGCGCAGGCGCTAAAACAGCCAGGGCAAGCGCATTTAGAATTAGCAATCACGGATGAGAAGGCCCAAACCAGTTTTAAGGGTAGCGAGCCAACCGCGTTGGCTGCCAAATCAGGCTAAATATATCTTGCCAGGCACGCCCAACGCGCTTGGCCTGAGC
>JADHTJ010000167.1 GCA_016785015.1 Anaerolineales bacterium
GTAGATTGAACACAATTCTGATGCAACTTTCACCGCTGAGACGCGGAGTTCGCAGAGTTTTTCTCCTGTAAAATGCGAGAATCTCCGCGTTCTCTGCGACTCTGCGGTGTTCAGCCTTCTATTGACTAATACATTTTCCGTGAAATCCGTACAAAATAGAAACTGTCAGGTAGCTAGTTTTTGGTTATTCATTGCTAATAAGTTGTCTGGTTACCCGAGTGATTATAATACACCTATATTAGTCCAAATTAAAACACAGCCGCCGCAGAAAATGCCTTGGCTGTGTTCACCCTCACCCAAATACTTTAAAGATAAACCCGCTCAATCCCTTGCACATATTTGGAGCTGCGCGTCACGCGGAAAGGGAAGCCCCCAGTGATACGACTGGCTTCGGGGTCATCTTCTGATTGATACTTCAGCTCCACAACAATATCATCATAATCAACCTGTTTGTAGAGAAAACGATTGGTTAATTTATTGATGTGATAAAAGGTCAGGCCAGTATCAATCGTGACACGGAATTTTCGGTCGGGAGTGGCGAAATACCAGCGCAGATAACGGTTGCACAATACCGGCTCGATGGCCAATAACACACTTCTCACATCGACTGGCAAGTTCGATTTTCGAATAGCATCTTTGAAACTGCGTTCTGTAAAAGTCTCATCAAAGGCAAACGGCGGGAAAGGATACTGCGCCTTGGTGCCCACGAGGCCGCGCTTGATCTTGAACTCCAACAATGGATCATCGACCTGCCGGAAGAGATTATGATACCAACGCACGCGCGCTTTCTTGCGCTCGGTTGCGCCATCGACATTGTCGAAGAAATTTTCCATCCAGGGGTCATCCATGTAAATGTTATTGATATAGCGCGGTGGATAGATCTCGGTGAACATTGCTGGATGCTGCTTGATCAGGGCGATGGCCTGTTTAGCATCCAACTGGTCAACGAAGAACTTGCGTTCGTATCTGAATTCGCGAATTGGGGAATTGTTCATTATGCCTTGTACACGGATTTCACAGACAAACACGGATATTGGGATTTATACAATTATCCGTCCTTTCCGTGGTATCCGTATCCCATGCCCTACCAGATGCCCTTATTATCTAAAAAGGTTATTTCCAGCGCGTCCGACAAACCTCGAAGGGCCGCCTTGGCATGCTTTAGCGCAGCCATGTTGCGGAATTCAACTAAGAAAGAACTCTCTAAGGTTATACCAGAGTCATCAAAGCGCATCAGCTTGACCTGAGAGCAGTGCGGTGTGAGCACGTCCATGATAGATTCCAATTCAATTTTGTTGGGTGTGTGACTGGCCACTGTGACATGCAAATTGAAGTCCGCCTGACGACCGCGGAAAAGGCGCATCAAACCCAGGATCAAGATTGCCACGACCATGGCAAGGATGGTGATAATACGCTGATTGTCGCCCAAGCCAATGCCAATACTGATGGCGAAGAATAGGTAGGCCAATTCTTCCGGCTCTTTGATCGCAGCACGGAAACGCACAATCGAAAGCGCGCCCACCAGACCCAAGGACAGTGCCACAGATGAACGCACTACCAATATGATGAAGGTCGTCGTCACAGTGATCAGGATAAAGTTGGCCGCAAAGCGTCGGCGATTGGAAAGTGAAGAACCCCAATGCACATAAACTCGACTTAGAATATAAGACAGCACGACCGACAAAAGCAGGTTGATGATAAAGGTCGACAGCTCCAAAGGATTGGCCTGGCTGCTGGTCAGATCTGCGATTAGGTCGCTGATACTAACTCGGCTACCGGCTGTTTCAGATGCCGGAATATCTACTGGTGCCGCGGCTTCCGCATCCGCAGGAACTTCAGGTTGTTCGCCTTCAGCCGGAGGGGCACCTTCTTCCGCAGGAGGCAGACCTTCAAAGACGATGGCAGACAAGCTAAAGTCATCAAAATCAACCGTTGTTTCACCTTCCACCATAAATCCAATGCCGCCCCCTTGCAGCGGATTATCGTCCATGGCCTGAATGATCTGCTGTCCGTCCAGGTAAACGGTGTGCTGACCGCTGCTGATGGTGATCTTGAACTCCACCCATTCTCCTGTAGAGCTTGTCCATTCATAGCCCCCCAACTCCTGGGGTTGGTCTTCGAGAGACTTTTCCAGGAGGATGCCATCAGGGAAAATGATCAATGCATAACTGCCGCTCTCACCCATAAAATATCGAATAAAGACCGCACCAGGAGCAGATTGTTTTACTTTAACACTAAGAGTGCCATCGCCAAATTCTCCGAACTTAGCAGCGAAACTCCCTGGGCTTATGCGCAGAACACCATCTTGCACAACGGCCCCCTCTGCGCGGTCCCATCCAGATAACGCTTCATCATCAAAGGTCTCAGTAGTAGGCTCCTCCTGGGCGAGGGCTCCTGTTAAGGGCATCAGAAGAATCGCCAAAAGGATGATTAGCGAAATGGCTTTCAGAATGTGCTGTTTTATCATTGTCGTCCTCCAACTTTGTTATGTCATTGCGGGGGAGCGCAGGCTGCGCTCGCACGCCTATGGTGCCTCAATAATCCAATACTCCCTGCACATACTCAGCCCTGCGCTTGGTCAAATCGATGATGAACTCTAATCCATTATCGAGCTCATCTATCGTCACCTGCGACGAGTCACCGAAGAGCATCTTGTCACCATTACCAGCTTGCAAATGCGGCTTTATCATAGAATGCCAGCCGCGAGCAAGGGTGCCAATATTCTCTTCATTGAAATAGTTGCGGATAAGCAAATCCAGATAAGCCTGATATGTCTGGCGGTACTCCTCGACCTGGAAAACTTTGGTGAACAATGGCCGATACTGCAATGGGCCAATGCTCTGCTCCTGGCCGAAGATGGGGTAATCGTAATCGCCACCAAACATGCCCCAGGAATTTCCCATATCCCAAGCGATCCATTCGAACTTATCTGTTCCCGGGTTATTGTAAATATAGTAATTGTTGCCCGTGTCTGGATACTGATCAAAATTCAAATTTAAAAAGATCACCGCCAAATAACGTAAGAAGCCGTCCACATTGAACACGGACTCTAACGATGTCGCAAAATCCTCAGGAGTCGCATATTCCACTCCATCGATCACGTAACACAAATTAATGATGTCGCCATAATCAGCCTCTTCGGGATCCTTGTACATCAGCGCATAAGCCAGCTCGCCACGCGGTTTGGGATAATCTTCAATATTTTCTCCATAATATGCCAGGTCAGCGGCGCCCTCTTCAAACCAGGCATCGGCCTTATACAGATTGCCATTGTCGTTCTCGCGGCCAAAGCGGTTGCCCAGATATTTGCGGTCGGGCCGCTCTACCATGGTGTAAACACCGATGAAATCGGGTGGGAGATCATCGTCGGTGATATCCACCCAAAGCTCGACGTACGCCGTGAAGCCGCCGGGTACACCGGCGAACTGCATCATGTCATAGGCCATTTTCTCGCGCAGCATGGCGGGGTCGCCAAAATTGTTGTGGAAAATCAGCATCTTCAAGTTGCGATATTCCTGTTCAGCGATATATGCGTTGAAATCCAATTTGAAGGGTTTTTTATCCCCCGGAAACCACAGAGTGCTGTTCCCCTTGGGGCTGATGCCCACCTGCTCAACGCGCTCACCAAATACCAGCGCATCAGCCTGAACCATCAATTTTTCACCAGGGTTGGCCATCATGGCGTTCCAATTTGCCTGGGTAATCTCCACTTCCACTTTACGAACCTGTGATTGATTGAAGATCGTCCAATAATCAACATTGCTGGAAGCAGGGTGCAGCACATGAACCATCACGTCGGCGGTGGCTGTGGCGCCCTTATCGTTCGTGACCCTAAGCGTGATGGTGTAATCACGCGGCTTGGTGTATACATAGGAAGCGTAGCCCCCTTCGGCAGTTGCATCAGATTCAAAGGAGCCATTGCCATCCAGATCCCATTCATAACGCACGATCTTTCCTTCAAGATCATTAGTGCCGAAAGCGCTGAAATAAACCGTCAACGGAGCCCAGCCGCGGTTAGGCAGGGCATATGAAAATACCTGGATATTTGACTCGCCTTGAGGTGGCGTGGCAGTCGGAAGCGAAGAGGCTGATACGCCGATGGCGACCCAAACCAAGGCAGCGATCACGAATAGGGCGATGATCGCCATTTCGAAGATGCGCAGAATGTCGCCGTCTCGCCAAGTCTGTTTCATGGAATTATTCCCAGCAAAATCGGTTGCATAATAAAAGTGAGAAAAGTCACCCTTGATTTTAGTCGATTATATGTCATAATACTGCGACCTGCTTCAGGGTGCCCCCCTCACTCTGCGGCAGGTGTTTCTTTAATCTCTAGAGTCCAAAAAATGTCGGTTTGATTCCTTTTACAAAGGAAATTATTCGTGATCATTCACTGTGAATGAAGTGAAATGATAGATAATTTTGCCATCCAGCAAGCCAATGGTATCGTTGCCGTCTTCAACCTTCATCTCAATGATGGGGTCCAAATAACGGGCACGGACACCCAGGTGATTTGATACTGCTCGCTCATTTCCATCTGTGGGGTTATTGAGTATCTTGGGGATGCCATAATCGTCTATGGCAAGTGTACTTGATCCGCCGCCGTCCATGCAGATCGCTTTCACGGTGCCAAATTCAAGATTAAGTTTGGCTAATTCTCTCAATGTGACAGCATCTCTCAAGTGACCTGCTCGCCCTTCTACAACTGTAAGGATCAAGCGGTTGTCCGCGGTGATGCCCAATGAAGTGCGCGGCGCCAGGTTGTGACAATACACATCAGGCTTGGTACACTTCTTGAGTTTTTCGTTCATCTCCCCACTTCTCACCAAGGTGTGCGAACCAGAAATTGCATCCCAGATAATTTCAGGCCGTGGACCGTTTACCCACACCTGGTTGCTCGCTGAAATATATGTGGTCGGTTCAGCCGACTGTCCTGAATACAGCTTTCCTTCCGAAACAGCCAATCCCTTGGGATTCGTCCAACTTAGCCACTCATCCCCATTGATTGCCAACTGTAGCCCAAATCCAGCCATGAAGCCTGAGGTAGTATTCCCTAAACCTTCTGGGGGCGTCACCACAAGGTCTACTCCAGGATCGTTCAAGTCAATACTGACAACATGAATGGTGTGCGTACGCGGCGAGGTGCGAACGAGCTTCTTATAATAAACTTTTCTGAATATTTGAGCGGCGCCTGAAAATTGGTTTGGAGGGCTATCACTTTGATCCCCGTTTTCTGGCTCCAAAACACTTTTATGAACCTTGGCATTCCAGCGCAGATTCCGAAAATTTCCGGTGCCGGCAAGATCGGTCAATAAAAAATCCACATCCGGGAGCATCTCTGAGAACAACCTCTGATACCAGTCACGGATATGTTCTTCACCAGAAATTGAGCGAGATGATGTAACCATGACGCTGCGCGGAGAATACAATGCAAGCATCTTCTCTGGCTCTCTAGAATTCAATGCTTCGAAAAACTGCTGCGCAAGTTCGTTAACAGCAGCATCATCTTGCTGGGGATGATTTTCGTTTGCGCTCATAAATTCTCCTGACCGATCATGATCTCAGCATGCTCGCCAACGAGATCGAGGATGATCAATTACACTTCAGATTCTTAAAGCTTCAGGTTTGCTATGTGAGATCAGATGAATAATTTATCTCTCTTTAATTGCCTAACCTCATAGCCTTATTATAACGGCAGATTGAATTTGACATATATTTTCAATAATAATGGATCAATATCGCAGAATAGTACTAAACCAATAATCCCTAACCAAACCTTACTAAAGGTTTATTGACACATTCGATAAAATAAACAACAATTACAATGAATGCAGAATATCAACAAGAAAAGAGTAGTCATGGAAGAAATCAAGGTCAAATTCAGCATCCAAAATTACGAACTAATTCGTCAAGGTTTAGGCGGCGTTTACTTTCTAATGCAAGGCGAAGATGTCGTTTTCATTGGAGAAAACAAAGACATTAGCCGTCAAATTGTAAAACATGTCAAGAAAAAGACAAAATTCGATGCTATTGGAGTCACACCAGTAGAAGACAATAAGCAGCGTCGATTGTTAGCCCAAATGCTGATCAACAAATATCGACCCAGATTCAATAAGATCAGTGGGCGCAAAGCTGCCGCTCCTCCAAAACAAAAACCTAGACAAGAAAAATCGGGACAAAAAAGGAAGCCTCGAGGAACGCCATCAAAAGAAATATCCGTGCCGCAAAACAGGATGGACATGATCAGGCCTGGCAACCAAAACGGATCGGTGCAGTTATCCGAGCCTTCAACTGAAATGGTGCAGTGGCTTGCCGAACAAGGCTTGGGAACACGCGGCGAAATCGTCCAACAAGCGATTATGCGCTATTATCAAGAACGCAAGGATAGTGGGCAAGATGGCCTTCCAGATCAAGACGCACATGATACAGATCAGGCTGAAAACAAAGATAATGGCATCATCTCCGATTCCGCTAGAGACGCATTAATTGCCTGGACACATAAACTCAACCAGGAAGCCTATTCAGAGATGTCTGCAGATGAGGTTGAGACCCAGTCTAAAACAAAAGAGGATGTTCAACAAGCTGTTAACTCCGCATACGTTGAGAAGGCCAAACAATCCAATCAATCGGATGAGCGAAGCGATCTACCAGAATGGCTGACCAATTTAGCCGATGAAACTTTATTTGGCGATATCATAATAGAGCAAACCAACGTTGAGGGGGGAAATCATCAAGAATCGCCGCAACCCGCCCCAGATGCAACCCTTCCTGATTGGGCTATAAGTTCATCTCAGGCTAGTCAAAAATCAGTTGCAAATGCATCATCTTCTCACCAGGAAGAAGTCGATTGGAAGGCTGGTTCAGCCGCGGCCAGCAAAAACACTCCAACTGAGGCAAATGTTAATCTGGCAGATGACGAAGATGATATTCCCGAGTGGATGAGTGATATCGATATGAAAAAATCAGGCGGGAATTCGGTCTCTCCCTTTGGATAAATTCAGATAAACCATCATCTTGCGCGCCCCTCAAAAGGGCGCGTTTTTTATTTCTGATTCATCAGGCAAAATGCGCACCATCGATCTTTAGAGACATAAAATGGTAGACGATCTTTCCATCAACCAATCCAAAGGTATCATTACTCTCCCCGACTTGCATGTTCGCCCCTCCCTCAAGGTATCCCGCGCGAACCCCTAGATGATTAGATACCACTCTTTCTTTTCCATCGCTGGGGGAATTTAGAATTCTTGGGATACCATAATCATTCACTGCCATTGTGCTAGAGCCGCCCCCATCCAGGCTGATTGCATCTTTTGCCCCCAACTCTATGTTCAGGTTGGCCAGATCTTTCAGGGTCAACGCATCCCGCAGGGAATCCGAGGGCCCCTGGACAACTGTAAGGATTAATTTGTTTCCCGAAGTTAAGCCCAGCGAAGTGCGCGGGGCGAGATTTTGGCAATAAACATCCGGCTTTGAGCAAGTTCTGAGTTTGCGGTTGACCTGTCCATTTCTGACCAATGTATGCGATCCAGAGATCGCATTCCATAGCTTTGTTGGGGGTGGTCCACCTACCTGCACCTGATTAGCTGCAGAAATATAAACTGACGGCTCAGCCGAGGAGGCAGAATACTGCAACCCCTCGGAGACAGCCAGGCCTTTGGGGTTGGACCAACTCAGCCACTCGTCCCCATTGACCGCCAACTGCAACCCAAAATGAGTCATAAAATCCGATGTCGTTTTGCCCAATCCATCTGGCGGTGTGACCACCATTTCAATATCGGCGTTATTTAAATCAATGCTTGCAACATAAACCTTATGCGGTCTCGACAAGGTGCGAGTCATTTTCCTATATTGAATTCCCTTGAAAACAGCGCCACTTCCTGAAGCATTAAAGTAACTTGGGCGATCTCTTGCAATCCAACGCAGAGTGCGAATATTCCCAGTTCCCGCACCTTCCATATTGACAATAAACGCCTTAGAGAGTTCTTCTGTAAACAATCGCTGATACAACGCCCGAACCCGAGTTTTGCCAACTAACGTCTGAGAAGAGTTCACCAACGCGCAATTCGGATGATATAACTCGGCGACTTTGATTGAACTTTTCGTATTCAGCGCACTAACATAAATATCAAGAAAATCCCTTTCAAATGCAAGAAAAGGATCTCGATACCGATCAAAGCGGTTATCAAATTCGAGTACTTGATCGCCAAATTCCATACGGAAATTCCCTCGTTCGCTTAGTAGATGCAATATTCAGGCCAATCTCCAAGGATAATCTGGCCCGCGCAAAAATTTAAGGCAATCTCATAGATGAATTTTCAGCGTTACTGTATAATTACCCTATCGACACGAAGGAGTTGCGTTGGCTTCTCATCTGCATTTGCGCCATATCTGGGAGCAAATTTCTGGCCTATATAAACACTTCAGAGCATTGATGCGCGTTGTTATCATTCTAGGAGCGCTATTTGCCATCTTGGGGTCGTTCACCACAATTGCCTATGCAGCCGAGGACTCTCCTGCCGAGGGAGCCCAAACTGGAGCGATTTCTGAAGATGCTGTCTCACCCGCAGAGACTGAAAGTGCAAATCAAAATTCTTCAACCACAATCGAAGATAGTCAAAATGTTGAGATCGAAGAAAACAATCTCAATGGGGGGAATGCGACAGAATTTCCAGTAGAACTTGAAACCGAGCCATCAAATGATGGGGAACAAAAGTTTAACAATGTAGTTGATTCCACAAGTGACAAGAATACTGTTCCCGAGGCTGACATTACAGAGGCCGTTGCACCTGATTCTGCTCCTGAAGTTGAAACTGAGATCGAGGAAGCTGATCCCGAAGTAGCAGCGACCGTCCCAGACCCATACTTCTACGTGCATGGCGACAAACACAGTTTCTTACCCGAGGGCGGCGATTGCACTGGAACTGAGAATTGCCAGGTTTCCAGCACCCCCATCCAGGACGCGCTGAATGCTGTCTCTGGTGGCCTGGCCCCCGATGACAACACGATATATATCGAGGGCGGCATGTACGAGGAAGAGGTCAGCATCAACGAGATGAATGATCTCACCTTGC
>JADHTJ010000168.1 GCA_016785015.1 Anaerolineales bacterium
ATGTCATTCTGAGCGACAAAAGGAGCGAAGAATCTCTAAATTTGTCACTCAAAGAGCAAGATTCTTCGTCACTGCGCTCCTCAGAATGACAACTTTATAGCAAATTTTAGTGTCCACGGTTAAGTACCGTCCTGCCCTTTGACTAGATGATGAATTCATATGAACAATTCTTTATACTTTCCCTTGCCGGTCTAATATTAATTGTCGGGTGTGTACCCCAGACTGCAGTAGAACGCGATTTCAGCGAATTTTTCGTTACTCACGATGTCAACGGCTCTTTTCTGCTCTACGATAAAAGCAAAGACGAATTCATCAGCCACTGCAATCATCGCTGCCAAACGAATTAGAGAAGTGGTTGATTACACCGGCTAAAAAAGTCGCCTGACTCTCCCCCGCCAGCCAGTGAATTTTCGTAACTCAGGTAAGGCGGCCTCAGCGGCCTGCTCCCCCAGTTTGACTACACGGGAAACATCTACGCGGTCTAAATATCCTATCTTACTGACATCAGGACGAATGATCACTTCGGGAGCGTCGATTTGCAGACGGAGCTCCGTAATGGCGCTCGTGCCGATCTCGATGGAACGAAAATAGATCTCAAAAGCTTTGGCGATCCTGGTACGAGCGATGCGGTTGAGAATCAGATTGTATTGGTGAGAATCAGGTAGTTCACTTTCATTGGTCGCAGGAGTGAGCACGACAGCCACCACTGGCAGACGCGGATTCGGTGAGATCGCTCTGGCGACAGACACCGGCACTGGATCCAGCACCCCACCATCCACAAGGGTCTGGTCATCCAGTTTCTTGGCTGGATAAATACCTGGGATGGCAACTGTCGCCAAGACGGCATCCATCACCCTACCTTCTTTCAACACAACTTTCCGCCCCGATATCAGATCAACGGCCGTGAGAGCGCAAGGAATTTCCAATTCGTTAAAAGTTCGTTCGCCCAGCAAATTGTAAAGCGCTTTCTCGACGCCATCGATCCCCAAAAGGCTTGGCTCGCCACCCAAATGGAAACTGTAGAGCTTGCTCTGATCAATGGAGCTCATGTGAGCTTCAATTTCGCCGGGTGAACAGCCGGCTGCATAGGCTGCTGCAGCCATGCCCCCAGCGCTGGTTCCGGCAACCGCGCGCACACGGAAACCCTCACGTTCGAGCACGCGCAGCACACCGATATGGGCGTTGCCTTTAGAGCCCCCACCACCAAGAGCCAGATTAATATCCATCATTAACTGCAATTTTCCGTTGTATAGTTTTGATTAAGACTGTAAGGCCTTCTAAGCCACGAAATTTGGCTGCGACATCATCATTACGCACAACAGTAATATCCCAATTTACCGGCCTTCTGCTCCTGCCGTAGATGGGTAACATCTTTAGATCGTCAATATTCCGCCAGGGGAAGTCGGTGCTGCCTCGCCATGTAACTACAACAATGCCGTATTCGTATAGATCTACGCGGTGCTTCTTATGGGCGAAATAGAGGGCACTTAGAGCGATAGCCAACAGAAAGAATACTACACTGAGTACGGCCGCAATCATAATCGCGTCCTGACGGTAGCGATCACTCAAAACGGTGTTGGGCGGGCCAAGATATTTATTTACTGCAGTGATCAATTCCAGCACACTCATCAGCCCACAAAATATAGCACTTCCAAGTAACACTTTTCCAGGGAGGGCTCTGGGATGGTAAGAATTTTGGAGAGTTCCCAACAAAGGGGGTTCGTTTGAAGTCGTTTTCAATAATTACTCCTCCATTGGTCCCCAGGTGGGCATACCATCGAAGACATCGTTTTGCGTGAGGAGCATCACCTCACCGCTTTCATCGATGATTTCAATTTCTGACGCTTCAGTCAGGCCCACACTATATATGATGTAAGTACTATCTGGCGACCAGCGCGGTCTGTATTCATCGACATCATTGCTCGTAATTTGACCAAGATCAGTGCCATCTGGGCGGATGATGAAAAGATCGTAACTATCAAATTGGTTGGCCGCGAAGATGATAAAGCGGCCATTTGGCGACCAATTGGGGGTTAATACATCTCCCATGCCTTCGGTCAATTTCCCGAGCTCTCCTGCAGCACCCTGGAATGCAAAAAGATCAAATGCTCCCTGAGCATTGGTGGTAAAGGCCAAAACCAAGCCATCCGCGGAGTCTGAGAGAGTCGGAGACATAACTACACTGTTGGGATCGGAGATTATGCTCGTTTGTTCAGAGCCGTCAGCATTCATGAAGTAAATTCCCAGGTTGCCATCTCGCTCTGTCACAAAGATGATTAGGGACCCATCTGGAGACCAGGTTGGCGTGAAATCATTGGCCGGGTTATCAGTCAGTTGGATGACATTCGTTCCGTCGGCATTCATACTATAGATATCGAAATTGCCGCTCCGGTCTGAAGCAAATAGTATATTCGTTCCATCAGGAGAATAGGCTGGTTCCACATCTAAAGCTGGGTCATCAGTCAGACGTGTGAGTTCGCTGCCGTCGGTGTTCATGCTGTAGATCTCTTTATTGCCATCTCGCTCAGAGACAAAGGCAATTTTTGCCCGCACAAAAACTTTAGGAACGATTCCTCCCATCTCCACAATCATCGCCTCAATCTCAGCTCTATTTGGATCATCCGGAACCAGTTGAAGGTATCGGAAAAATGCCCCAACAGATTTTTCAGCCTGTCCCAATTCGCGGTAGATAAGGCCTAAGTCGGCATAGGCGCCGGCCATATTCGGATTGATCGTTAGGGCTTGTTCATAATTTGGGATGGCGTTCTGAAAATCGCCTTGACGAGCATAGGCCAACCCCAAATTATAAAAGGCGGTATCATTTTCGGGGTTGATTTCTATGGCAATATGCAATTCACTAATGGCATTTTCAAAATCGCCCAAGTTCAAGTATGTGCGGCCCAAATTATTGTGCGCCCATTTATGTTCGGGATCAATGCCGATCACAGATTGGAACACAGAGAGGGCTTCTTCATTTTTGTTTTGTTGAATAAGCGCGATCCCTAAACCGTTGAGAACATCAGCATTTTGCGGATCAACCTTGAGAACTTCCTGACACACCGTTTCAGCTTGCACTGGCTGCACGAATGCCAGGGCGACACATAATCCACCACTAGCTGCGAGATTGTCAGGATCAGCGGCCAGTACCGCATTGAATTGCTCGACGGCCAAAGAATATTCACCCAAATCAACGTATGCAAACCCAAGGTTTGTGAGTGCATCTATGTTCTCAGGTGCTTGCTCAAGGGCTGCCAGAAATTCGGCGGCGGCCAGTTCAATTTCTCCCTGATCTACATAATCTAAGCCTTTTTCGATATGTTCTTCAGGCGTAAGTTCAGGATCCTCAGTTTGTGCTGCAACGATCGATGCATCCCCAAAACCTGCAAACAATAATACGAACAGAATAAAAATCCAGAGTATTCGATTTGAAATTGCCATGGCTGGTTTCTCCTTTGACTAACGAATTACAACTCATATTTAGTATGCCAACGGTCACCCCCATTAGAAATTCATCTCGCATAAAACAATTACAATAGAATAGGAATTATACGATTTTAGAAGGCATAGGAAAAGGTTCCTAGAGTACTACGCCAAACAGAATTACATCAAAATTAAGCTATTCGAATAGAGACGCCCCCTTTGGGGCGTCTCTATAATTTTAATGGGTCTCTAAGATCCGCCGTGGTACGGGGCCACATTTGGGGAAGGGGGCGTGCTCCGCACCACCCCTTCCCCAAATGTGAAGTCTCTCAAGGCAATTCCTATAGAACCATTTTATTTTGAATTTACATCTTTAATATCAATGGTGCGCATGAGCTATGGATTGGTGCTGATCCAAAGAATCATCCTTCTCTTCTGGCGGCACGTAGAATTGTCTCCGGTACAGGTCTGCGTATAAACCATTATTGGCGAGCAATTCAGCATGCCCACCACGCTCAACGATCTCGCCTTCGTCCATGGCCAGGATGATATCGGCGTTGCGCACTGTGGAAAGACGGTGGGCGATCACAAAGCTGGTACGGCCAGCCAGAAGATGCGCCAGGGCTTTCTGAATCAGAGCTTCAGTGCGGGTATCGACACTAGCCGTAGCTTCATCGAGGATCAAGATGCGCGGGTCGGCAAGGATAGCGCGGGCGATGGAGACCAATTGGCGTTGACCCTGGCTGATCAAGCCGCCGCGCTCACCGACTTCTGTTTCATAGCCATCGGGCAAACAAGTAATGAAATCATGCGCGTTGGCCGCTTTCGCCGCATCCATAACTTCATCATCAGTGGCATCCAGCCGTCCATAGCGGATATTGTCCATTACGCTGCCGGAGAAGAGAAAAGGCTCTTGCAGCACCATGCCAATCTGGGCGCGGATGCTCTCCTGGGTGACTTGGCGGACATCGCGGCCATCCAGTGAGACTCCACCCTCGCTGACTTCATAAAAACGCGGGATCAAACTAACCAATGTAGATTTCCCAGCCCCGGTAGGACCGACAACGGCTACCGTTTGGCCTGGTTCTGCTTCAAGCTGGATATTCTCCAAAACGGGCCGACCAGCTTCATAGGCAAAAGTGACATTCTCGAAACTGACGCGACCATCCAGAACTAACAGATCATCGGCATCTGCCGAATCTTGAATATCAGGAATCGTATCGACCAACTCGAAAACACGCTCCGCTGCGGCAAAGGCCGACTGCGCCAGGGTCCAGACCTGTGCCACGGTTTGGATCGGCCGGAAGAAATTCTGTACGTACTGCAAGAAGGCCACAACCATCCCCACAGTAACCAGGCCATTGACAGCCAAGAACCCACCATATCCGGCCACGATGGCTGTATCGATGGTGCTGAGTACATCCATGGCCGGGGCAAAGGCCGAGGTCACGGCGTTTGCGCTGACGTTGGCATCGCGATTGGCGGCATTGCGTTCAGCAAAGCGACGGATATTGAGATCTTCGCGGCTAAATGCTTGCGCAACTTTGACACCATCCAACTCCTCTTGCAAATCAGCAGAGACATCCCCAATTGTCTCACGCGTGCGTCGGAAAGCACGTCGGGCCAATCGGGCGAATCCGCCTGTAGTTAGCAACATAAAGGGAACAATAGCCAAGGTAGCCAGTGCTAACTGCCAGTTCAAGGTCAGCATGGCAACCACCACGCCGATCAGTGCAAATAATGCCCCAATGGATTGGGTCAATCCCTGACTGAAGAACGAATTTATTGCATCAATATCGTTAACCAGGCGGCTCATCAGGTCACCGGCCTCTCTGCCTTCCAGATATTGCAGTGAGAGTTCTTCGACTTTATTGAAGATTTTCACGCGCATATCTGCGAGCACTTTCTGCCCTGCCCACGACATCAGATAAATCTGGAAGCGCATCGAGAGCATGCCGGCGGAGTAAACCGCAACCAGGATCAGCATCGTATTGACTAAACCAGCTTTATCTCCTTGGGTAATAAACACATCCACGGCGCGGCCAATCAAGAAAGGTCCAGCAGCCTGCGTTCCGGCATTGACCAAGGTCAACAAGAAAGCCACCAAAACGGATAACCAGTAAGGTTTCAAATATTGCACCAGGCGGCCGACAACTTTGCCGCTATCTTTGGCTTTCTCGTCTTCACTTTGAGCCAGGCGTCTCATCCCATGTGCAGGACCCATCATAGCGCCACCTCCTCTGCAACTGCAACTGAAATCGGCGCGCCAGAGCCGCCAAATTGCGTTTCCAAAATTTCTACGTACAACTCACTCGATTGCATTAATTCCTCGTGCGTTCCTTGCGCTGCCAGATGGCCATCACCCAGCAGCAAGATCTGATCAGCGTTGCGCACCGTGCTGATGCGCTGAGCAATCACAAAGCTGGTGCGCCCTTCCATCAGGATTTCCAGCGCTTGCTGAATTTTATATTCCGTTTCGGCATCTACTGAAGATGTGCTGTCATCCAGGATTAATATGCGCGGATTGACCAACAAAGCTCTCGCAATTGCGACGCGTTGCTTTTGACCGCCGGACAAGCCCACACCCCTCTCACCGACCTGGGTGTCGTAACCATCTGGCAGTTCCGCGATAAACTCGTGCGCTTGAGCCGCCCGCGCGGCGTGGATGACTTGTGCATCGCTGGCATCGGGGCGACCGTAGGCAATATTCTCGCGGATCGTACCTGAGAACAGGGTTGTTTCTTGTAAAACAATGCCAACCTGTTTCCGAAGAGAATCCAACTGAATATCTCGTACATCATGGTCATCGATCAGCACAGCGCCATCGGTGACATCATAAAAGCGTGGGATCAAGTTAATGATCGAGGATTTCCCAGCCCCAGTCTGGCCAAGAATAGCTATCGTTTGACCCGGCTCGGCAGTAAAGCTGACATCATTTATAACATCTTCACTCCCGCCCACATAACGGAAACCGACCTGATCGAATGTCACGCGACCTTCCAAATCTGGTAGAGGGGTAGCATCAGGTTTGTCTTCTACTTCTGAGCGAGCATCAATCACCTCGAAGAGGCGCTGCGCAGATGCCTCCGCCCTGGAGAGCATCGCCCCGATCATGCCCATCTGGAAGATCGGGACTAGCATGAACCCCAGATAGCCAGTGAAGGCTACCAATTCACCCAGGGTCAGCCGTAAGCCAATCACTTCCAAGCCACCAAACCAGACCACGGCAACCATACCCAAATTTGCCACGAAGAAAATCAACGGAAAGATAGACGAAAACAACTTGACCAAATTGACATTTTCATCGAGCAGTTCTTCATTCTGGGCCAGGTAGCGGGCGGTCTCATAATCTTCTCGCGCAAACGCTTTGACTACACGCATTCCAGCCAGGTTTTCTTGCAGAATAGTATTGAGCGCGCCAAGTTTCTTTTGAACTCTCATTGAAACCGGCATAATCCTGCGCACAAATATACTGAAGAAAACCAGGATCACAGGCACGATGGCGAATACGATCAGGGCTAATTTCCAGTTCATCCAAAACATGACCGCCAAAGTTCCCAAAAGCATCAAAATAGCTGAGGCCAGCAACAAAGCGCCCCGCCCTACAAAATGACGCACCATCTCTACATCTGAGGTCATTCGGGTCATCAACTTGCCGGTTTGTGAACGATCGTGATAAGAAAAACTCAATTTTTGCAGCTTTTCAAAGATCGAATTTCTCAGGTCATAGGCTACACCTTGAGATGCCACCTCAGACCAGAACCCTTGTAGGAAATTAAATACTCCCCGCACAAAGGCCACCCCCACCAAGGCTCCAGCCACCTGCCAGACGCGAGTCATATTGAGGTTGGCAATGCCATCATCAATCAACAAGCGCAGCAACTGCGGAGTCGTCAGGTTGGCCAAATTTACCAGCAGCAAGGCCAGCCCCCCACCTAGCGCCACTTGCCAGTAATTGAACAAATATCGTAATGCTCTACTAACTGATTTCATAAAATAGTTCTCCAAATAGCAACGCTGAACGTTTCACCTTTGAATGCTCAGCCCATTCCAAAACACATCTACAACCACTTCGACATCCTCAGACTGAAGGCTCTCCTGATGGCACATACGGCGGTGTTGAGCCATGCCATGCAGCATGCCCAATAACAGCGAGGCTACCGAATAGCCCTCAGGGAGCGGTTTCAACTGCCCTTCATCGACTGCATTTCCAAGAATATCCTCGATGGGTGTTAAGATCAACTGCATTAATTTGCTATGGTGCTGGCGAGCCTTTTCTTTGTCCAGGCCATCAGATTTGTGCCGCAGCAAAAACATCGGCGAACGACGGTGGCCTGCCAGCGAAGCATAGCGCGTCAACATGGCGATTAGCTGCTGGCGGATATCGTCCACATCAGTCGCAGATGCGCGCATATGATCATTAAGCCGTTGAACATGATTTTCCAAAACTTCGGCAAATAGCGCTTCCTTGTTCTCGAAGTGATAGTACAAAGCAGCATTGGTCACGCCACAGGCTTGTGCAATGTCACGTATAGAGACAGATTTATAGCCCTGTTCGGTGAACAAGCCCTCGGCAATATCAAGGATTTTTTCTTTTCCAACTCGAGTTGTATTTGCGCACATAAATAACTTACCTTACTGAACGTTTGGTAAGTTATTCTATCTTCTACTTTCCTGTATGTCAAGAGGAAATCATGCCAAAATCCTAAGTATCTATCCGAAATATCAAAGGAAATTGAATTCCGCTTTTAATTTATTGCTCATAAATTGAGGTATCACTTGATTCATTATCCCCCAACCGTTGATGCTCTGAAATAGCTGCACTAAGATATGCGCCAAAAAGCACCCAAAAGGCTAACAGATATGTCCAGAACAACAACGCGGCCACAGCTCCCAGAGAACCATATACCAGGCTGTAGTTGATAAATCCATTGCGGATATACCAGGTAAATCCAAAAGTTGTTACAACAATTGCCGTAGATGCCACCAGACTCCCCCAGGCGCCCTCTGCCCAACTGACAAAGGTATTGGGTATCCAACGATAGAGAGTCAACAAGGAAACAAAGAGCGAGACCCACACAGCGAATTGTGAGAAGAAACGCATTTGCATCAACACCTGCGCAGCGCCGTTCAGCTCCTTGGGAATGAATCTCGTTAAAGTATTGGCTGTCATCAACATAAACATCAAAGCAACCAGAACAACCAGGATCAAAAGAGCGATCAAGCGCCGAATGAGAAAATGTCTTCGTTTGGCCGAAGTCCAAGCAAATCCGATATTCCGGGCCAAGATGGCAAAGATCGCGGACCCCGACCATGCCAAAGCGATAACACTGAAGGATCTCACTGACCCGCGGGACTGCAAGACTTGCTGGATATTCCTTTCGATTACATTACCGGAAATCGGGAAAATTCCCACAAGAAAATCTAAAACTTGCGTTTGTGCTTCAGAACTCTCCAAAAAGGTTCCCCCAAATGTCACTAAAAGCAACAGCAAGGGGAACATGGAAAAGAAGCCATAAAAAGCCATCCCCGCAGCAGCTTCACCCGCGCGCTGTTCACCAAATCGCTCCAAACTCCTGCGAAGAATTTGAAAACCT
>JADHTJ010000169.1 GCA_016785015.1 Anaerolineales bacterium
CTTAGCGACCAGATTTACTATTCACTGCTGTATACCGTACTTTCATTCGTCGCTTTTCGTTTGCTGTATTTTTCGAAACGTAACCAGGCAAATGAAGCATTTCCACACTCACCACCGCGTTGGGCCGCACTGCTTACTGGATTTGGCATCGGCCTGCTCTCAGGTATAGTGGGTATTGGTGGGGGGATATTTCTCTCACCAATCATTATTTTAGCGGGTTGGGGGACACCGAAACAATCTTCAGCCGTTGCAGCAGCTTTCATAGTATTGAACTCGGTCAGTGGATTGGCGGGGCGCGTGAGTGGTGAAAATTTCATCTTTGGACAATTCGGAATGATGTTGCTTCCCTTTGGTTTGTTGGGTGCGCTGTGTGGCAGTTGGCTGGGAGCTCAGCGTTTGAATAGTTTGAGTTTGCGACGAGTGCTGGGGGTGGTGATGTCGTTCGCGGTGACAAATTATTGGTGGAAATTATTGGTGTGACTATGCTAATTGATTCTTTTGGACGATCTATCACCTATTTGAGAATTTCGCTCACCCCCAGGTGCAACTTGCGCTGTGTGTACTGCATGCCCCCAGAGGGAATATCGGAACCCGCTCCAGGTGGATTGCTGACAAATGATGAAATACTGCAATTTGTGAGGCAGGCTGCTTCATTGGGGTTGAAGCGCGTGCGTTTGACAGGCGGAGAGCCCCTCCTGCGCAGAAATTTGGTCGACATAGTGCGTGGGATCGCAACAACACCAGGTATTGAGGAGGTCAGCCTGACCACCAATGCTATGCTGCTGTCGAAAAAGGCCGCCGCGCTAGCAGATGCTGGTCTGGCCCGTGTGAATGTCAGTTTAGATACCCTTGATCCCAATAAATTCAAACGCATCACTCGCGGAGGGTGGATAGAACGGGTCTTCGAGGGCATTGCTGCCGCTGAAAGGGCTGGCCTGGCTCCTATAAAAATCAATTCAGTGGTTGTTCGTGGTCTAAACGATGATGAACTCCCTTCCTTGGCAAAACTGACCAAAGGACATCCCTGGCATATTCGTTTTATCGAACTGATGCCTGTTGGCAATGCTCAGGATTGGGGGGTAGGTTTCCCTGCGCAAGATCATCGCTACATTTCTGTCCAAGAAATGAAAAATCTATTGTCAAGCCAAAACTTGCAGCCTGCCACCTCCCCAAAGGGCAACGGCCCGTCCCGCACATTTCAAATTCCCGGTGCGCTGGGGACTGTCGGATTTATTTCCCCTCTGGGTGAGCATTTCTGCGAAAGCTGCAACCGCTTGCGCTTGACTGCGGATGGTGCGCTGCGACCATGTTTGCTGATGGATAACGAGATTTCTATACGCGAGAGTTTGAATAATAGAGAAACTCTGATACGAAAGATCTCCCTCGCAACTGCGCTGAAACCAGAAGGGCATGAACTTTTCGAACATCAATATCCTGAAGCACGACGGATGGCTCAAATAGGGGGATAAACCAATTATCCAAATGTGAGGTCTCTCACGGCAATTCCCAAAGAACCATATTGACCCTAATCTTGTTTCACGCGAATTGTGCTAGGACGGTATTTAAACGTGGACAATAAAATTCGCTATTAAGTTGTCATTCTGAGAAAATCCACAGCGGATTGGGCGCTGCTCAATCAGAAAGAAACTCTCATCGATGTCATTGCGAACACATTCGTTGCACTCAGTATAAACTCCGTTTATAGAGTGAAGCAATCTCCTCCATCAAAGTAGGAGACTGCTGCCCTTCGACAAGCTCTGGACAGGCGTCGCAGAAAGCACTCCTCGCAGTGACATCAAGATTAGTTTCTTAGTAGGAGAGAAGCGACGAAGAATCTCGCTTTACCACGGCGAATCCTAGAGACCTCTACAGTTAACCACCGTGATTCCCAAATTATTCTGCTACATGACATATTTCTAACTCTTGTATGACGTTTGCAATTTGCCCTGAGAATGGTAAACTGTTATCTTTAGCTTGGCCATAAAATATATGGAAAAAACTTATGGATAACCTTAGAATAACAACTGAAAGCGAGCAGATGTACCTGGTGAGTATGGCACGCCTTGCTGAAACAGAAGAAGATTGCCCAATTCCTTTGTCTCAGGTAGCTGAATTATTGGGTGTGACACCCATTTCGACCAACCAGATGATCCACCATTTGGAAGAGATGGGCTTGGTCAGCTACACACCCTACCAGGGAGTTGAGTTTACGGATGTGGGCTGGAAATCTGCTGCCAAAATAATGCGTAGTCGCCGCTTGTGGGAGGTTTTCTTAGTGGAACATCTCCAATATGATCCAGGCGAAGCCGAAGTTTTGGCCTGCACGTTGGAGCACGCCATCCCTGAAGAAACTGCCGATCGTCTGGCAAATTTCCTGGGTTATCCGGTAACTTCGCCAGCAGGAAAAACGATTCCGCAGATAGATTCAGTGGGAGATTTACAGATTGGAACCCCATTAAATATTCTGCCAGCCGCTTCACGTGGAATTATCGTCGCCATTCAAGTTGGCGAATTAGAAAGAGCGTATTTCCGACAGACAGGATTGGCTCTTGGTAGCGAGGTCACAGTTTTAGCCAGTCAAGACGAGGGCCCTTGTTTAGTGAAGACTGAAGATGGGAAGACCATTAACCTGTCCTCGGAGTACTCAAAAGAAATACTTGTAAAACTAATTACATAACTCATGTTACGCAGCCTAAAGAGAATCTCCCTGTCAATAGGGGGGTCTCGGGCGAAGCCCCCACCCACTATATACAGGGAAATCTCGCTACTTGTGTGTAACATGAGTTACATAAAGGAGAATGTATGTTTCCAAGTTTATTGTTATCTTTACGCGAAGGCCTCGAAGCCGCCCTGATTATTGGTATTGTATTAGGCGTGCTGAACAGGCTAAACCAGCCGCATCTCAAGCCTGTTGTTTGGCAAGGTGCTGCAGCAGCAATTGTTGCCGCTGTGTTGGTCGGGATAGGTTTGAATTTGTTGGGGATGGAATTTGAAGGCAAGGCGGAGGAAATTTTTGAGGGCCTTGCTACCTTATTTGCGGCCGGCGTGCTTACCTGGATGATCCTATGGATGCAAAAACAGGGCAAACACTTGAAAGCCAATCTTGAATCAGAAACGTCTCAGGCGTTGAGTTCCGGCAAGCGGGCGCTCTTTACGCTGGCGTTCATTGCTGTTTTTCGTGAAGGCTTGGAGCTTGCCATATTCTTGCTGGCAACATCCTTCGTTGCTGAGGGTTCATTGACCCTGATTGGTGCAGCTATCGGCTTGGTTTCTGCCGTAATTCTTGGCTGGATACTATTTTCATCTACCAGGCGACTCAGCTTGCGGGGATTCTTCCAGGTCACGAATATTCTGCTGATTTTATTTGCGGCTGGTCTGGTAGCTTATGGAGTCCATGAGCTTAATGAAGCAGGCTGGATTCCTTCAATTATTGAACATGTGTGGGATATCAATCACATCTTCAACGAAAAATCTCAGCTTGGCCTGATCTTCAAAGCCTTGTTTGGATATAACGGCAACCCATCATTAACCGAGGTAATGGCATACGTTTCGTATTTTGTTATTTTGTCAATCAACTACATTCGATTCCAGCGCCGCGACATGGCCGAGTTACCAACGCCAGCCTAACTATGGCTAACATAAATATTCATCAATAGGTGCGAGATAAGGCATTTGCCACTCGCACCTTTTTGATTGATTGCGCCTCCCCGGGCGTTAGGCTATACTTGCTCATATGTCTGTATACTTACACGATATCCCACTTTCGGAAGCAAAATCACGCCTTCAACAAGCGCTCGCCGATGCCGGTTTGGGCGAAATTTTGGGGACGGAAGAAATCCCTCTCGATGAGCACGCGGTCGGTCGGGTCACAGCTGAACCAGTATGGGCGAAGATTTCCTCGCCGCATTACCACGCCTCGGCAATGGATGGCTTTGCGGTGCGAGCCCATGAAACCGACGGCGCGTTGACCACCGCACCACTGACGTTGCTCTACCACAAACAGACCAGCTATGTTGATACAGGCGATCCGCTGCCTGAATGGGCCAACGCAGTCATTCCCATCGAGAATATTGAGCCTGTCGATGAAAATGAAGAGATAATTGCAGAGCAGCGCAAACCTTATGCAATCCGCATCCGTGAGGCAGTGACCCCCTGGGCGCATGTGAGGCCCATGGGTGAAGATATGGTTGCCACGCAGTTGGTGCTGCCAGCGGGACATACTCTTCGCCCAGCTGATTTGGGAGCCATAGCCGGATGCGGTCATGGTACAGCGCGCGTTGCACGACGACCTAAAGTAGCTATTATCCCAACAGGTACGGAATTGGTGGAGATTGGCGAATCTGTATCCAGCGGCGATATCATCGAATACAACTCGATGGTCATGGCGGCGCAGATATTGGGGTGGGGTGGTGAGGCCACCCGATTTCCAATTACGCGCGATGTTTTCGAAGAGATTAAAAACCAAGTAGTGGTAGCTGCCCGCGATCACGATCTGATCTTGTTGAACGCTGGTTCCTCCGCGGGCTCTGAGGATTTCTCAGCCAGTGTAGTTGAAGCCCTAGGGGAGCTGCTTGTTCATGGAGTCGCGGTCAGGCCGGGGCATCCTGTTATTTTGGGAATTATCAATAAACCTTTGGAGTCTGCTGAGACCCTAAAGGTTTCAAGTGCCGTTCCCATCATTGGCGTGCCCGGCTACCCTGTCTCCGCGGCGCTGACGGGGGAGATCTTCGTAGAGCCGTTGATCGCCCAATGGCTGGGACGACAGCCAACTGAGCCCATCGAAATCGAAGCGACACTGACCCGCAAGATGGTCTCTCCCGCAGGAGACGATGACTATGTGCGTGTGGCCGTAGGCAAAGTCGGCGAGCGCACTCTGGCCGCACCGCTCTCGCGCGGCTCTGGGGTGATCACGTCTTTGGTGCGCGCCGATGGCATTGTGGTTGTGCCCAGCGGTTCTCAGGGAATGCCTGCTGGGGAACGCGTCAAAGTGCGCTTGTATCGTTCGCCGAAAGAAATCGAACGTACGATCTTCGCGATTGGCTCTCACGATATTATTTTGGATGTGATGGCACAATTTTTGGCGGCGCGCGACCGTCGCTTGGCCTCAGCCAATGTCGGCAGCCTTGGGGGATTGGTTGCACTGAGGCGAGGGGAAGCTCATCTTGCAGGTGCCCATCTCCTGGACCCAGAAACTGGCGAATACAACTTGTCTTACATACGCCAATATTTACCCGGTGTCCCTGTGCGGGTGATGGCTTTGGTCGGGCGGGAGCAAGGATTGTTGGTGCCCAAAGGGAATCCAAAGGCAATCAAATCATTGGGCGATCTGACCAACCCCGAGGTCAGCATAGTCAACCGGCAGCGGGGCGCGGGGACGCGCATCTTATTGGATTATCATCTTGCCCAGTTAGATCTCAAATCAGCTGATATCCAAGGATATGAACACGAAGAGTTCACACATCTTGCTGTGGCTGCGTCAGTAGCATCGGGCCGTGCCGATTGTGGCTTGGGTATCGCCGCGGCAGCCCACGCGCTGGATTTAGATTTCATCCCACTCTTCAAAGAAAGATATGATTTAATATTGCCTAAGGAATATTCCGAAAGCCCATTGCTGACCCCATTGAATTCAGTTCTTGAGGATCCGGCTTTTCGAACCTTGGTGGGCTCTTTGCCGGGCTATGACCTCTCTCCGATGGGAGAGCTGATTGCCGAATTGGAGTAGGTATGATAGAAGCACTGGTCATTGATGATAATCGCAGCCTGGCCGATATGATGGTCATGATGCTCGATATGTTGGGGGTATCTGGGCTTGCCGTATATGGCTCGCGTTCAGCCTTGATGGCGCTCGAAGAAAATGTTCCCGATGTTGTCTTTTTGGATATCAATATGCCCAGTGTGGACGGATTTGAAGTGCTATCGTACATTCGACGAAGTCCTGGCTCTCAGAAAATCCCAGTGATTGTTGTCACTTCTGATGATCAACCGGAGACAGCCAATCGAGCGAAAGTTTTGGGGGCAGTTAGCCTGGTTGTCAAACCGGTCACGATTGAAATTTTAGAAAATGCACTCAAACATGCAGGGGTATTGGAAGAATAGGTGCAGGTGAGATTTTTCTAACCAAACAACCAGATTGCATCGCTACCGCCAGAGGCCTGCAAATAAAAATATTGGAATCAAAAAAGGTGAAGCGTTTTATCGCTTCACCTTTTTTGATTATGGTCTAGGGTCTAGTCGACGACACTAACGTTTTGAGCTTGGGGGCCTTTGTCGCCGACGGCAACCTCAAATTCTACGCGTTGACCTTCTTCGAGGCTGCGGTATCCTTCGCCCAAGATCGAGCTAAAGTGCACAAACACATCCTCCCCTTGATCCCCCTGAATGAAGCCATAACCTTTGCTGGCGTTGAACCATTTAACGGTTCCGGTTTCTCGTACTGCCACTGCTTCTTCTCCTTTCGTACAATCTAATACTATTGGGCAGCAATGCCAAAAATTTTGGCGATGAATTTAAATCAAAAGCTACCCTACTCAAGAAATTTGTAGCACGCAGAAAAGGGCTTGTCAAGTCGCTGCGGGGGGTTTTATGGATTTTTTAGGTATGGAGAAGTTAGGCGTTGTGCACAGTAACCTGTGTGCCGTAGCCGCGGCGTTCCCATTCGTGAGGTTCGATCTCAGGTAATGCCCAAAGGTAGAGCCATTTGGCTTCTTCTATGGTCATATTCACGCACCCGTGGCTCATTTTATAGCCATAGTTGTGATGCCAATAGGTGCCATGGAAGGCAATGCCAGTTTCGGTGAAGAAAGTCACCCAGGGTACGCCAGGTAATTCATAGGCGTGGATATCATCAGTCATTTTGCCATTTCCCATGTGCTTGGATGGCATTTTGACGGCGACATTGAAGCGACCTGTGGGCGTGATAGTGGGGATGCCATTGGATGTAGCACCAACGCTAGGAATTCCCGTTGACACTAAGGTGCTGAGAACGACCTTATCTCCCTCGTAGGCTTTCATAGATTGGTCTTTCAGCGATACTTCAATGCGCTTTTCTTCCCAGGGAACATTGGGGGAAATAGGCTTCAGCTCCTCGGGCATGATGATGCGCACGTGTGTCGCTGGCACGTAATAATCAATCTTGAGCAATTCATCGGTGATCTTGTACCAGGGTTCACCATCTTGGCCCTCTTCAACGCCAGTAACCCAATGCATTGATTGATAATACAGGCGATAAAGGGGCACCCATCCATAGGTTAGGGTTTTGCGATATGAGCGCGTGTATGGCACAGTGATTTCACCAAGCCAGCCCTCTTCAGGTACCCAGGGCAGGGGATTATTAAGCACCCGTTTGACTATGGGTACGTGGGCGCTGTGCGCATAGCCACCGAGAGTGCGATACCAGCGGGGGGAATTGGGCTTGTCTTCGGGTTCAATGATGATCTCAAAGATTGGGATAATTTGATCGCGATAGCGCACACCCACCTTTTCGCTTTTGTAATCATCAGTGATAAAGATATCAATCTCTTTTGTGCCAACCCGGCCAATGGCAATCACATCAGAAGGGAAGCCCTCATCATCGGGAAACCAATCGAAAAACCGGTTTGTCGACAGAGAGCCGAAAGCCATTGAGCTGAATTTCAAAAAATCACGACGCGAGATTGATTTGACCATTAGATAGATTCTACTAAAGTAAAGTGGATAAATCAAGTCTAAATTGCGCGAGCGGCGAAGTTTGCTAAGCCGCATCGCCAAACTGAAGTATGGGAGATATTAGCAGCGTGAATATCAGAATATATCAATGCGCGTTCCATGCCCGCGCACATCCCAATTGCTGCGATCTTGAATGGGCAAGTCATAGGCGGGTGTGACCCAGCGGAAGAGCCATTTGGCATCCTTGTTGCTGAGGTTGATGCAGCCGTGGCTCATCGGCAATCCGAAGTTGCTATGCCAGAAGGTTCCGTGGAAAGCTACGCCACTCTCGAAGATGAAAAAGCTCGTCCAGGGAACGCCGGGAAGGATATATTCGTCAGGGGCGCCAGAAGCCTGCACGCCGCCCATATGTTTGGATGGAGATTTGGACGTGATGTTGAACCTGCCCTTTGGGGTTTTTCTGCCGGTAGGGACTTCCAATTCCCCAAGGCCAGTGGAGATGCGCATCCCCAGGACGGGTTGATCATATTCGAAGGCAGTCAGATATTGCCTTTGAAGTGACACCTCGATCCGTTTGGCATCAAAGGGTAGATCTGGAGATAGGGGGGTCATCTCTTCATTGGGGATGGAACGCAAATGCAACGCGGAGACGTAATAAACCAAAAAGTCGGTGAGTTCTGAGGTCAGTTGGTACCAGGGCTTGCCATCGGGCCCCTCTACGATATCCGTAATCCAGTGTGTGGTTTCGTAATAGAGGCGGTAATCGGGTTCCCACCCATAGGTTTTTGAGTAAGAATAGGCCTGGGAATAGGGCACAGTCACCTCGGCCAATTGACCGCTCTCAGGAATTGAACTGAGTGGTGAATTGTAGCGAAACTTGGCCACCTGCAAATATCCACTGTGGATATAGCCGCCAAAAACTCGATACCAAATGGGATTGTAGGGAGGGCCCTCCACGGGTGTAAGTTGGTAATAGATGTTGAGTAGCTCATCCTGGCGCGTCCAGCGCGTAATCCCACTATGAAAGCGCGGCTCTTTGTAGATGGCCGCTTGTTGATCGACAGTCACGCGCCCTACCAGCATCAGCCCGGCTTGATAGTCGTCATAGGGAGGCGGGAATGGGTTAAAAGCTAAACTACCCAAGCCCAAGGCGCTGAGTTTAAGAAAATCGCGGCGAGAAAGTCGCTTCGTAGCCATATGAATTCGATTGTAATCAAGGATAGGTTGGAAAGCAAGCCAAACATAGAAGATGTGAGATTAGAATTGGATAAGCTCCAGTGCTTTCTAAAAGTACCGCTTTGTGTGTCATTGCGAAGGCAAAGCCCGAAGCAATCTCCTTCTTACTTCACGTG
>JADHTJ010000170.1 GCA_016785015.1 Anaerolineales bacterium
CTTACGAGCATATTCTGGTGCAGCACACATCGCCCGAGATTTTGGAGATCGATGAATTTGTGGGGCTGCCCCTGCTCATCGATCTCCAAAATCTCGGGCGATGTGTGCTGCACCAGAATATGCTCGTAAGCGTTGACCAGGAAGCCACAGGTGCCCGCGGCCAGGTCGCCGATGCGCTCACCCGGCTGGGGGTTGATCATCGCCACCATCATGCGGATGATTTGCCGCGGCGTGCGGAACTGCCCGGCCCGTCCAGCCGTGTTCAGGAAGCCCAGCAGGTACTCGTACAGGTCGCCCTGCACATCCTGGTTTTGAGCCGATATTTGCATCTCGTCGATGGCGTTGCAGGCCTCGATCAGCAGGCTGGGACGGTTGATCTTGAACTCGGCGTTCTGCATATAGCGCTCGAAGGAACTGCCATCTTCGCCCATTTTTTTGAATTCTGGGAAGACCGTTTCGCGGACATGTTTGAGAGCGTCACCGGCCTGGAGTTTGGTCCAGTACCGCCAGCGATGTTCTTCCGGTATTTGGGGTTGGTATGCGTCAGCAGTCCCCCGACGTTTGGCCTGCCGTTCACGGCGGTTCTCGGCATCATCCAGCCGTTTGAAGAACAGCAGGTACGAGAACTGCTCGATGGCATCCATGGGGTTCGAGAGTCCCCCAGCCCAGAGCTTATCCCACAGGGCGTCAACTTGAGAGCGGAGTTTGGGGTCGGTGAGCATGGTTATTTCTTCTCGAAATACTTTACGCCTTCGATACCATCGAAATCAGCGTCTTGTGTCCATAGGGTAGCATCATAGGCCTGCGCCGTAGCTAAGATGATACTGTCGGCCATTGCCAATTTGAACTCTGTAGACAATTTGGCAGCTTGTAAGGCAATCGACGCGCTTAGATCAGCAATTTGGCCTTGATGCATATCACCAATATTGACCAATGCTGCGTACTCGCCACGCTGTCCGATCAAACGCTTGAAAACTTCGTAGAGACAAATTGCTGGAACGATCAACTGTTCTGTGTTTCTGATAGCAGGTGCAAAGTACGAAGCGTTATCGCCAGCTGCGAAATACTCCAGCCAACCCGACGAATCAACAATGTTCATAATTCACGATCTTCCTTTTCGCGTTGTGGGTCGGTGTCAATCCCAGGGAGGGAGCCAAGGGCGTCTTCAATTGGACGTACCGGGATCAATACAATATTCTTGCCATATTCAATGACCTGCATTTTTTGCCCGGGTTGGATATTGAGCGAGTTGCGCACCTTTTTAGGGATCACAACCTGATATTTTGGGGAAACGGTTACAGCGTCCATACGATTCTCCTATCGAACATGATTTCGTAATACCTATGGAGATTATACCGCAAGTTTTATCTACACTACGGAAAGGGTTTCTGTGAAAGATAGTAATTCTTCGATATCCCCCTGCTCAAACCAGCGCTCCACCGCTTCCTGTCCGAAACTATCCAGGGGTGGATCATAAAGGTCCGCCAGTTCTAAGCGCCTCTTTTGCAGGAAAACAGACTGCACCCCCCGCAAGAAACGAATTTGATCTCCATTGAAGGTGTGTGTGGCCATGTACTCAGAGAATTGTCGGTTGACGACTTCTTCATAGCCGGGGAGATCATCCAACTCCAACAGATTGCGCAGGAATTCCAACATACTGGTAACCTGCATGCGGTAAGCCCTTCTGATGTTCTCTTCGGTCAATTCCATATCACCAGAACCCAACTCCTCCCTCAAGGTGCGTTCCAGTTCTAAGAGCTGAATATCAGTAACTGGCTCTCCTCGACTAATGGCGTCGATAGTGGGGTGCTCGTCAATCAAAGCCAACACTTTGTCCGTGACCAGGCGACGGTATTCTTCGTAGAAGATGGGCTCCGGCCGCTCACGCAGGATGATGTAACCGCTGGTAGTAATCTCATCGCTCAGATCAAGCAAATCAATAAGGGGCTTTACTTTGCGGCGATTCTTCATCTGCTTGGCTAACATTTCGATAACCTGATTGAGTTCATCGACAGATGCTGTCAACAATTCTGGGGAGATGCATAACTCAGCAGGCTCTTTTCGTTTTACATCTTCAAATACGTAATTAGGCAGCCGGCTGACATCTTCGGCAATGGATTTGGCCGTCGTCTTCGGATTTATACCAGTCTGGATTTGTAGTTTCAACCGTTCCACTTTGCTGATAAAGGTTTGAGCCTGAACATCAATTCCCGGCGCATAGCGCAGCAAGGGACCCACATGATTATGCAAGAATTCGATATCTGCTTTAGTGATGTAACGCCAGAAAGAATCGCCCCAGGCCTGCTCTACATCGGGCAGCGCCTTCTTTACTAGAAGCGCGTCTGTTGGGATAAGATCGATCATCGCGCGCAGGTCAGTTATAACCTGCTTTGCACCTTCTGCGTGCTGATCGTCTAAGAAATTGGCTAACAGTTTCAGCCGGGTATTGAATATCGTCACAAGCACGGGTAGACTCTGAGGCGCCTTGGTATCCGGCTCTTTCGAAAAATCGTTATCCCAAAAATCAATAATCAAAAAGCCGTCTTTGTGACCCTTTGGTAGCCATTGGGGGTGTTTGCAGGCTTCATTGGTCCGGGTACCGCGCCCAATCATCTGCTGCAGCTTGATATGCGATTGCACCGGCCGCATGAAAACCAGGTTGACCGCTTCGGGCACATTGACACCGGTTTCGAGCATATCGACCGAGATGGCGATGCGCGGCCAGTTTTCCTTCTTGAATTTATCGATCAGCCGACTGCCTTTGTACTCAGATTTATAAGTGATCACCTGAACCAAATCCGGATATTGGGGGAACATCTCTTCGAAAACTTCAGCAAGGCGCAGTGCATGATCTTGGGTCATGGCAAAGACAATCGTTTTCCCCGGCAGCTGACCGGATTCGTCTTTGAGGCACTTATCCCAGAATTCTTCCCATTGCCTGCGCAATGTGTCTTTGTTACTGACCCTACGCTCAATATCCTGCCCGGAATAATCCAGATCATCAGGATCCCGACCTTGTTCGATGAGCACATTGCGGTCTTCTTCACTCAGGTCTATCCCGTGGATACCTTTACGCTGGAATCTCGTCTGCGCTGCGGCGAGATCGTAATCAACCAGATAATCTTCATCAATCGCTTCCTGATACGAGTACAAAAATGTAGGCACATTATCATGACAATCGAATTCCAAGAAGGTGTTTCGATTGATGAAATTGGCAGGCGTAGCCGTCAAACCGATCATGCGTCCATCGAAGTAATGCAGCACTTCATTCCATTTATTGAATATCGAGCGATGCACCTCATCGAAGATGATCAGGTCAAAGAAGGCTGGTGTGAATTTATCAAAGATGTTGTTGATGGTTTGCAGGGTGACAACATACAATCGGTTCGTAGTGTCAATTCTGTGAGAATACAATCGAGTCGCAGGCTCGTCTGGAATATGTTCGTTGAATCCCTCTTCCAAACCTTGCTCGACCAGCGCTTTGCGGTCTGCAATAAAGAGAATATGTTGGGCCTGATTTGCACGCAAGAAAAGATCGACTAGAGACATAGCTACACGAGTTTTGCCAGTACCTGTAGCCATCGTCAGTAAAGCTCTCCGTTTGCCCGCTTCAAATACTTCTGCCACCCGCCGAATGGCTTCCATCTGATATGTGCGATCGGTGATCTCTCGATTAATATCCACTTCTGTGAGTGGAATTCTATTCTTGCGAATATGCAGCAAGTTTTCTAAATCTTGCCTGGAGAAAAAACCATGCACCTGGCGCTTGTTATGATAACCTACATCATAGAAGTAAATATCATTACCGTTGCTCATGAACCCAAAGGGACGAAAACTTTGACGCTGCTCAAGTTGGGTGACGTAGAATTCAGTTTGTGCCTGGGCTAAACGAGGGTCTATGCTGGTTTTCTTGGCTTCGACCACCCCTAGAATCTCACCATTCTCACGATAAAGAACATAATCACTTATCCCAGCAGGCAGATCGATTTCCTTTAAATTGGCCTGATCGCGAATCTGGCGAAGATCATTCTCTAACTGTTTCCAGACGTCGGGATCAAAGCCATCAACAGGAATCTCAAGACCAACTTGTTCGGGGTTAGACACATCCCAACGCGCCTTTTCCAAAGCTGGGTCGATAAGTTCTTGGCGAGCAAATTCTTCTGGCGTTACCATGTTAACTGTTGCGATTGATCACGATCCCCTTGCGCATGGAAAACCCCTTCGGTAGAATAAAAACGCCGAAGCGTCCCCACAACGCTGAGGCCATCCCTCGCAGGCGGCATCCTGGCGAGGTTTTTTCTTTCCTGAGTATATCATAGCAACAGTCCGGAACAGTACTCCCTTCCTATTCAAAGTAAAAGCATTGATGCTATAATAGAACTAATGTTCTATTAATTATGGTTTGTTCTTGGTGTGTTCTTATGACCACTGGTTTTGATTACATCTTTGGAAAAATGTTCCAATCGCGAAGGAATGGTGCCACGATGCTGAAAATTACTGTTACTCATGATACTTACGGCATGCTGAAAGAATTAGCTCGAGAACAGGGCACCAGTATAGAGAAGCTTGCTATGGATCTGATCGAAAAAGAAGTTATAAGACGGTATGAGAATACCAGTGAGTACGAAAAAATTTGGCAAAGCCTTTCGGAACGACAACAAGAAGTCGCTGCGTTAGCCTGTTTAGGGTTCACCAATGGGGATATCGAGGAAATACTAAACATCTCATTGGGCACCGTCAAAACCCATATCCGTGATATCTTCAAAGCATTCGATGTGCGCGGCCGCCATCAATTGACTTATATGCTCCGAAAGTGGGACTTCAGCAATTACGATCCCAAAAACCGACCCCAATAAACCCCCACATATCCCCTAAACTATCTTCCCCCACCCCCAGATATGCATCACTCACCGGATTAATCCACAAATCAGTCTTAAAATCATCCGGTGGACGATAGTCTAAAACAGAGGGTTTTGTTATCTTGGGGGCATGAAAGATCTCACCCCGGGCCGCATCTACCTCATCCCCGAAGAAAGTGCCTTCGATCTGACCATCGAAGCTGCGCTGACTTCGGGCATCAATCTGCTGGTCTGCGGCAACCGCTTGCCGTTCTACGATATCGCCTACGCGCTGGCTGGACGGGTGGGGCAGGCGTACCATTCTCTCCTCCAGGAGAAGATCCTCTTTTCCCGTGCAGAAACCTGCACACAGTTTCTTGACTTCCTGTCCCACCTGTCCCGCCTGTCCGCACCCTTACTGGTCACCGATATGCTCTCCCGCTTCAATGACGAAGATGAACGTCATGTGGACGAGCTGTTCTTTGCCTGTCAGGTTGAGCTGCAGCGTTTATCGAAGGACCAAATGGTGTTTGTCACCGCCCGAGCGCGTCCGCCTTTGGAGCGCTTGGGCTATGCCCTGAGTAGAGCGACCCAGCTCGTAGAGGGAGTTGCCTGATGGGCCACACCCTGCCCCCCTTCTCTCAGCAGTTCAAAATGGAGCGCAGCACCTTTAGCGAGATGCGCCGCGCACTGCTGCACCGCGATGACAAGGCCTTGTTTGATGATATGTGGAATAAGGCCGAGTTCCATGTCCCCGCGGCGGAGAAGGCCAAGCACCCGTTGCCCATCTTCAGCATCCTGCTCACCATGAACCTGGAGCAGGAGAAGGCCATCTACCTTTTGGAAGGCAAGCAGGTCAAGCAGGAGCAGCAGATCACGGTGCTGGAAAATAACCTCAGAGCCAGTGAATCCGAGAAAGTCCTGCTCCGGGGTGAGATCGAATCCCTGCGCTGGGAAGTAGACCAGCTCAAATCCAGTATCCGCGAAGAACTGCTCGAAATCATCTATCCCAGCTATGCCCCGTGATGCTCGTAGTGCAGAGCACATCGGTTGGCTGTTCTCCGTCTATCCCGATGTAGAGGATGGGGCCGTCATCTGGTTGATCGGTGAAGATGGGGGGCGTCATCGCCTGTGCCAGCCCTATCCAACACGCTTCTACCTGGCTGCCCGTAAAGCTGGGGATTTGAACATCGCCGCCCGCTACCTGGCGACGATCAAAGAGCCGCCTGAGGTCGAATTCGTGGTCAAGCGCGACCTGTTCAAAGGTCCCCGGCGTGTGCTGCAGGTGCAGTGCCCCGATCCCGTCTCCCAGCAGCGACTGTTCTACAACCTGCAGAAGCGCTTCAAGCACATCCACTTCTTCAACGCCAAAATCCCCTTCCCGGTGCGCTTCCGCGGGGAGACCGGGGCTTTCCCCATGGCCAAATGCCGTATGGTAGTTGACGACCAGGGGCTGGTCGAAAGGATCGATGTACTGGATAGTCCCTGGGATTTCAGCTATGACCTGCCCGATTTTCGTGAACTAGTCATCCAACCAGACAGCGACCCCACCTACAAGCCGCCCAGCAAGATATCTCTGCATCTGGGAGAAACGAGCTGGGAATTTGCCACCGAGGACGGCCGCGGTTTATTGCTGGGGGTGATGGATATATTGGAAATCCACGACCCTGACGTGATCCTGGCAGTCTATGGTGATGGCTGGCTGTTCCCTTACCTGAGCCAATTGGCCGAGCAGCACGGGTTGGATTTCAACCCTAACCGGGATAAACGCAAGAAGCCGGCGATCAAAGACGAGCTGACCTATCACAGCTACGGGCAGGTGCACTACCGCGCCGCCCAGACCATGCTCTTTGGGCGTTGGCACGTC
The DNA here is from genome assembly GCA_016785015.1 of Anaerolineales bacterium. GTDB lineage: Bacteria > Chloroflexota > Anaerolineae > Anaerolineales > UBA11858 > NIOZ-UU35. The sequence continues at coordinate 6,706 of JADHTJ010000170.1, forward strand.
GATCCGGGCAACGCCGCCATGACCGGGGGTTTCAGCCTGCACGCGGCCATCGAGATGGCGCGCGTCAGCGGAGTAGATGTGCAGATCGCAGCCCGCAACAGCCCGGGAGCCGGTTTCACCGCCATGCAGGTGCGCCAGGCCTTGCGTTGGGAAGCCATGGTGCCGCTGAAGAAAACCCAGACCGAGCCCTTCCGCCCTTTGATGGCGCTGAACGATGCCGATGGAGGCGGCTTGAACTACCACCCGGTGGTCGGCCTGCACTTGGACGTAGCGGAGTTGGATTTCTTTTCCATGTACCCCTCGATCATGGCCGAATGGAATATCAGCGGGGAGACGGCCGGCGTGCAGGGAAAGTCATACAAAAACACTCCCCGCAGCAAGATGCCCATCAACCAGGATGCACCAGGGTTGGTTGCATCGGTGCTCAGGCCGCTTCTGGACAAACGTCGCCTGGCCAAGGCCATGCTGCGAGCCATAGCCAAGGATGATCCCCGCCGGGAACAGCTCAAGGGGTCCATCGATGGTCTGAAATGGTTGGGTTATGTCTCCTTCGGCTACCAGGGCCATGCCCACAACCTCTTCGGGCGCATCCTGGCTCATGAAGCCATTTGCGACATCGGGCGGGAAATGCTGGTGCGGGCCATGGAAGCCTCTCATGACTACGGCTTCAATGTGCTAGCCGCCAACACCGATTCGGTTTTTATTCAAAAGAAGGGTGCACACAGGCCAGAAGATTTCGCGCCGCTGATCGAGGAAATCAACCAGCGCACCGGCTTGACCATCGAACTGGAGGGCATTTTCCAGTGGCTGGCCTTCCTACCCTCGGTGATGAACCCGCGTATTGGAGCCTCAAACCGTTATTTCGGCAAGTTTTACGATGGGGAAATGAAGGTGCGCGGTATGGCCCAGCGCCGGCGCGACACGCCGGCGTGGATCACCAATGCAGAGCGGAATGCAATGGGCGTGATGGCCAGGGAGCCAAAAACTGCTTTTCTTGGCGAGCATATTGCTGAAGCATTAGCCTTTGTCTACCAGCATGTGGCTGACCTGTATGCTGAGAAAGTACCCCTTGAAGATTTAGTCACCCGCAAACTGCTCTCACGAGAGCCGGATGAGTACAAGGGCAAATCGGATTCAGCCAAATCCGCCCGGCAGCTGCGAGCTGCTGGGATAAATGTGCGCGTGGGTCAGCGCCTGCCGATGATCTACGTCAAAGGGGAGAAGCCAGGGGTCATTGCCTGGGGATTGCCCGATAAACCTGCCTGGAATCAGATCGACAAAACGCGCTACCGAGACCTGATGATCCGCAGCATCTACCAGGTGCTGCAGCCCTTTGGGATGAGTGAAGCCGACCTGACCAGCCTGGTGGTAGGCGGTGGCAGGCAGTTGCTGTTATGGCCTGAAGAACCTGAGATGGAAGGTGATGAAGACACCCTGGCGGAAGATCTGTTTGGGCCATTCCTGACACTCAGATAAAAATGACATCAGTACAACCCCAAAATCGAGTACTTAAATGAAAAATCCCCCACTTTTTGGGGGATAAGTAAATCTTATTCTTCTACACATGGGTTTTCACCCGGTTTCTTGGGATCATAATCCTCGCATCCAGTTACGTATAGCGTTCCTTCCTGCTCTGCTCCATACTCCATCGCGCCAATCCAGATGACATATTCTCCTTCCTCGGCTCTATCGTAGCTGTACATTTCTGCTGCGCAAGAAAGTGTACGACTGGGGTCGATTACAACAATGCCATATTCTTCGATGCTCGCTGAATAGTGGATTCTTAGATCCCCACCCGGCCATTTGAGTTTGATTTCCGGCGGAAGGGTCGTAATCAGATCGCTGCAGCCTTCATTGACGAGATAGTCCGAATCATCTAATGCCAATCCTTCATCCGGCACCCGCAGGAACACATCATCAGATGTAATCAGCTCAACCGGAGTACTGAGCAAGAATTCATCCCAATCCACGCCCTCAACATCAAGGGTGGCAGTTCTGGTAGGTTGTTCCGGATCCAGTTCGCCCGGATTTGTGGTTTCGAACAGATTCAGCCGGCTGATATACAATCTCCCAGCGATGGGGTTTTCCGGTTCACCATGATTGCCAGCAACCCAAATTTTAAAAGTCCCCGGTGGTAGCTGTCCAAATTCGATC
>JADHTJ010000025.1 GCA_016785015.1 Anaerolineales bacterium
CAAATCATGTTGCCAAACCGCTTTTGGCTTCTTCTTTTCTTTCATTTTTCTCCCGGTTGCGCTCTCGCCTTTGGGTCTGGCTCAACTTTCATCCTGTTTTGGCCTTTCAGCGTTAGAGTTTTTTCGCGGGAGTCATATATTTCTTCTGGAAAACTTCGATGAGATAAGTCCATCCGGGTGCTGAAACAAGGATACGTCCGCCCTGCAAGGAATTTTGACCCATAAAATCTTTCGTGATCCGCGGTACATCATTTTTCCCTTGCACGCCCAAAAGCAGCTTTTCACAAAGAACGTCATAGGTTACGTCATCAGTTGACTCCACGTGCGTGTTTGCTACGCAAACTTTGTGCCGGTTTACTCCAAACGCAACACCATCGAGTTCTCCCGTTTTGAGATTGACACCTTTCAAGGCTTGGGTTTCTGGAGTCGAATGGTAAACAGTAAGTTGGTTAGCATGATACGCATATTCCAGATCTCGATTTTTGAAAAAGAGCATCCCATTTTTAAGCTGTATTACGCCCACTGTACATTCTGCATCAAAACTTGGCCGAGAAATACTTTCCTGCATGGCACACTCCTAACGAAACTTACCCTTCCATCGAAAGAATCAAACAATCTAATTACAAATTATCCAACTCTTATCACCAAGCCCTTCAGATACGCCCCCTCGGGGAAATTCAATGCTACTGGGTGGTCAGGACTTTGTTCCAGGTGCTCGATGATTTGGGCATCCACGCCCGCATCCAAGGCCGCGCCAGCGACGATCTTTTGAAAGAGCTCTGCAGAGATGCCCCCCGAGCAAGAGAATGTCACCAAGATTCCGCCTGGACGTAAAAGTTTGAAAGCTAGCAAATTGATATCCTTGTAACCGCGGGCTGCCTTCTGTGCTTGCGAGGAAGTCGGCGCAAACTTGGGGGGATCCAGGATGATCATATCAAAGTCGCGACGCGAATCTCGGAATTTACGCAGCACCTGAAAAACATCGCCCTCCAACCATTCGATTTTCTCCGCAGGCAGATCGTTGAGAATGCGATTCTCCTCAGCCAAAGCCAACGCATCGGAAGACGAATCGACAGCGGTTGCCGAAGCCGCACCACCCAAAAGCGCACTGAGCGCAAATCCACCCGAGTAGCTGAAGCAATCTAAGATATCGCGTCCAGCAGCCATTTCTTGAACGCGTGCTCGATTGTTACGTTGATCCAGGTAGAAACCTGTTTTATGTCCCTTGCTGACATCAACCCAAAACTTGAGCCCATTTTCCTCGATTTGGATTCTCTCCGGCTCTAATTCTCCCCGCACAGTGCCTATGCGCAAAGGCAAACCTTCGAGTTTGCGCACATCCACATCCGAGCGTTCGAATATTCGATCAGCGCCCGTCAACTCTAATAATAGGTCAGCAATGATCTCCCGCCAATGCTCTACCCCAGCGCTCAAAACTTGCATCACTAAGGTATTCACATAGCTGTCAACGACCAGGCCGGGGAGGCCATCCGACTCGGCGTGAATGAGACGACAAGTGATCAGCTGCCGATTGTCAGTGGAAAGTGACTGATCCCTGAAGACTGATAACTTACGTTTATCTAAGGCCGACTTCAAACGCAGACGAAAAAAATCATCATCAACGCTCTCATCTGGATCAAACGTCCACACACGAACTCTGATTTGCGACTCAGGTGAGAAAGCGCCGCGCGCCAAAAACTCGCCGCTAGAGTCCAGCACAGCGACGGTTTCGCCAATCCCAGGGTCGCCTTCAACTTTAGCGATCGCGCCGGAAAAGATCCAGGGATGGCGGCGCAGCAGAGCTTTTTCACGACCGGATTTCAATATTATTGTGTGCATTTATTTTATTTATTTGATAAATTATTTATGAGTAGTGCAATTGATAAGTTGGATATCCCTATTCTAAACGAAAAACGCAAGGCTGCTAACAGCCTTGCGCTCATCAAAATCGTAGTTTCAACGCTTGCCCTGCGAGCGAAGATCACATCGAAGGGTCAACGTTAGATAATTCCAGTATCCTTGCCTGCCTCAGCAATCACATCCATGGCATACTCGATATCTTTTTCCTCGTGCGAAGCCAAAACGGTTGCACGCAATCGAGCCAAACCAACCGGCACAGCCGGCGATACAACTGGCAGCACAAACAGGTTATTCTTCTGGGCATGTCGTGTGACGGCATAGGCCGTCTCGTCAGCGCCGCACAGCACAGGGACAATGGCTGTCTCAGTCATCATGGTATCAAAGCCGCGCCCCTTCAATCCGCCGATAAACTGATCGGTGTTGGCATTCAATTTTTCGATTCGCCAGGGCTCATCAAGGATAACCTTGAAGGATTCCATAGCCGCCGCAGCCTGCGCTGGGGGCAACGCTGCCGAAAAGATGTATGCCCTGCTGGCGTGGCGCAAATATGTGATCAGGTCTTTCTTGCCAGCGATATAGCCACCCACTGAAGGAATGGTTTTGCTCAATGTACCCATCTTGATATCAACCGTACCCCACATATCAAAATGCTCTTCGATGCCGCGGCCAGTCTTGCCCAAGACACCAACAGAGTGGGCTTCGTCCATCATCAACCAGGCATCGTACTTCTGGCAGATCTCCACCATGCGCGGCAGATCGATGATATCGCCGTCCATACTGAAGACAGCGTCGGCGACAACCAGCTTGGCAGCATCTGCTGGCGCGCTAGCGATCATGCGTTCAAGAGCCTCCATGTCGTTGTGCTTGAAGCGGCGGAACTTTGCCCCCGAAGTCATGCAACCATCCACGATGCTGGCGTGGTTAAGTTTGTCCGAAAAGACATAATCGCCACGGCCCACTAATGTGGAGATCGCTGTCAAATTTGTCACATACCCCGAGGTATAAGTCACTGCCGCCTCGGCCTGCTTAAATTCAGCGATGGTGTCTTCGAGTTCGTTGTGCAAATCCAAGGTTCCCGCCAGGGTGCGCACACCATGGGTGCCGGTACCGTATTTTGCTACTGCGTCCTGAGCAGCTTTGTTAATACGGGGATGCCCCACCAAACCCAAATAGCTATAGGATGCATACATTTCCATCTCACGACCGTCCACCATTACTTTGGAGCCGCCGCGCAACTCAGTCACTGGCATATTGTAATAATACTCGTCGTTTTCTTTCATCCCCGCTACACGGTTCACCATGGCGGCGACCCGGCGCGCCACAATGTCATTGCTTTTGATCAAATCCATGTTTCACCTCGATAATTGCTTTCAAAAAAGATATTGGAGAAGTTTAGTTCAGAGTTTGGGAACTGTCAATTAAGAGTATCAACCATCTCTCGCAGTTCGGCTTCGCCAATCACCTTTACTCCCAACTCTTGTGCTTTACTCAGTTTTGATCCAGCTTTCTCACCAGCAACCAGATAATCCGTATTCTTACTGACCGAACCGGTTACTTTGCCACCATGAGTCTGGATGAACTCCTTAGTCTCTGGACGCGTGAACCCTGGGAGGGTGCCTGTGACCACAAAGGTCAGACTCGCGAGAGGCTGGGCTGATTCTGGCCCCCCAACTGAAACCTGCATCCGAGGCCAAACGGCAGCGGCGCGCAATTTGGCCAACACACCTTGATTGGCCGGCCGCTGGAACCAATCCACGATGGCCTGGGCAATATTGGGGCCAATGCCTTCGAGCGATTCTAAATCTTCAACAGAGGCCGCGGCCAGGGCATCCAGGCTGCCATAATGACTGGCCAGATCAGAGGCGACAACTTCCCCAACGCCGCGCACCCCTAAAGCTGTCAGCAAGCGGCTCAAAGGTTGATCTTTGGAAGCGGCAATTGCCCCGAGTAGATTATCCGCTTTTTTTTCTGCAAACCCCTCCAGCCCTAGCAGGCTGCTCCGCTCCAGGGTGTAGAGATCAGCCACATCGTTCGCCAAACCCTGCTCAACAAGCTGTTTGACAATCCGCACCCCCAGGCCAACAATATCCATTGCCCCACGCGAAACGAAGTGCTCGATGTTACGCACGATCTGCGCCGGGCAGGCGGCGTTGACGCAGTACCAGGCCACCTCGCCCTCAATGCGCTCCACCGGCTGGTCGCAATCGGGGCAGGTTTCGGGAGGCGTGTAAGGCCATTCCTCGCCGGTTCGAGCGGCTTCGACCGGACCGATGACATAGGGGATCACATCGCCGGCACGCTTTACTCGTACGCGGTCGCCGACGCGGATATCCTTCTCAAAGATGAAATCGAAATTATGCAGCGTCGCCTGGCGCACCACCACGCCACCCACTTCCACGGGTTCGAGCATGGCGTAGGGGGTCAGCACGCCGGTGCGCCCGACGTTGACGCCGATATCCATAAGCTGCGTGGTGACTTCCTGCGCCGGGAATTTGAAGGCCACCGCCCCGCGTGGATCTTTGCCCACCACACCAAGATCATCGAAGAGTTGGTGGTCATTGATCTTGATTACCATACCATCGATCTCGTAATCGAGACCGTCGCGGCGCTCTTCCCATTTTTGATGCGCGTCAATGACTTCGTCCAGATGGGTACACAAGGTGCTTTCGGGAACTGGGAAGCCCATTGCACTCAAAAACTCAATGGACTCAGACTGTGTCGACGGTTGTGACATCCCAGCATCCGATGCTTCGAATGCCACGATTTGATAAACGAGAAGGGTCAATGGCCGCTTAGCTGTCAGGCTTGAATCTAATTGCCGCAGTGCTCCTGCGGCCGTATTGCGCGGGTTGACGTAGGTTTTCTCCCCAGCGGCTTCTTGCTTACGGTTGAGCTCTTCGAAGTCTGGAAGACGGATGAAGGCTTCACCGCGAACGGCAAGATAAGACGGAGGACGGAGGACGGAGGACGGGACACTGTCGGTCGTCGGTCGTCGGGCCTCGGTCACAGGAATTCGTAATGGGAGTGCCTTAATCGTTCTCAGATTATCCGTGATGTCTTCCCCCACTTCGCCATCACCGCGCGTAGCACCCTGCACGAACACTCCATCACGATAGTGCAGCACCACACTCAAACCATCCAGCTTGGGTTCGACCACAAAGTCAGCGTCCAAAGCGCGTTCATCGAGCTTGGCAATACGCTCTAACCAGGCGTAGACACCCTCGGCATCGAAAGCGTTCCCCAGGCTCAGAATTGACGCGGGGTGTCGAACTTTGTCGAACTTCTCCGCCGGGGGGGCACCAGCCCTTTGTGAGGGCGAATCGGGCGTAATCCATTCGGGGTGTTGTTCTTCAATACTACGTAGCTCGAGCAGCAACTGGTCATACTCAAAATCACTGATCAGCGGCTCATCAAGTACGTGATATTGATAATTGTGTTTGCGAAGCTCCTGACGGAGCACTTCTATTCTTTCATGGAGTTGGGATTCGGTCATAATGATTTCCTCTGGGATCACCAGAATTATAGCCTAAAGGTAACTACTCAGGCTAAGAAAAAATACCCGAAAAAAGGGTGTGCGCGGGTGTGCGGCGCACACCCGCGCACACCCGCGCACACCCTTTTTTCGGGAACTATCTGTCGATGGCTGAGCAGTTACGCCTAAAGATTTGTCTGACGGTCTTTGGGAACTCCCGTGAGAGACCTCCCATTACCACGGCGAATCAATGAGAGCCTTCTCCAGTGCAATCGCATTTAGAAATAGCGATGAGAATACGCAAAACAACTTTTCGGGTAGCGAGCCAACCGCATTGGCGGCTGAATCAGGCTAAACACATCTTATCGAATCCGCCCAACGCGGTTGGGCTACTGACCCAGAAAGAATTTTCACAGAGAGAAAATCCAGATGCGTTTGCCTTAACCCTTCTCTGATCGCACATCCAAACTGTAACATTTGTGTTATTATTGGATAGATTTTATCCTATTTATCTCTGTAAGGAATATTTTGAACAGAAGAGATTTTCTCAAAATAATTGCTCTGCTCGGAAATACGGTGGCTGCAAGCCGTTGTGATATTTTCGATGAAAAGAATGAAACTATTCTTGTGGTCGGGGCTGGTATTTCTGGGTTGAGCGCGGCGCATACGCTCCAAAAATGGGGCTATAAAGTAATTGTTTTGGAAGCACGCTCGCGCATTGGCGGCCGCATATGGACAAGCCGTGAATGGGCAGACGCGCCACTTGATCTAGGTGCTTCGTGGATCCATGGCATCCGCAACAATCCCATATCAAAATTAGCCAAGGATAACCAGATCGAAGTACTCGAAACGGATTACGACAACCATTGGATTTATGGTGCAGATGGAAATGAACTCTCCGACTCAGAATACGAGTCACTAGACGATATTCTTTATTCGGTGCAGGAATATATCTTCGAGGCTATCGAAGAGCTGGACAATGATGTATCTCTCCAGACAATCGTTGAGAATGCCTTTGCTGAAGCAGATATTTCGCCAGCTGAGAGAGCGTCAATCCTCTACCTGATCAATTCCGTCATCGAACACGATTACGCCGCGGACAGCAAAGATCTATCTGCGCTCTATCTGGATGAAGGTGAGGAGTTTGGGGGTGAGGATGTCATCTTTCCAGGTGGCTATGACCAAATCATCAATTTGCTCGCCGAGGGTCTCGATATCCGACTCGATGAAGTTGTGCAAAATGTGGAACATGGAAACCAGGGCGTATCGATCACGACAAATCAAAACAAATATCAGGCTGATAAGGTTGTGATCACCTTGCCTTTAGGGGTATTGAAAAGCGGGAATGTACTATTCTCTCCAGCGCTTCCAAAAGAAAAACAAAATGCAATTCATAATCTTGGAATGGGGCTGCTGGATAAAGTTTGTCTGCGCTTTCCGAACAAATTCTGGCCTCAGGGGCCAGAGCTTTTGGGTTTTATCAGTGAAAACACGGGAGAATGGGCCGAATGGTTAAATGTTGCCTTCTACAAAAAAATGCCAATTTTGATGGGCTTCAATGCTGCCGCTTTTGCTCACCAAACTGAATCATGGAGCGATCAGCAAATTGTCGAAGGCGCCATGGGGACACTGCGAAAGATGTTTGGAGCAGACATTCCTGATCCGGGTGCATGGCAAATCACACGCTGGGCTGCTGACCCCTATGCCCTGGGCTCTTACTCTTACAATAAACTGGGTGCAACTCCAGAGAGTCATGACGAGCTAGCCGCGCCGGTTGGAACACGTTTATTTTTTGCCGGAGAAGCAACTTCAAGAGAATATAATGCGACTGTCCATGGAGCCTATTTATCAGGCCTTCGAGCAGCCGAGGAAATTTGGGATGCGTAAATCTATCGTTTTATTACTGGGTCTCATTTTTTTGGTTGGCTGTGCTAATTTGTCATCAACCCAAACGGTTGAGACTCCTAAACTACAAGAACCAACTCAAACAGAGATTTCTACGCCCACAAAGCCTGCAGAAACACAGGCTCAAGTTCTATCCGCCACAGCCCAAGTCGTCTCCACTGAAGAACTCGATCTCACCCAACTGTGGTCTTATGGATTGACCAGCATCCGCACAGGAAAATCCCTGATCGAAGAAGGTGGGGAACATAATTTTGATGAGAGTTTAATTTCCTATGGTTACAACCTCGTCGTTGACAGAGAAGGAAACATTCTCACCCCTGGAGGCGCGCCTCTGCATGGAGGAGAACAGCTGGTCATCACCGAAGAATACCAGGATGACCATAACCTGCGCGAATATGCCCGCATCTATACGATCATGGCGCCTATTCGAGACACGATCTTGTACCACTTCGAAGAGACGAGCAAAGAAGAATGGCTGGCAGTCACCGAGATCCTGAAAATCAACAATATCAAAACCCAGGATGCGGCTGAAATCAATGGTCGCAGCATCCTATCAACCGAACAGGTCTATGACTATATCGCCAGCGGTAACGCTGAAGGCAGCCCCGTGATGCGTTATTTAGAGGAAGCTGGTTTGGAGTTGAAGTGTCTGGCTTTTGTAGATTTTGACTTCAGCAACCCCCAGGGGGCAAATCACTGCGAGGATCACGATCTTGCAGTTGAATCAGGAATTAAAACGCCTTAGAAGAATTCTTTGCATTGTTATTGGAGATCAGAAATGCCAATTTATATGGACCGTCATTATGTCGAAGGCGCCACAAAACATGCCCTCGCCAATGCCCATGAAAGAGATCTTGAAGTACAAAATAAACATGGCCTGCAATTCCTGACCTATTGGTTCGATGAGGTTCGCAGTACAGCCTTCTGCCTGGTCGATGCCCCTGATAAGGAATCTATTCAACACGCGCATAATGAAGCGCATGGATCTGTACCCCATGAAATCATAGAAGTTGACCCATCGATTGTGGAGGCGTTCTTGGGCAGAGTGAAGGACCCAAGCCCTGTCGATTCTTCGGGGGATACTCCTATTGATTCGGCTTTTCGGGCAATTATGTTTACCGACCTGAAAGATTCGACTCGCATGTCAACGGAACTGGGAGACACAAAAGCCTTGCATCTACTCCATGTGCACAATTTACTAACAAGAAACACACTCCGAGAATTTCAAGGCACTGAAGTCAAACACACCGGAGACGGTTTTCTGGCTTCCTTCGCATCTGTGCCAATTGCGGTCAAATGCGCCGTGGCGATACAAAAAGCATTTGATAAGCACAACCAGGAAACCCCCGAGGATGCACTGTATGTCAAGATTGGTATGACTACCGGCGAACCTATCGAAGACCATGGCGATCTATTTGGAGCCGCCGTAAATTTGGCCGCTCGTCTTTGTGAGCATGCTGATGCGAGCCAGATCCTTGTCGCCCCAGACGTGAGAGATAGATGCAACGATATGGCGCTTCCATTCTCCGAATTTGAAGATTTCACCCCCAAAGGCTTTGATCATGCCATACGGCTGCACAAAGTTGATTGGCAGTTAGCCAAATTTGGAGAATGACATGAACTTCATTCCCAACTGGATTAAATCAATACTGCATCTGATCTACGTTTCTCTCATAAATCCATTTGTGATTGCCATCAATTTTGTGTTGATTTGGTCTAACCTTTCAGAACAAACATCGACCAATGTTAATAAGCTATTTGGATTTTCTATCATTGCATATATTCTGGCCGGAGTGATCCTAGCAGCCTTATTAAGTGCAATTCTATTTATCATCGTCAGGGCTCTCACAAAAACGTCCTATGCAGAATTTCGCAGAATAGATACGATCGCACAGCTGCCTTATGTGCTGTTCTTTTTCTTCTCAATTCTCTTCATGACAGGTGAAATTGAGGGCAATATCATGGGCTTCATTTTCTTCCCTGCATACATCATCTTGACCCTGATCACTGTTCCCATCTCCTTCGCTCTGTCTATAATCTTGATCCGTAGAGCACGCAACTAGCCATGAAAAACCTGATCATTCAACTCATCGGTGTGATCATGCTCGGTCACTCCAGCCTCGATAGGGTTATTGGCTACGGCCTGAAATATCCCGATTCTTTTCAACACACGCATTTGGGCATGATTGGCAAAAATGCAAAATCACCATCGACTCCTCTGAAAAAAAACTAACAGACGAGGGCTTTCGCCGGAATATATGGGGGTGGTTGCTCCACAACCACCCCCATATATTCCAGCGAAAAACTCGCTTGGTGGCTTTTTGCAGTAGAGACACTATGAGTACGAAAAAAAATGAGCACAACTAAAGACATCAAAATTATGACCATGGAAGAGCTTGAGGCGGGACTGGACTATATTTCTCAATCTCCAAAAAACGTGGGCATTGTTGAATTAATTGTGCGCCGCCCCAACATGGGAGGGCGGGAAATTATTCCCGAAGCTGAACTTCATCCCGATGAGGGGCTCATGGGTGATAACTGGAAATCTCGTGGAAGTTCCCGTTCTGACAATGGCAAGGCGCATAAAGAAACCCAAATTACGTTGATAAACTCCCGACTTATCGCTTTGTTGGCTGGTGAAAAATCGCGTTGGGCACTGGCCGGAGATCAACTCTACGTCGATCTGGATTTGAGTTTAGAAAATTTACCCCCAGGCACGCATTTGAAGATTGGCACAGCGACCATTGAAGTAACCGCGCAACCTCACACGGGGTGTGGAAAATTCATGGATTGGTATGGGGTAGATTCGGTGAAGTTTGTCAATTCATCCCAGAGAAAAAACCTGCGCTTACGCGGCATCAACGCAAATATTGTCCAACCCGGTATCATTAGGGTTGGGGATAGCGTTGAGAAGATGCGATAATAATGAAGAAACTCGTTGAATTAGCCTTTTTTGTCGATGATGTTGAAGCAAATGCAAATTTCTATCGCGGCCTACTTGGCGTCGAGCCTGTCGCACAGTCTGAGGGCATGGCCATTTTAATGTCGGGGGATACGAAGATTTTCATTCACAAAAAGTACACACCTGGTGAGGGCGAATTACCTCCTGAAAATCACCTGGCCTTCACAGTTGAAGATATCGATGGCGAATGCAAAAATCTAACAAACCAAGGCATTGAAATTGAAGTTGAGCCCAAAGATTATTATTGGGGGCGTTCGGCCTATTTACGAGCCCCCGATGGGCAACTCATCGAACTCATTCAGGAGCCAAAAAAAACAGAGGGGTGTGCATAGTGATTATTTTGAACCAATCAGAGATTGAAATCTCTGCTGAGATAGGAAGTCCGTTTTAAACGGACTTGGTATTTCGGTAGAAAATTCATTTTCGCTGAAAATCGCGAGGCACGCACGGGGATGAATTCCCCGTGCTATTAAGCAGCACCCGACGAATCGGGCTTGGAAGCAAGCGAACAAACCGGATTCATCGGGTGCTATTTTGTAGCCATGGAATTCATTCCGGGGCGGTTCGCGATTGTCAGATCAATATGTGAAAACTCAATATTTAGGTATACCCAGATCAAGGTCAGGATTACTGCATAAGATCAATTAATAACTCATGTTACGCAAAAGTGGACTTGTGAGAGTTCAAACCTACCTCACCCTCCGCCCTCTCCCAAGGGGAGAGGGGACTTTGTCCCTTCTCCCCTTGGGAGAAGGTTGGGATGAGGGAGAACGGTAGCTTCTTTTGTTTTGCTACGTAACATGAGTTAATAATTTACCTGTCATTCTGAGCGACAAAAGGAGCGAATAATCTTTGTATTTGTCACTCAAAGAGTAAGATTCTTCGTCGCTTCAGCCGCTTCGCTTCCTTTCGCTCCTCAGAATGACAGTTCTGCGGCTGATTTCAATGTCCACGGTTAAGTTCCGTCCTACCAGCGAAGGATCTTTCACCTTAATGTTTGAGATTCTTCGCCTTAGCGGGACTCAGTATGACAAATGGTTAGATGAAACTTGTTCTCCAGTTCGATTACCAGGCATAAGCCATCGGTGCTTCACCACCCGGGCCAGGAAAAATCTCATCTAATTTCTGAAGTGTTTCTTCATCCAATTCGATCTCGGTGGCATGCACAGCGCTCTCAAGCTGCTCTATGGTGCGCGGCCCAATGATCGGGGCAGTCACAACGGGATTGTGCAACAGCCATGCCAGGGCTACCTCTCCAGGAGGATGTCCCAACTCTTTGCAAAGCGCTTCATATTTTTCTAACTGCCCGCGTTTTTCCTCGACTCGCTTCTCGAATTCCTTTCCTTTTCTACGCCCGGTATTGAGTTTTTCTAAAGCACCACCCAAAAGCCCCCCAGCTAATGGGCTCCAGGGGATCAACCCCAAACCGTAATGACGGCAGGCCGGGACGACTTCCAACTCGACTGTGCGGTTGTCAAGATGGTAGATGCTTTGCTCGCTGACCAAACCCAGCATGCCGCGCTTGGAGGCCTCTTGGCAAGCAGTGGCGATATCCCACCCAGCGAAGTTGCTGGAACCGACGTAAACCACCTTGCCCTGTTTGACCAACGCATCAAATCCCTGCCAGGCTTCTTCCCAAGGGCAATTACGGTCGATGTGATGCATCTGATAGAGGTCAATCCATTCGGTTTGCAGGCGCTTCAAACTACCATCGCAGTGCTTACGGATCTTATAGGCGCTCAGGCTCTGGCCATCGGTGTTGACTTCGGGCAGAATATCCGATCGATCCACCGGGTTGTACACCTTTGTTGCCAAGACTGTCGCATCGCGACGACCACCGCCTTGAGCAAACCAACGTCCAATAATTTCTTCTGTAAGTCCTTTCTCGACATCCCAACCATAAATATCGGCTGTATCGAAAAAATTGATCCCCATCTCCAGGGCACGGTCCATAATTTCAAAACTATCTTCTTCTGTTGTGTGCCAGCCAAAATTCATCGTCCCCAAACAAAGATTGCTGACCAGCACGCCATGTTTTCCTAAGCGTTTATGTTGAATTGCCATTTTTCACTCCTTTTCATGAATAACTCATGTTACGCAACCTAAAGAGAACCTCCCTGGGAATAGGGGGTGGGGGCTTCGCCCCCCACCCCCTATTTCCAGGGAAACCTCGCTACGTGTGCGTAACACGAGTGAATAATCTGTAATGGTCAAGGGTAGATTGAACACAATTCTGATGCAACTTTCACCGCTGAGACGCGGAGTTCGCAGAGTTTTTCTCCTGCAAAATGCGAGAATCTCCGCGTTCTCTGCGACTCTGCGGTGTTCAGCCTTCTATTAACTAATACATTTTTATGAATAATCTGCAAATACGTTTCGCTTCTTAAAGGGGCGCATCATTATCCTACCCAAATATCTCCAAGGAGAAGAATAATTAATCACAACACCGGATTTTTGGTTCCCCAAAATCTTACGCGTCAGCCACGGGCTAACATTCTCAACTGTATCGGCAATGATGTTGAAAATTCCCCGCACACGCTCAAGTCTTTCAGGATCGTCCTCGAAATGTTGCATCACAAAATCAGTGATCACCATCCCCGGTCGCAATGAACCGATGATCAATTTGCTTTCCTTAAGATCCTTGGCCAAAGATTTGGTGAAGAAATGGATGCCAGCCTTGGTTGTTCCATACACAGAGGCCATGCCCGGGCGCACTGTCCCATCGCTGCCATAGCCCTCCATATTATAGAGAGCACCAAATCCCTGATCCTGCATTCCCTTAATGGCTACATTGCTGCCATAGATCGTTCCTAAAATATTTGCCGAAATCACACCCTGGATTTCTTCGGTAGGGATCTCCCATACATTGCCCCCTGGACCACTAGTGCCGGCATTATTGATCCAAATATCAACTTGATTGAATTGCTTGATGGCACTGTCCCAGAGATGCTGGAGTTGGGCGGGATCAGCCACATCACAGGGAACTCCCAGAATCCTTTCGGGCTGGTATTTGCTCCCTAACACTGCTACTGCCTCCTGAACTCTTTTCTCGGTCCGCCCATTTACGATCACTGCGCAGCCAGATTTCAAAAACGACTCCGCCATACCAAAACCAATGCCGCTGGTACTGCCGGTGATGACAACCGTATTCATTGATTACTCCATGCTAATTTTAGTAATGCCGTCCGTATTGTAATCCAAGTTTCCTGCAAACAAGATAAAATATCCTTATGGAAACTCGTCAAATCATCGTCATCGGTGGTGGCGCGGCAGGCCTGATGGCCGCCGGTCAGGCCGCCCAACTTGGAGCCAGGGTCACACTGCTCGAAAAGATGGACTCCCCCGGCCGTAAGCTCTTCATCAGCGGCAAGGGGCGCTGCAACATCACTAATGTTGCGCCGATCAATGAGTTCATCGAGCACTTCGGCCGCAACGGACGTTTCTTACGCCAGGCATTCCACCGTTACTTCTCTGAAGATTTATTGGCCTTCTTCCATGAACACAGCGTCCCCACGATTACCGAACGCGGCGGGCGCGTCTTCCCGGCCAGCGGGCTCTCATCGGATGTAGTAAATGCCCTGGTCAATTGGGCCACCTACGAGGGAGTCAAAATTTGGACTCAATCCCCCGTTGAAGAAATTCTGCTCGAAGACGGACGCGTTATAGGGGTCAAAACCGAACACACACAACTTGATGCCGACGCAGTGATCATCGCCACCGGAGGCGCATCTTATCCGGGCACCGGCTCCACAGGCGATGGCTACCAATTCGCCCAACGCGTCGGGCACAGCATCATACCCATCCGACCAGCGCTGGTGCCCCTGGTCACGGCTAGGTCGTTAGCCAAAGAACTCCAGGGACTTAGCCTGCGCAATGTGGCAGTCACTGTGTGGACGAATGGGAAAAAATCCGACAGCGCATTTGGCGAAATGCTCTTCACGCATTTCGGCGTTTCCGGGCCGATAATCTTGACACTGAGCAGAGACATTGTCGACTCGCTGCGGTCGGGGAAGAAAGTTGCCCTCTCCATTGATTTAAAGCCCGCCCTGGACGAAGTGAAACTAGATGCTCGCCTGCTGCGCGATCTTAAAGAATTCAGCAACAAACAATTCAAGACAATACTGAAGGAACTGCTGCCCAATTCCCTGATCCCTGTATGCACCAAACTGACCGGCATCCCAGAGGGTAAAGTTGGCCACCAGATCAGTGCTGATGAACGCAAAAGATTGCGTTCATGGTTGAAAAATTTCCGGCTGGAAATAAGCGCTCATCGCAAATTTAACCAGGCCATTGTCACCGCTGGGGGTGTGGATACGCGTGAGATCGATCCTAAGACCATGCAGTCGCGGTTGGTTGAGGGGCTCTATTTCGCTGGCGAGGTACTTGATGTCGATGCGGACACCGGCGGCTACAACTTGCAAGCCGCTTTCTCCACCGGCTGGCTAGCTGGACGTTCTGCAGCAAATCAGAATAAAAACCAGAGATAAATGGGCTGAGCGGGGGGAAAATTCTTATCCCATTCATCTCTGTTATCTCTGGTTGATAAAACGAAATATCAGGAGCAATGTATGACAAACCGAATGGATGAATTCCACGCCTATCGCCAGAAGATGAACGAGCGCATATTCGAGATCGATCACCTGGGTATCAAGCGCTTTTTCAACCTGGACAGCGCAGCTTACAGAGATGGTGCTCTCGATGAAAAAACAAAGGAATTACTGGGATTGGTGGCCTCGGCGGTATTGCGCTGCAATGATTGCATCGACTACCATCTTGATCAATGTACCGAAGCGGGCTGGAGCGACGCAGAGCTTTACGACGCGCTCAACGTGGCTTTAGTCGTAGGCGGCAGTATCGTCATTCCCCATCTGCGTCACGCCGTTGAGACGATTGATCTGTTGCGAGCACAAAGCAGCAGCGAATGAGACCTTCAAAGCACACGATAATACAGTGCCACTATGAATTCAAAAACGCCAAAAGCCGGACCCTCCTTCGTAGAATTTGTCATCATCATTTCATTGATGATGTCACTGACCGCCTTGTCCATCGATGCCATGCTGCCTGCTCTACCTCAAATTGGCAGCGATCTGGGCGTCAAAAATGCAAACGACCGGCAATTGATCGTTTCAGTTATTTTCCTGGGTTTAGCCATTGGTCAGGTATTCTTTGGCCCTCTTTCGGATAAAACGGGGCGCAAACCCGCTGTATATGCCGGGTATGCCATCTATATTGCTGGCGCTTGCATATCTATTTTTGCATCCAGTTTTCCGATGATGCTTGGTGGGCGGCTTTTGCAGGGGGTAGGAGTTTCGGCACCCCGCTCAGTAATATTGGCCCTGGTACGGGATCGCTATGAGGGCCGGGCAATGGCCCAAGTGATGTCATTTGTCATGACTGTCTTCATCCTCGTGCCAATGCTCGCGCCGACACTGGGGCAGGCCATTATGGTGTTCTCGAACTGGCGGGGCATCTTCGTTAGCTTTGTGTTGATCGCGCTGTTCTCACTGGCCTGGTTCGCACTGCGTATGCCGGAGACTTTGGCCCCAGAACATCGAGCGCCATTCTCGCTAAGGCGCATAATCAATGCAACATTCGAAATCTTCAAGATTCGAACCGCGATAGGCTACACCGTGTCAGCTGGTCTGGTGGGTGGCGCATTTCTTGGCTACCTTAATTCCGCTCAACAAATTTTCCAAGAGCAGTACGCCCTGGGGGAACGTTTTCCCCTCATCTTTGCGATTATAGCTTTCTCACTTGGGCTGGCATCTTTTCTCAACGCGCGTCTGGTGATGCGCTATGGGATGCGTTTTCTCGTGAATTGGTCGTTACGAATCATCTTTGGGCTTTCTGCGGCAGCCTTTGGGATTGCCATGTTCTGGGCAGGCCAACCACCCTTGTGGTTCCCGATGGCCTATTTGATGCTGACATTCTTCAGTGTCGGAATACTATTTGGCAACCAGAATTCCCTGGCCATGGAGCCCTTAGGCCATCTGGCAGGGATCGGGGCAGCAGTGGTGGGTTCGCTCTCGACCCTGATACAGATGCCATTAGGCACGATCATTGGCCAAAGCTACAACGGCACAATACTGCCCTTGATCCTGGGGATCGCCATTTTAAGCGGGATATCCTTATTCGTCGTGCGCTGGGCTGAATCAAAATAGCGAAATATCTTGAGATCGGCTATCTACACTAAAGAGCTCTGAATTCAGCGGGGAAGAATTCTAAGTCACAACCCATCTTGAGAATATAATCTTGGAATACTACAACTGGAGAAACAGCAATGAAAGTAGGCATAATTGGGGCCGGCGCGGTAAGCGCTGCTGCGGCATTTGCGATGGTCATGCGCGGCGTGGCGCGAGAAATTGAATTGGTGGACCTAAATCAGAAGCGCGTATGAGAGCGTAAAAAGAATTTGATTACTCACTGGAGCCTAAAGCAGCTTCGAAATAGGTTTCTAGGAATCGCCGTGGTAAGGGCCCTTGGTAAGGGGCCACATTTGGGGGTAGGGGGCGTGCTCCGCACACCCCCTACCCCCAAATGTGAGGTCTCTCACGGTAATTCCCATAGAACCTTCGAAACCTCCATAATTAATCCACAATCATCCGGTACAATACAGCGTCAAATTAAGGAGCATATCAATGAATAAAAAACTATGGATTGTTATTAGCGTCGTCATCGTTGCGGCAGTTGTTGTCACCGCGCTGATCTTATTGCAACCTTCAGCCGAAGATATCTTGGTGCAGGCCATCGAGACTGCCCAGACAATCGACGATGGTCATATCGTTATGGCCATCTCGATGGACAGTATCGAACGCGACGGTTACGGCATGATCGAAGTCTGGGCGCGCGGCGATAAAGAAGATCATGGAGCATTTCGAGTGGAAGTGCTTGAATCTAGCGAAGAAAAAGCCGTGGGCGCCATAATCGTCAGCGATGGCGAAACCCTCTGGGCTTATTCCCCCTCTGAGAATAAAGTTTTCGTGGGAACCGCCGAAGATGCACAGGCTATGATCGAAGAAAGCGAGTTTATGACTGGTGAGTTTATGCCTGGTGAGTTTATGCCCGGCGGATTTGGCGAACTCCATATGCACAAAGACGGTGAACACAAGGATCACCATAAAGATGGTGACCATCATGATGGTGAGCACAAATATGAAGATCATCAAGAAGGCGAATCCATGGAAGATCATCACGAAGGTGGTGAACATGACGAAGGTGAACATATGGAGGAGCATCACGCAGACGGCGATTCCAAAGATGGACACCATAGCCATCCTGAAAGCGCCGAAGAAGTAGTGGAGATGCTCAAAGAATTCGTCACCTTCAAGAAATCTGGGCGCGAGAAAATGGCTGGCGAAAACGCTCAACTAATCATCATTGAGCCAATCCCAGAGCAGATGCCCAGCGAGTACACCGCCGTGGGTGGCCTGATCAACCTTTGGGTTGGTCGCGACAGCAAATTGCCTTTGGGCATAGCTTACACCGGTGGCAGCTTGGGTGAATTCAACGTCACAGTTTTGGAATTAGAAATCAACGCCGGTATCGACGATGCGCTCTTCACCTTCGATATCCCTGCCGATGCAGAAATCGTCACCTTTGCCGATCTGGAACCCCAATCGCTGACCATCGAAGAGGCTGGCACAGCCGCGGAGTTTGAACTGCTCACTCCAGGGGAAACACCCGAAGGTGCCACTTTGGTAGATATCGTTGAAGTGCGTGGCGCGCTGGTTCAGCGTTACACCCTCCCCGAGGGCGGTTCGTTCACCGTTGCGCAAGGTCTGATTGGTGAAACATCAGAAGGATTCGGCAACTCAACAGCCGAAAGTCAAACTGTGGACGTGCGTGGCACTACCGGCAAACTCTTTGAGTCCCAGACTGGGGACCAAGTACTGTTAACTTGGACCGAGGGCGATCTGTTCTTCTCCGTGGCTGGTAATTTATCTGCCGAGGATGCCCTGGCCATCGCCGAGTCCCTAGAATAAATGAGCACAGCTAACCAAAATGTGATTCGGCTTGTTGAGGCCTGCCGTCAGTACCACTTGGGCAGCAACGATGTCGACGCACTAAAAAATATCAATCTCGAGATCGACCAGGGAGAATTCATCGCCTTGGTCGGTCCGTCAGGGTCGGGCAAATCGACGCTGCTCAATTTATTGGGCGGCTTAGATCGACCCACCAGCGGCGAGATCCATGTGCAGGGATTGGCTTTGCACACCGCCGATGAAGAAGCGCTCACTGGTCACCGCCGCCACAACGTCGGCTTCGTTTTTCAAACCTTCAATCTATTACCCACGCTTACTGCCCTGGAGAATGTTGCCCTGCCGTTGATGCTGAGCGGCGTTGATCTTGCAGAACGCGAGGTGCGCGCCCAAAAACTACTAGAGCGAGTTGGGCTGGGTCATCGATTGCACCACCGACCTACTGAAATGTCCGGGGGCGAGCAGCAGCGCGCTGCCATCGCCCGCGCCCTTGTCAACAATCCGCAATTGATCCTGGCGGATGAGCCCACTGGGAATTTAGACTCATCCACGGGCGCCGAGGTGATGGCCCTGTTGAGAGAACTCAACACCGAGCGCGGCGTGACATTGATCATCGTAACGCATGACAGCGAAATCGCTGACTATGCGAAGCGCATTGTTAATCTGCGCGATGGGGAAATCGCAAAAATTGAAATTCGAGAGGCTTTGCAACCAAAGGAAGATTCTCCTGCTCCCAAACAGATCCAGTCCGAATTCAAACTCAAGGGGGGTCTGACTTTCAAAGATCTATTACGCAGCGCATTTGACAATTTGCGCCGCAGACCGGTCCGCAACATCCTGACTTCTGCAGGGGTTGTCATCGGCATTATCACCCTGGTGGCAATGGTTTCCTTCGGAGTTGGGGTGCAGGCTGAAATCAACCGCAACTTTCAGGCCTTGGGATTGGAAAATGTTTTCATCACACCAACTTTCACAGAAGAAGATACTTTTGATCCCTTTGGATTTGCCGAGCCTGACGTACCGATTACACCCGAGATCGTGGCTGCCTTCAGAGCCTTGCCCGAAGTGGAGTCGGTTACGCCGGTGTTAGATTTGCCATCCAACATGGAAGCCAGCCTGACGCTTGAAGATCAAACTGTCCCTGTACGACTGGCCAATGCCTTTCACCGTGGTCCGGGGGCGATGGGAGAATTTACTTCCCCTGATATGCTGGCCGGCGAACCTTTAGGTGAAGGCGAAACCCAGGGTTTAGTCATCGTTGATGGCCTGGCTGACCTATTGCTCCCAGAAACTGGCGGCGATTATGCTGACCTTGTAGGAAAAGCGATCACACTGACCGTGCGCCTGCCCCGAGGCGAAACCAAGGAATTTATTACTACGATCACTGGCGTCGAAAATGGCCGCGGCAGCCAATCAGCGAATTTGGGCTTGGAAGAGCGTATTGAAATCAAAGCCTGGTGGTATGGTCGACCCGACACTTTGCATACTGATGGCTTCGACACCCTGATGGTACGCGCCGTTGATCAACTTGCCGTCCCAGCCGTACTGGATACGGCCGAAGAACTGGGCGTTCAGGCTCAATCCTTAGGCGCCGTGTTGGAAATCGCCAACCGCGTCCTGGCCGTGATGCAAGCTCTCTTAGGTTCCGTCGGCGGGCTGGCACTTCTAGTCGCCACCTTGGGCGTCGCCAACACGATGATGATGGCCATCTACGAACGCACACGCGAGATCGGCGTGCTCAAAGCCGTTGGCGCTCGCAACCGCGAAGTTCGTCGCATGTTCACAGCCGATGCCGTTTTGCTGGGTTTCATCGGTGGTGTAGTGGGGTTGATCCTGGGTACGCTGCTAGGCCAACTGGTGGATTGGATTGGACATCTCTACCTTGCTAATCAAGGAGTGACCGGCATTGGGCAAATGTCAATTGTGCCACCCTGGCTTGCCCTCGGCTCACTGATCTTTGCATCTTTGATTGGTGTGTTAGGGGGATTCTATCCCGCAACCCGTGCCTCACGCCTTGATCCGGTTGCGGCACTAAAACACGAGTGAGTATCACTTCCAAAACAAAAGAAGCTACCGTTCTCCCTCATCCTAACCTTCTCCCAAAGGGAGAAGGGATAAAGTCCCCTCTCCCCTTGGGAGAGGGCGGAGAGTGAGGGTAGGTTTGAACTCTCAATTTCCACTTTTGCATAACATGAGTTAGTAACTGATCTTACGCAACCTAAAGAGAATCTCTCTGGTTTTTGTGGGTCCGGTTTTGGCGTCAATACAATTATTCCCCCACCTGCTTTCCTATTATTCCTTTGGCGTGGGGGGTATGCGCGGGGCAGCGAATTTGGATTTGGAGACAACCTATTGGTGCGAAAGCTATCTGCCTGCAGTAGAATATATCAACGAGCATGCGGATCCCGGTGACAAGGTTTGGGTCGAGGCCTGGAGTCACGATGTCTTGGTGTATTACATGCTCCACCAAACGCAGCATTATACGCAATGGAAACCAATAACCATGGAGTGGATAAATCGAAACAAGCCGGTTTATGAGATAATCATTGAAGATCAGCCCATTATGATGGTGTACGATTTGAGGTAAGGACTCAGTTTTTCAAAAATTTCTGCGATTACGCTGAGCTGTCGAAATCAGGTAGGACGGTACTTAACCGTGGACAATGAAATCAGCCGCAGAACTGTCATTCTGAGGAGAGCAGCGACGAAGAATCTTACTCTTTGAGTGACAAATACATAGATTCTTCGCTCCTTTTGTCGCTCAGAATGACACTTTGGGACGCTCCACGGTTTACTACCGTGCTACCCGAAATCAAAAGCGCATTTGAAATTTCGTATACATTTATGGGCATACAAAGGCAGCGGTTCCGAGAGGGTATGAATAATCCATCTGCCTGATAGGCAAGAAGCGATTGGAGAAACAAAGATGAAAGTAGGCATAATTGGAACGGGCGCGGTAGGTGCATCTGCTGGGTTTGCCATGGTAATGCGGGGTGTAGCGCGTGAAATTGTCATGGTGGATCTCGACCAAAAGCGCGCCCAGGCAGAAGCGGATGATATTCTTCATGCCGTGCCCTTTGCTCATCCTGTCCGGGTATCAGCGGGAGAATATTCAGATCTGGATAAATGCAAAATTGTGATTATCACGGCGGGTGTGGCGCAAAAGCCGACCGAAACACGCCTGGAATTGCTCTCGCGCAATACGGCCATTTTTAATCAAATCGTCCCCAAGGTTTTAGAGCACGCCCGTGAGGCGATCTTATTGGTGGCAACCAACCCCGTTGATGTAATGACACATATCACCGCTGATATCGCCGACAAATTTAGCATTCATCGCTCGCGCGTGATCGGCTCGGGAACAACCTTGGATACGGCACGTTTCCGGGCATTATTGGGGGGACATTTGGGTGTTGACCCGCCCCACGTGCATGGCTATGTTTTGGGGGAGCACGGCGACTCAGAGGTCTTCCCCTGGTCTTTGGTTACGGTGGGAGGCGTACCCTTAGAGGAATTCTGCCGCCAATGGGACATCTGCACCGATGATGCCGTCAAGGCCGACATTGAAGACCGCGTTCGTGGTGCGGCCTATACCATCATTGAGGGCAAAGGCAATACATCTTTCGGAATCGGCAGCGCACTGACGCGCATCGTGGAAGTGATTCTCAGAGATCAGCGCGCCCTGCTGACTGTTTGCACCCCCGTTAAGGATGTGGCTGGTGTGAAAAATGTGACCCTATCACTCCCCCACCTGGTTGGCGGGCAGGGCATCTTGGACACCATCTTGCTGCCACTATCGCTCAACAAAGAAGAAGAAGCCGCGCTACACAACAGTGCCAAAGTAATCAGGGAAGCTTATGAAAGTGTGGTTGGTTAAGAATATTTCTTAACTCAAGTTGCCACCTACAAGCACATGAAGCTGTAGGCAAGTAAAAACAGGCCGACTTTCAACTCAAAGCCATTAGAAGTAATCTCATGAATGCTATTGGAAGAGAGGCCATTGATCAAACTTCCAGTGGTTTCAATCGTTTTTCGGTAGACGCGCTGTAGGCAATCAGCCCAAGGCGGTACAGTTCGCAGAGAGTTCTTCTTACGAAGAGGCGACAAATGAATATATCGGGCTTCTTTCAGCAAGTCTTCGATGAGATTTTTGTTGGAGGCTTTGACAGCATACAAAGTTGATCCGCTAGGTAAATCAAACTCAACTTTAGCAGGAAACTCATGGATCTTCTACTTTTTCATCCCAAGGCAGCAACTAGGGTTACTTAAAACATTCTAACTTAAACTACACGAGCAATCAAATAAATACGACATACATTATATTTCTGTTGGTGTATTATTTAACAGTATGGATTTAACCATGAAATATACCCTATCTGCCCCTAACCATTACAAACTATTCCCAACTGGGAGATCGTGAGAGAAATAATAAAATACTCTTGAGCTAAAAATTTATTCTTTGTCGTCGAAATTGTTATTTGCACTCGAAAAGGCTAACCCACTGTGAAGTGGGGGCGCAAAACAACGGGTCTCGATCACCCTAATGATCGTAGATAGCCGGGTTGCCAAAAGTGTTTTTATTTTGGGAGTCGGTAAGAATATTTAATAGGGTGATCCTGGTGCCGGATGTGTCGATAGAAGTAGACTGGCTGCCCAACCAACTGCTGCCGGAGACCAATGCAGAGGTGGCTGTTCCGATTGCCATTGGCGATCAGGTGATTGGCGTGCTGGATGTGCAGCAGGATGAAATTGATGGATTAGACCAGGCCGATGCCGATTTGCTGCGCTCCATAGCCAACCGGGTGGCGGTCGCTATCCAAAACGAGCGCGCTTATCGGGAGGCCCAGGCGCAGGCCCGCCGCGAAACCTTGATCGCCGATATCGGCTAGCGCATCCAGAGCACTTCCGATGTCGACGAATCCTTGCAGGTGGCGGTGCGCGAGATGGGTCGGGCTTTGGGTGCCCAGACGTGCGTGAAGTTGGAATCCACTGATACTTCGAGCAATCAGTGATGGTAAAGAATGAAGAAAAGTTTATTCTCTATATCGTGAGCAAAAGGAGATTCACAATGTCTCGAAAAATCTATATAGCAATCCTACTGATGGTTAGCTTGGCCTTATTGGTTGCCTGCACTCCGGGTGCAGCGTCAGAAGTGGAAGTCGCCGAGGTGGTGGAACCAGAACCGGAAGCAGAATCCGAAGCCACGGGCGTCATCGTCCTGGCCGACGTTTCCGACGAACCCGCCAAAAAGATCGCCCGCTTCCAGCCACTGGCCGATTACCTGGCCGCTAACCTGGGAGAATACGGCATCGGCGTGGGTGAGGTCAAAATCGCCGCGGATATGGACTCGATGATTGCCATGCTGTCCAACGGGGAGGTCGACCTGTATTTTGACAGCTCGTACCCCTCGCTGATCATCAGTGAAGCATCGGGTGCGGTGCCGATCTTGCGCCGCTGGAAGGGCGGTGCTGGGGAATACCATTCGGTGATCTTCGCACGCGCCGACAGCGGCCTGACCTCTCTGGATGACCTGCCAGGTAAGATGCTGGCTATGGAAGATGACGGTTCCACCTCCGGCTATATGCTGCCCATGGCGCACTTCACGAGCGCCGGCCTGACACTGGCAGAAAAGGACTCTGAGAATAGTGCTGTCGCTGCCGACGAAGTCGGGTATGTCTTCTCCGGAGACGATGATAACACCTTACAATGGGTGATCATCGGGAAAGTAGACGCCGGCGTGACCGATAACCTGAATTTCGAAGAACTCACCGAAAATAGCGACGTAGAGTTGGTCATCCTGGCCGAGACGGAAGCCTTGCCCCGTGGACTGGCCCTTGTGCGCCCAGGGATGGACCCCGAACTGCAGGCGGCCATCACCGCGCTGCTCGCTGGCTTGCACGAGATGGAAGAAGGGCCCGAAATCTTGGAGACTTTCAAGTCTACCAAGTTTGATGAGTTCCCCGAAGGCGCCGAGGCGGCCCTGGACCGCATGCGCGAACTGTATCAATTGGTGCAATCCAGCCAATGAGTAAGCCTCAGATTTCCCGGCTGTGTTTTCTTAGCATGCTGCTCACCATTGTAGTCAGCGGGTGTGCCCTGCTGCCGGTCGCCAAGTGCGAGCTGCACGACGGTACGCTATCCGTGCAGGCCTGGCCGGGAAATCCAGAAGGCGTGAATTTTACTGAACCGTCCGGAATCGTCTACCATGAGCAGCGTGGCACCCTGTTCGTGGTCGGCGATGAAGGCCATATGGCTGAATTTGGACTCGATGGCCAGTTGGTCAAGCGGGCGCATGTGCGCTTTGCGGATTTTGAAGGCATTACGTACAACCCCGAAACCAATTTGTTGTATGTGGCGGTAGAGGGTGAAGAGTTGATCCTGGAGTTCGACCCGCACGATTTCGAATTGCTGCGCCAGTTCAGCATCGATCGATATTATCAGGGTGAACTGCTGCTCCCATCGGGCGGCCAGGGAGTAGAGGCGATCACTTTCGTCCCAAACCCAGACCACCCCCAGGGCGGTACCTTCTACCTGACCAACCAGAGCCAGGGTTCCGAAGGAGATGAGCCCTCGCTGCTCATCGAGGTCGAAGTGCCTCTCACCAGTCAGGCCACTGAATCATTAACCGCGCAGGTCAGCATGGCGATCCCCATGGCTACGCTGGACCTTTCCGGTTTGCATTACGATTCCGTCTGCGGGCATTTGATCTTGATCAGCGACCGCGGGAACACCCTCCAGGTGATCGGATTAGACGGTGAGATTGCCGCGACCTATGCCCTGCCAGGCCAGGATCAGGAAGGCATCACCCTTGATGCGCAGGATAATATCTACATTGCCCAGGATTCCGGGGCAATACTTCGAGCTACTTGGGATCAATAATATGAAGCTGGATGGCGAATGCTCAGATTAAGATGGACAAATTGGCTGCTGGCCTACAAGGGTATTTCGATAATCGCGCTGCTGATTATTGTATCGGTGACAACCACGACGGTCCTGGCGGTGCGCCGCGAGCAAGCCACCTATCGGGCTGAACTCCAGGTACAGGCAGTGCAGATTGTGACTGCTTTGGAGATTTATTCGCGTGATGATCTCTATTACCTGAATGTCGATACGATCAATGATGTCTTCGAAGATTTGGGAGAGCAAGAATTGTTTTTTTCCTTTGGCCGCGTTTTCGACCCTGAAGGGCGCATCCTGGCTGATGCTTTTGATGATTCGCTAGGGTACTCGGATGCGATCGATCCCCTGGGTAAGCGAATTCTGTAAAGCGCTGATTTCTATTTCGAATGGCAGCAGGATCAATTGCTGGCTGGCACGGCGGTCAGGGTTGGCGCCCAACGTTTTGGGGCTTTGGCCATCGGGCTGCCCTTGGCCCCGCTCGAGGCCAAGGTTGCCGCTTTGCGAAATCAGGGTTTGGTGACTACCATGGTGGCGACATTCGTAGGCACGCTGATTGCAGTGTTCGTCAGCCGCACGATCACCCATCCCATTCGAGCCTTGACCGATGTGGCAACACAGCTGTCCCAAGGCGATCTGGATCAACGGGTTTCCATCGGAGCGGGTGCTGAAATTGGGCTGTTGGCGGACACAATGAATTCGATGGCGGATGAGCTGCAGAACACCCAGAAAAAATTGGCATATGATGCTCTACACGATGGCCTGACAAACCTTCCAAACCGAACACTCTTCCTGGATCGCCTCAACCATGCCATTAAGAAAACAAAACGTGTTGGAGAGAATTTCTTTGCGGTAATCTTCCTGGACATTGATCGCTTCAAGCTTGTAAATGATAGCCTTGGTCACGCAATTGGAGATTTATTGCTCATTGAGATTGCCAAGCGTTTGCAAAATTGTCTGCGTCCGGGTGACACAGTTGCACGCCTGGGAGGTGACGAGTTTGCCATGCTCTTAGAGAACATCACCGAGACTGCCCAGGTAACGCGCATTGCAGATCGCATTCAAGAAATATTGATGCAGCCTAATTTTTTGGAAGATAACCAGATATTTATTTCAGCGAGCATTGGGATTGCTTTGAGTATCGATGAGGACAAAAGCGCCGAAGATATCATTCGAGATGCTGATACAGCCATGTATCGGGCCAAATCACAAGGGAAAGCTCGCTATGAATTTTTCGACCCGGACATGCACGCCGCAGCTTCCTCACTAATGCAATTGGAAGTAGATTTACGACAGGCAATTGAGAACCAGGAGTTTATTGTCTTTTACCAGCCATTGATTTCGCTTGAGAGTGGACGAATTGTAGCAACAGAGGCCCTTATACGCTGGCAGCATCCAAATAGAGGCCTCTTGACGCCTGGAGTTTTTATGCCGATTCTGGAAGAAACCGACATGATCATTCCTGTTGGCGAGTGGGTTTTGCAAACCGCTTGCACCCAAAATAAGTCCTGGCAAGATGCCGGGCATCCAGAATTAAGGATTGCCGTTAACTTCTCGGCGCGCCAGTTCGAGATCAGTTATCTGCCTGATATGATTCAGAACGTGCTCGATGAGACAGGCCTGTCTCCTGAGACGTTAGAATTGGAAATCACCGAAAGCGTAGCCATTAAGGATAGAGAACAAACGATCGAAATACTGAATGCTATACACGAAATTGGTGTTGGGATTTCTCTGGACGATTTTGGTAGTGGATACTCATCACTAAGCTATTTAAACAAGTATCCATTTCAAAAATTGAAAGCCGACCGCTCATTTGTCATGGGCATCACTGATGATCCAAATGAGGCAGCAATTACGGCTGCAATCATTGCCATGGCCCATAGCTTGAAGTTGCGAGTTGTTGCTGAAGGTGTGGAAACAAAAGAGCAATTAGACCTGCTTTATGATCAGGACTGTGATGAAGTGCAAGGCTATTATTTCAGCCGTCCCATTCCTGCCAAACAATTGGCTGCCTTGTTGCAGAATAAGCAATTGATCCCAAAGACAGAAAAAATATAACCAAGTTACTCAAACCATACTCAGCCACAAATCCTTTCGAACATTCGAACAACGACAGACAATGTCAAAACGGCCTAGGCTCTGAAATTTTGGTTATCAGATTATTGGGAAAAATTCTTGGGTTCCTGATACTTTTTTCAGCTTTCAAGCTTCCATTGATTATTTTGGAATCTCTTCTAAAGGTCCTCGTAGTGTAAAATCGAAACGGAGGCAGGCTGCAGTCGAAGCAAAGGATCGATTTCTCAGCCCTGCGACTCGACCATTAGTTGTCTTTTCCACTCAGGGATAGGGTTGTCTTATTTTATTCACTCACCGCCAAAGCAGCCTCGATGGCCTGTGCCAACAATTGGGGGTTAGCGCCAATTACCGGCTGGCCATTGACCAGGAATGAGGGTGTACCTGGCAACTTTAAATCGCGTGCAAAATCAAGATCGTACTCAACGGTTCTTTGGTGCTGGTTGCTGTCCAGACAGGCATTGAAAGTTTCAACATCTAGGCCAACATCTTTGGCATAAATTCGCAGTTTTTCTACCCCAGCATTGGTGTAAGAAGATCCCCGCTGAGAATAAACTCGGTCCAAATATTCCCAAAACAGACCTTGATCGCGGGCACATTGACCGGCCTGGGCAGCCTTGGGTGAGTCGGCGGTGATGATGGGGAAATCGCGCCACTCCACTCTTAGGTCATCCCCGTAATAATCAAGCAGCTGCCCAACAATGCCCGTCTGATGCCAGGCCCGACACGCTGAACAAGTAAAATCCCCAAATTCAGTTAGCACCACAACTGCTTCTTCGATTTTCTTGATGACTTTGACATTATGTTCCCTTCATGAGAGATAGAATTGCTAGTAAAGATAGTTTATTAGATTGGGTTCTTACATCAAGGAAAAATTCTTTCAGGGAGCATTCCGTCTGGCTGGCTGGTAGTTGTTTATTGGAATAAGTTCTAAAACGCACAATTTTGACATTGTGGGTCGAATTCCCTATAATGAAACAGTTTGAATTAGCCAAAGAATTGTCAGTTTTTATGCAGAGATTTATTCCACGACCTTTCCTTTATATTGAAAGAGGCATGCCATGACAAAAAAAACTAAACTTTGGATTATTCTATTTATATTGTTAATAGCTTCTCTTGCATGCACCTGGGATGATGTCCGAAATTTGTTGCCAAAAAGCGTGGTCGGTATTGATCAGGATCCTAGCAATCGAATCAGTGGGATTGTTTGGTTAGACACAAATATGAATGGGTTGAAAGACGAGGATGAAGATTTTTTGGGAGGGGTAGATGTAAGAGTGCATAACAAGAACGGAGAAATAATCGCGTCTACAACAACTGCTCTAACTACTATTGGCGAGAATGTGATGGGAAATCCTACTAATTACCTGATCTCGACATTTGATATACCGAGAGATGATCTTTTTCGCCTGGAATTCATTTTGCCATCTGGAATGAGATTCACCATTAAACATGATAAAAATATTACTCATGGAAGTCACGTGTATCCAGAAGGGGTAGATGTAGGCTTTAATGATTGGGACGCAATATACCCTCATTCATCGACCGGTAACAATGCCGGGGTTGTGCAGGAAACCTGGACCTTCATCGGGGATTTCGTCTGGAATGATTTAAACCGCAACGGTCGCCAAGATGATGGAGAACTGGGTGTAAAAGATATCATCGTAACTCTGTATGATGCACAAACTGGGGATGAAATTGAATCCACGATCACCGACGCAAAGGGTTGGTATGGATTCGTTGTCAGCGATGCTACCGTAAAACGCACTTACGAGCTAGAGTTCATCTTACCAGATGGGTTTCTATTCACGATAAAAGATGCACCCGACGTAGCATTTTTTCGCAATAGTGATGTGAACACTTCTCGCGATATGGTAGGCTGGACAGATCTATTTACAGTTTGGCCTGGAGAAGTAAATGAAGATTTGGATGCAGGCTTGATCTCTGTGCCGCCCACGCCAACGAGCACGGCGACACGTACACCAACCCCAACCCACACGGCGGCACCTTTGCCAACATCCACGTCAACAGCGACGCCAACAGAGATACCATCGGCTACGCCTACGTTTGTTATTGACGTCGATGGTGATACGCTTGAATTTGGCGATGCCCCCAATCCATATCCGGTTGCCCGTAGTGATGATGGCGCCTGGATTATGCCAGGCACAAAGGCATTTTTAGGAAAATCGATTGATTTTGAAATTATCCCCAATGTTGTTGATGAGGATCCATTTGATGATGGATTAGTCGCACTAGATTTCTCATCACGAGAGGCAGTTTTATCAATTACCCTCACTGAAGAAGTTCTGACAAAAAACGACTCGATTTCCAAAATATGGCTCAATCTCTATATAAATATTGTGATTGATATCAATGACAATGGCCATTGGGGAAATGAAGGTGAATGGATCGTGCAAAACTGTTCCACCGGTACACAGAACATGCCCATAAATGAGCCACAAACTATCCGCTGCCCCATGGCAGGTAGTGTTTCCAATTTTGAGCCAGATGGCACGCATTGGACACGAGTACTTTTAAGTGATTGGCAACCAGCTCAAACAAATTGGGATGGAACCGGACTTAAACACGCACCCTGGTTCTTCTCTCATGGCGAAGTAGAAGATTATAAGTTCGAGGATATCCCTACAGGCAGCACGGACGGCACTGTTGGCGTTGAACAGGCACACTGCCGCTATGGCGACGGCAAAGCATATTTACATAAATTCGGTCTCAAAGAGGGTGATTTACTCGTTTTAGATGGGCGCAATTTTTTGGCCTACTGGTTGTGGGTGCAGCCCATTGGCTACGACGGTCACTGCTGGATCGCAGCAAATTTGGTTCGATTGCCAGACGGGCTTGATGCCAAGTCACTTCCAGTGGTGGATCTGGTTTTGCCCATATCCGGTCACGCCCCAACTCCCACGGGGTTAAGCGTTACCCGTCAAGGGGACAAGGTCACCATCAAATCTGACTCGTCAAAGATTGGCGGCGACGACAACGCAGGATACTTAGCTCAAGTTTGGTATTACCAGAATGGCAACTTTATTGCCGTCGCCCTGCACACAGAAAAAGATCCCCCCGTCTTCGAGATCACCGCAGATAAAGGCAGCGAAGTTCATGTACGGGTACGCAATGTGCATTCAACTGGATATTCCCAATACAAAGAATACCGCGGCACACCCTAAGGAATGAAAATGAAACACACAAACTTTAAATTGACAATTATGCTCTTGGCCGGGTTCATTCTAGTTGGATGCTCTCAAAGAACAGAACCGACAAGTCAATCTTCGGCAGATGAGTCTTCTTTAGCAACAGAAGCTTCGCCTTCAACGGTTGTAAGCCCATCGTCAGTCCCCCAAGCGACAGAATCAACCCAAACTACGTCACAGGCTTTTGAAGTTACCTACTTCACACCCGCCCAAGGTGAGGGACCCTACTTCCCCCTCGAAATTCCTAAAGACCATGATAATGACCTCACAAATATTGAGGGTGTTGAGGGGTTTCCAAATGGCGAGGTGATCGAATTCTCAGGAATAGTTTATGACGCCAATGGAACTCCCATTCCCGAAGTATTGATCGAAATCTGGCAGACAGACAGCAATGGCGTCTATCTTCATCCGGGCGATCCAGGAACCTGCCAGCGCGACCCGAATTTCCAGTTTTATGGGGAGGTGGTTACCAACGAGAATGGAGGGTACAGTTTCCGAACTATTTTACCGGGAAGATACGAGCCGCGTCCACGACACATCCACGTTAAGATCAAGTACCAAAGTGAAGTATTGCTGACAACCCAGTTCTACTTTGAAGGTGATGCCGAGCTTGAAGACGAAGCCATGTTCACACAGGTTGGCGGGGAGGGGCAACACCTTATCATCAGCCTGGAAGAAGGGTCGGATGCTGACGGCAATCTCATTTGGATAGGCCAAAGAAATATCGTTTTGGATATTTCTCTTACAGAATAACTAACTCTATGTGCAATATTATTCATGTAATACAATGTCATTCTGAGCCATCGCCCGCCAAAGGCCCGCCTACGGCGTGCTCAGGATGACAAAAAATTACAGAAAACCTGAACCTAATAGTAATTAAAGGAATACAAATGGATTACGCCGCATACAAGCAGAAATATTATGCCAACCCCGAACCAGAGCCCCGTTATAGTTTCACGGGAGCTTTTAGCGTGGCACTTTATTATGAGAACTATGCAGAAGTGGTCGCTTACTACACGCAAGCACTTGGCCCCCCAGCTTATGTTGAGGGCGCTGGGACGCGCGGTTGGCGCATTGGAAAGGGGTGGCTGACGCTCTTTCAGGGAAAGTCTGGCAAACCAGAAAATGTCGAGATTGCCTTTGTCCTCGAGACACCAGAAG
Organism: Anaerolineales bacterium; assembly: GCA_016785015.1. Lineage (GTDB taxonomy): Bacteria > Chloroflexota > Anaerolineae > Anaerolineales > UBA11858 > NIOZ-UU35. The sequence goes on from JADHTJ010000025.1 coordinate 31,516, forward strand.
AAGCCGAAGAATTGCAGCGTGCTTTTATTGACGCAGGCGGCACAGGCGATCCCCCTTCGGATGAATTGATGTATGAACCTATCCGCTTCTGCGGTGTAACAGACCCATTTGGGACAAAAATTATCATCATCAGTCCACTTCAATCTGATTGATATCGACCAGTATTTCTGATAAAAATCGAGACATCTCCCTGAATGGCAGCACGGTAGTAAACCGTGGAGCGTCCCAAATTGTCATTCTGAGCGACAAAAGGAGCGAAGAATCTATGTATTTGTCACTCAAAGAGTAAGATTCTTCGTCGCTGCTCTCCTCAGAATGACAGTTCTACGGCTGATTTCATTGTCCACGGTTAAGTACCGTCCTACCCCCTGAATGGAGCAGCGCGAAGTCGAATGGAAATTATAGCCTTTCGACAAACAGTGCGCCCCAGGCGCACCTCCGCCAACGAGGATATTGACTGGACGCAACTCAGTTCACGAGCAAATTGTGGTCGATAAAATCAGTATCTGAGCCAATGTCGCCAAAATGTCGCCCTGGTGACATTGAAATGTTTGAGCTGCTCCATATAATGTTGAACATGTTCATGAACGAAATAGTAACCTATTCAACCAAGGAGCAATAGATGAACCAGCCAGATTTAGGCATTACAATCGCTGATCTGCGAACACAAAAGGGTCTCACACAAGAGAAATTAGCAGAGTACTGCGATATCAGCAAGCGCACAATCCAGCGCATTGAAAGTGGCGAGGTACAGCCGAGAGCATTCACCCTCAACAATCTGAGTAATATTTTAGAGTTTGATTTTAATGAGGAGAATACCAACAACGAAACGATGTGGTTAACTGCCTTACATCTTAGCAGCGCGGTGTGTATCGTTTTTATCCCATTGTGGATTTGGTCTCGCAAGAAGAAACATAGCAATAAGATCAATCAACACGGCCGGCATGTGCTCAATTTCCAGATCACAATCACTCTGATGCTGTTTGCGGCAATGTTTTTCATGTTCGTTTTAGCGAACGGGGTTTTCTTCTTTGAAGAGATCGGGCGCGGCATTTCTGATCTTTTCTTTACCAGCTTAACTTTCGCAGTGTCATTTCCATTTTTCTTGCTTTGGATGTTCGCCGTCTATCAGGCAGCCATCAACGCAGCCCGGGCATTGGCCGATAAACCCATTCGATATCGCTTGAGCCTTCCAATTTTGGCTCTTTGAGATATTGTGGGGCGTGGGACACGGATCGCGCGGATTTCCACGGATTTTTTGTGCTTATATCCGTCGAATCCGTAAAGAGCCAAAATTTTGAAGTGATCCTTCTCAACAATTCAGAATATCCACTGGCAACAAATTAATATAAGAACTCCGTGGAATTCGAACCTCGGAGTTTTATCTTGCAGGATTAAATATCTTGTCAATATTACAATCAGCTGCTGGGGTTTAGCTCACAGGATTGATTCTGATTCCCAAACAACCTGCCGATTTTTTGTACAACATGGCAGACAGAAACGGATACAACTAATTCCACTGATTTGAAGAACGTACCCAATTTACGTCTTTCAGCATACTCCGAGCGCAAAATATAGCCATCGTTCTCAATAGTATCCATTACACCTTCGAAACGAAGGCAATACAAATGGCCGGCGATCTTGCAGCGCAGCACATCCAAAGTGTCCAAATATTCTTTCCCTAATGCGAAATAGCGTCGCGCAAGATCGATCTGGATCTTAACAAAACTTCTAAGAGCAACCGGCTCGCACAATGCGGCTAAACTTTGCAAATCTTCGGGGGCAACACCTTGTTCAGAAAGGTATTCACTTGGGATGTTGATATAGCCTTCCTGGATATCATCGAGCATATCTCGCAGCATGTGCACAATGTGCGCAGCCGTGGCAGCCAAGTAGCGGCGTTCGTCTTCGGGATATTCATGACCATGCCCAATGAAATGCTGGATGGCATCGGTGACCGCGATACCTAAGCGATCGGAATACCAGGTTAGCTCTTCTTGGTTAATATAGCGATCTTTACGCCGGGCGTCGAATTCCAGAATGCTGAGGAAATTGCGCACGTAAGAGCGCAGCCCGCAGCTGCCTTCGCCATCATGACGAATCAGATCGGCGATGAGTTCTTCTTCGGGGGATAGATCATCAATTTGTAAACCATCACAAAGTTTAGACACCAGGTGGATTTGGCGGCTGATGAAGTCCATGCGTTCTGAACGGGTCTGACACTCTTCATCAATGACATTGTCTGCCCAGCGAAAGTAGCTGTAAGCGCGATAACAATCGTCTTCCATACCGCGGTCGACGAGCAAGTTGGCAGTGTAGTAGGTTTGTTTACTGCTGTTCCAGGTGATGGTGCGAGCGAGTTTGGCGGTCATTATTAGTACAAGTCTTTCACTAGAATTTAATTCGTGTTTCACCGCAGAGACGCGGAGTACGCTGAGTTTTTTTTATTCTCCGCGTCCTCTGTGTCTCCGCGGTGAAAATATACAATTAGGCGATTACGGGCGCAGGAACATCTACAGACTGCGGCGATTCTTGTTCTCTTAGGATGCGCTCGGAGACGAGTTTGGCAGACACCAGCACCGTGGGCAAACCTGTGCCTGGGTGGGTGCTGGCCCCCACAAAGTACAGATTCTTGTAACGTTTATGGCGGTTGTTGGGGCGCATATAGCCCATCTGCAGCAGATCGTGACTGAGTCCATGCGCTGATCCTTTGGTCAGGTTGTAGCGGTTCTGCCAATATTGCGGAGTCAGGCTGATCTCAAACTTGGTATGTTCTTCCAGGTCGGTGATACCCAAACGCTCAAGGCGCTGCAAAACAAATTGCTTGCACTCTTTCTTGATCCGGGGCCAATCTTGCGTGTCATCATCGGTCAGATGCCCTATGGGGACAGCGATCATCAGGGTTTCCTGTCCCTCGGGCGCCATGGATGGATCAACACGAGCGGGTGCGTGAATATAAAAGCTGGGCTCATCGGCCACAGTGCGTCCATCGAAGAGGGCATCAAAACTCTCGCGGTAATCTTCAGCGATGAAGAGATTGTGCGGTCCCAATTGTGGATATTGCTTATCCAGACCCAACAGGAAAACCAGGGCTGAGCAACCATACTTTTTGTCGTCCAATTTGTCAGCGGTGCCGTCATCGGGCAATAGATTTCGGTAGACATAGGGCAAATCGGCGTTGGCAATGATCGTATCGGCGCACAGTTCTTTGCCATCATCGAGGATGATGCCAGTTGCGCGTTTCCCGTCGACAACAATCTTTTCAACAGCAGTATCAAAAACAAACTTCACGCCCCATTTTCGGGCTATCTTCTCCAGGGCTTGGATGACACTGTACATGCCGCCCTTGGGGAACCAAACCCCGTCAGCAAGTTCTGTGTACTGCATCAAGGAGAAAATTGCGGGGGCTTCGCAGGGATTGACACCCATATACATATTTTGAAAAGTAAAGGCAATTTTCAGGCGCTCGTCGCGAAAGTATTTGCGGATATGGTTGAAGTGTTTTTTGAGGGCCTTCAAGCGCAGCATCAGCGCCAGATTCTTGAGGGTAAAGAATTGATACCAATGATCAAAGGGTCTTTGCACAACATTGGGCACAGCCTGCTCATAGTGATAGCGGCCTTCATTCAAATAACGAATATACTCACCAAAACTGCCTGGTTCTATTGCTTCAAGCTGATCTTGCATAGCCTTGAGATCTGAGGTCGGGCGGATGATGGTGTCATCATCAAAGTGGATCTGATACGTAGGATCTATGCGCACTAGATCGACGTGATCTTCGATGCGCTCCCCCAACTCTGCGAAAACTTGTTTGTAGAGCTCTGGCATCAAGAACAGGGTCGGGCCGGTGTCAAAGCGATGGCCGTCTTTCTCGATGACATTACAGCGCCCCCCCGCGCGCTGGCACTTTTCAATTACCGTGACACTTAACCCATTTTGGGCCAGTCGGATCGCTGCAGCGATTCCACCGATCCCTGCCCCGATTACTATTGCTCGTTGGTCTTGCATCCTTTTCTCCATTGATATCTTTGGTGTGTTTCTCTCTGATGTATACGCAAGATCAGGGAAAAAGTCTCAAACTTAACGCAAAGACGCAGAGACGCAAAGCCACCGAGCAATTTTTATATTTGACACTCCGCGCCCTTGCGTCTTTGCGTTTATTCCAATCTGAACATTCTGGGCACAATGCTGGTATGCATAGCACGATGAAATCTAGAAACAAAAAATATTTGTGGCTATTTCTCCTCCTTTTATTGGGGATAGGTGTCTGCGCCTCTACCACCTATGGCGCGCCGCCTATCCCCTCTAACATTCCCAGCATTGCACCCACGCCAACGGCCAAAGAACTCATCCAGGGTACGACCCAGACTCGTTCAGCCGATGGCATGATCATGGTTTACGTCCCTCCTGGTGAGTTTCTTATGGGCTCAGATGAAGCGGATGGGACAAAATTAGGCGTAAGGATCTATGATAACGAATTTCCCAAACATGAAGTAGCTGTATCTGGGTTCTGGATCGATCAGACAGAGATCACCAACGCCCAATATGATCTCTGCTTCCAAGATGGACATTGTTCTGCGCCAAAGGATTTCAGCTCAAGGAGGCGCGACTCTTATTATGGTGATCCTGCTTTTGCAGATTATCCCGTCATCAATGTGACCTGGTACCAGGCTGTGGCATACTGTACCTGGGCTGGAGCACGATTACCCAAAGAACCAGAGTGGGCTTTCGCTGCCCGCGGACCAGACTCGCTTTACTATCCCTGGGGAAACGTATTTGATACCCCTCTCGCGAATTACTGTGACGCAAGCTGTGATATGTCCCATCCCGACCCCAGCATGGATGACGGATTCCCTGACACATCTCCCGTGGGGAATTACCCCGCTGGTGCCAGTTGGGTTGGCGCATTAGATTTGCTCGGCAACGTCTGGGAGTGGAATTGGGATTGGCATAAGCTTTACGAAGGCCATGAATGGTTAGAGCACCCCAACAATCAATCGCAAGAGGATTATCGCCTACTGCGCGGCGGCAGTTGGGATACAACCTGGGGTCACGCGCGCAGTTCTTTCCGCAACTGGTACTTGCCTGATCAATATGAGAATAGCATTGGGTTTAGGTGTGCTCAAGATTTCATCATCAATGAATAATGCAAGAATCTGAAAATACTAATGATTGGAGTTACGATGTTCCAAAGAACAATTCAAATTATGAGCTGTTGTATCATGATAGTCATAACTGCAGGTTGTGACCGGGTGATCACAGAACCAACTTCTCGTTCAGAAACTGACGCAGCAGTGCCAGTTCCAACCTCCACAATTGTTGAACCGACTGAAATTTTACCCACAGCAACCCTCGAGCCATCAGCGCCTGTTATTACTGGACTGGTCGATCAAACCATCAATGACGGCGAACAATTTGGAAAATTTAAATTATCGGATTTCGTCTTGGATGAAGATCATTTACCCGCTGGGATAAAATGGCAAGTCTCGGGTAATCAAGAGATCAACATCCGTGATATTGGGGGCATCTTGTTTATTTCCCCACCTGACCCCGAGTGGTCTGGATCGGAAACTTTCCTTTTCGAAGCCTGCGATTTCGATGACCTTTGCGACAGCGCAGAAATCGTTTTTACTGTGCTCGATGAAAACGATCCACCCGTAATTAATATCACTGACCAGATTGTCCAATCGGGCGGCACTTTCGGAGAAATCGTTTTAGGAGATGCGGCTGACGATTCCGACCACCCAAATGCAGAATTCAATTGGCAAATTTCAGGTAACAGTGAACTCAAAATACAAGAAGCTGAAGGCACAGTCTCTGTAACATTGCCCAATGAAAATTGGACCGGAAGAGAAACGATCCGCTTTGAAGCATGCGATCCTGGTGGAGTCTGCGGCTATAAAGCTGTTCAATATGTTTTACTCGGCAAATCTGATGTTGCTGTAACTTACATTGGCAATGCCGGCTTCATGATCACAACCAGTGAAAAGAAAATCCTTGTGGATGCCCTATTTCGAGGATTGGAGGCACAATACGCCCTACCACAACCCATCATCACTCTGTTAGAAAACGCCCAACCGCCCTTTGATAATGTGGACCTGGTGCTTGCTACTCACATCCATTATGATCATTTCGATGCTGACATTGTACAAATGTATATGGAAAACAACCCCAATGCCATTTTCGTTTCAACCAAAGATGCGGTAAGTCAACCACGCTCTATTCCTGAGATAGAGGACAGACTCATTTCAATAGATTTGCGGGATTATGAGAGCACTGAACTCAACGTGAATGGCATTGATATCGAGGCGCTATATCTCACCCATGGAGAACGACCAGCAAACCTTGGATACATTATTAGTGTTGGTGAGACAAAGTTTTTCCATACAGGCGATTTATATGTCGAATTGGTCGATGTCGATTACCTTGAGGCCTATGGCGTACATCAAAAAGAAATCGATATTGCCTTCGTGCCCATTTTTTCGCTCACATCGACAAGCAATCACCAAGAAATATTTGCTGGCATCCAGGCACGATACCTGGTTCTCCAGCATTATTTTTACCCAACCTTTAATGCAGATCTCAGCCTGATGGATGACGTATTCCCCAATGCTATTATCTTCAATAATGAGTTAGAAAACTGGGTTATGCCATAAACTTCTCCAACCAAAACAATACTTTAGTAGGGGTTAGTGTAGTTCTTCAGGAGCGTGCCAGTTTCTCGCGCTTGCCTTATGATGAAATGACCACAGAGCTTTCATCTAATGAAACAATATTCTGTTTTCGCAATACTTTTGACATTTATTTGCTCATCCTGTATTCCAGACTCTCACACAGGTGCATCTATTTCCACACCTCAAATTGTCTACGTAACCTATACCCCACAGATTGTTAACGTCACCGCCACCCCTGAACCCAATGACATTTCTACTCCAGGGGATCATATCGTTCATCTGGACGTCAATGGTACTGAAAGATTTTTCAACCTGCACATTCCATCAAGTTACAATCCCAATAATGCATATGCCCTGGTGTTTGACCTACACGGTTTCAGCGGATCAGCCCGCTCACAGATGGGCTTGAGTTTCATGTGGGCTGAGGGCGATAAAAAAGGTTTCATTGTGGTAAATCCCCAGGGATTAGGGGATCCACCCCTGTGGATCGATTTCTATCCCGGCGAGGTTGGCGAAGCCCAAATCGCATTTTTCGAAGCGATGATCGCTCATTTAGCCAAAAACTTAAACATTGACCCCAGCCGCATCTACGTAACGGGCATGTCTAATGGCGGCGTGATGTCAAATTACTTGGGCTGCGAAATGGCCGATACCTTCGCGGCCATCGCACCCGTTGCCGGTGGCCACAACAGCATCGAGACTTGCCAACCGCAGAATCCCATCTCAGTGATTGCAGTGCATGGCACAGACGACAGGCACATTCCCTACGAGAGCAGCAATCCCTATTCGGTCACGGCGCGCTATTACTCTCAGGCTTGGGCCCAACGCAATGGGTGTGACGAAGTTCCAATCGTCGAAGCGATCACGGATAAAGTCACGAAGGAAAGTTGGCCCAATTGCGCCGAAAATGTGGCAGTCGTGTTATATACCGTAGAAGGCGGCCGTCACGAATGGCCCGGATCGGCATACGGTCCAGGCCCCTACCCCGAAGGCTTGCAGCCGGAATTCTATGCTAGTGAAATTATCTGGGAGTTCTTTTCCCAGCATACAAAACCGAATGTTGATTAAACATCAACAGAAAGGAATCAACGTGAAACATAACTCATTAATCTTCGCCATCATTGTCGTACTTCTTGTTGTGGGTTGCAGTCCAACTGAATCGCCAGAGCCAGAAATCACCACGGCCGCAATCGTTGAAGAACCTACGATAGAGCCAACGCCGGAGATCGCCCAGCTTTATCAGATCCCAGACGATTACGATATCACCATTAAGGTCTACGGCATCGAGCGCACTTTTCTGCTGCACGTGCCGCCGGGATATCAGCCTGGCGAACCGGCACCACTGGTGTTCAACTTGCATGGGGCAGGCGGATCAGCACACGGGCAGGCCAACCGCAGCTTTATGAACGACAAAGCTAATCTAGAAAATTTCCTGGTCGTTTACCCCCAGGCTTTGCACGAGCCGGCCACCTGGCTGGGTCCTGTCTCTGGGCCAGCCAGCGCAAACGACAACCACTTCTTCGATGAGATGGTCGAATATCTCAGCGCCGAAATGAGCATCGATGCCCAGCGCATCTATGTCGCCGGGATCTCCAACGGCGGCACGATGGCCAATCATTTAGGCTGCTATCTATCCGATAAGATCGCCGCAGTTGCAGCTGTGGCGGCTGGGAACGCCCACCCAGCGGGATGTTTCCTGGAGAAACCTGTCTCTGTGATCGTGTTTCATGGCACCGATGACGTGGTCATTCCCCTTGAGGGTGACGGCGGCAATACAGCGGCGGTGCAATACTGGGTGGAGGCCTGGGCTGACTCAAATGAGTGCAACCTGTCTCCGAGCGTCGATCAGGATAATGAAGATTTCAAGCACGAAACTTGGAGCGACTGCGCGGGAAATTCTGAAGTCACCTTCTACACCGACAAAGGCGGGCTCCATGAATGGCCGGGTTCGGCCTATGGACCCGGGCCATATCAAGAAGGGCTAGAGCCTGATCTTTACGCCACCGACCTGATCTGGGAATTCTTTGATGCGCACCCTAAATCCGAGCAAGTCATCAATGAGCCATCAATTGATCCAGCAATATTAGCACGCTACGAAAACCCCGGCGACTATGTCGATATGCTCCCCGTGGATGGCTTTCCACGCTGGTTCACGCTGCATGTCCCCACAGGTTATGATCCTGAATTACCCACTCCCTTATTGGTGAACTTACATGGCTACAGCAGCACGATGTTCGATCAACAGGAAGTCTCTGAAATGAACGCCAAGGCTGACCAGGAAGGTTTTGTCGTTGTGCACCCACAGGCTATCGGAGAGCCTGCCTCCTGGCATGGACCGCTCCCCTGAGTTTAAGGTCAGATCGATAAGGATTTCTTTGTAATTTTGCTCGAATATTTAAATG
>JADHTJ010000171.1 GCA_016785015.1 Anaerolineales bacterium
ACTCCGAGAGCATCAAATCGCAGATACCCATCCGGGTAGCGCGTGATAGCAGTTCGCGCAGTTTCCCGCCTGAACCCTCTGCTAGTTCGGGATCCAGGTTGGATAGGGCATACTCGGCATTGATGCAAACCGTGCTCTCACCGGTTGCGAAAGCGTGTTCGCGTGCCAGGTCGAGCACCTCTGGTGAGACGTCAACGTAGCCTGCGATGGCCATACTGATTTGGTACATGGGTTTCCCTCCGTTGAAAAGTTGGGTTTCTTCGTCAAGGAGCTTGATGCTCCCCCAAAGGTGACAATCCCAGAACATCACCTTTGGGCGGGCATCTAGCCGGGTGAATCAAAAAACGCCTGGTTTACACCTGGCGTTTTCCTCCGTCGATAGATCAGTTATGCTTATTGTATTTGTAAATGCACTATTAGCGATTATCCCAAATCAGAAAGAAGTCTTGGACACAGGCTTGCTTTCCATTATTAAATGGAATACAAACCTGATAATCAATTCGTGTTCCTTGGGGAGCATCAATTGGGTTTAGACTGATAGTAGAATATCCATCGCTAGCACGGGTTGCTTCAAAGATGTGTGATTGTAGTTCTCCTCCAGGGAGTGTCAGAGTCAGCGTTGGAATTACATCCCCTTTTGGTAGGTCTTCTTCAAAAACATATACTGAAATCAATTGCGAAACATCAGGAGCAATTACGCTATACCCCTCTGAAGTAATGATATGAATAGACTTTTCAAAACTATCAGAGATTCCTATGTTCGATTCTCCTGGGTAAAATTTCATTAGATATTCGTAGCCCAGCGGAGTGGGTTTCACTTGCAATTCCTCAGGATGATTTGGGAAGTAATCCAAACATATGTTAGTGAAGCACTGGCGATAATTATCCTTACTATGCTGTTCATACGCAGAAACGGCTTCGCCCGTGAACTCATAGCCTGAATGAGCCATTATGAATTGGTGGAATTGTTCTGGTACAACATACTCTTTACCCAATATCACTTCGATCCCCACCATTGCAGTAATTGGGCGGAGAGCAATTCCACCGGGCTTCGAAGTATCAGAAATCACAACGATATTTTCAAAAATTTGCTCATATACCCCATCAAGCGCTTCATGTGGTGGTGATAACGGTTTTCCCGAGAATAAAGTGCCGATTCTGGATAGGGCTGCGAAAACTGGTTCGGTGATCGATGATGGTATATCTGGTGTTTTTTCTAAGGGCAGCTCAGCTGAACAGGCTTCATCGCACATCCAAGCTCCGTAATACATTAGGTGTGCTATGTGTGGTGGATCTGTCTCAAGCTGATATAAACCCAGGTTCTCAAAATATTGTTCTATCCTGCCGCGTGTTTCATTATAACGAATAGGTGTGATGGGATCACCAATGAATTGTGATAACGTCTCATAAATAGGCAAAAAGCCATGATAGATGTCATGCCCTCCTGGTGAGACGCTGTTTGAAAGCGGGTCTGCAACCCCCATTTGTCTGCCAATTGGAGCAAGCGAAAAAGTATTCGAATTGGAGTCGAATTTCATGAGTGCAGCGGAAGTATATTGATATTCAAAACCACTATCATAAAATTTCGGAGAAATTGCAGGTCCAACAACATCTAACCCCCCAAGAAGTTCATAAAATTCTTGGAAACTCGAATCTACAACTGTGCTGTTTTCATCTAAAGGAAAAGCCGCGTTGGATGCCGCTTCAGTGGAATTGCACGCAACCAAACCAATACTTAGTGCAACGATGTACGTTATTATGAAAAATGTTTTGAGATTGGAAAATATGGTTTTTAGGAACAATCCAGATGTAGTACAAGTATGCCGTACTATATTTATGCGAAGTAAATTTGGAATTAAACCCCAATTCTGAAAGGCCATGTCTGAGCGTATGGATTTTAGTAACAGAATTATTATTTTCATCACGGCAGCCTGGCAATCATAGCTGAGACAATCAGCCTTAGACCCATGGTTTTGCGTCCATGATTTTCATCAGGTTTGCCTTTTCAGATATTGGATCCGTTCTAAATCAGTTGCATATGCAAATCTATTATGTTGAATATTATACCAATGATCGAAGCCAAATAATCTTAATCCTGGATACCTTGGGGGGGGAAATTTATCCATTTCACAGCATTTCCCCTCCAACATATTAAAAAATGCAGATGAGAGAATTATTCCATCTTCGAAGACCAGCAAAAGCTGCATGCCTCCTTCGACTTCGTACGCCACGGTAAAGGCCTCCGCACCAGAAATCCAGTCACCCCCACCGAATTCCCTGGCGATATCTTCGAAGCGCATACCTAGGTGGATCGTTTCTAGGTCATCTTGTGTCAGCGTGCGTGGTTGCTCAGGGGTGTAAGCGCAAAGCAGGGGTCCATAGATGATCGCAATCGTAAGGGCAGCAGGGATCGCAATCTCTGGCCTGGTCTTTTCTCGCACAGCCCAATGAATGGCGCTCATCACTAGCAGCAGGATCGGTACTGCGGAACACAACAGCAAGAATGAACCTAATGAGGGTGTGGCATACGTCAGAGCTGCCGCAGCGATGAGCATGATCCCCGCAGCCACTAGCGCAGAAACGCTATTCGATCTCCATTTCATCCTTTGACACATCCTTTTCTGCTGGTTCTTGATCACTGCTGATCGTCAGGTAGGTAGCCCCCAACAACTCGTCCCCCGTGTAGATTGAGAAGGTGTACCTTCCAGGATGATCAAAGGTAAAGTCTTCGGTGATCAAAATGTTATGGGCCTGAGCTTCTCCGATGGAAATCTCGGTAGAGAAGATGTCAACATCTTGTTTTGCACCTTCTCGCCTGGCCTTGATGTGGATCGGGTGAATACTGGGTTCTGCCAGTAGGCGGACGAAGAGTGTGAAGTTGTGCGTTCCGGGGAGCTTCGCAAAACGGATATTGTTGAACACATCCACTACGGTCGGACGTTCGCCTATTCCCATCGTGACATACTCGCAAGTGACGAAGATGTTTATGATAGGTTTCATTTTCAATTCCGGTTTAAGATCTCTTCGATCTTGAAATCGATAAGCTCTGCCCTGCGTGCTTCCCCAATTGCGGCCTTGATGAGATCAGGTGTCCTTTTTCCTACATCGAAATCAAAGTATTCCTTGAGTTCTTCCCTTCTGATAGGCTCTATGAATTCCAACCCCGGTTTGACAAACTCTTTTGAATCAGGTTCTTTCCAATAGGATAGTAGAGCATCTACCGCCTTGTAAGTTGCTTCCTCGCATATCAATAATTTCTCCAGATTTCCATCCAGAAGCACTCCGAGCAAGAATGCGTGTATTGATTCTTGAATTCTCTGTGGGAGATTGGCAAAGTTTTTCTTTTTATCACTATCAATGATGGCATCGAAGTCGTATAGCGAAACATCGACATCCAGGGTGATTCTGATTCTGCTTGTTTTGAGTTTTTTTCCACTCATTAATTGGCCTCCTAATTTCTATGATTGATCATTTTGGATACTCTCATATTCTTAGAGATCCAAAATCGGTAAACAAAATAACTTTTTGCGAGGTGATATTATGGGATAATAATACACATGATAAAAGTGCTTATCAGTGGTAAAATAGCGATAATCACTCGATAAACCCCGTTTTCAGGGGGGCTATCGACCCAAAATTACACTTGATAACACGAATAGATATGAAACAAATTGAATTAACCACATTCAAAACCCACCTGGAAGATGTCGAAGAACGCTCGCCGCACACCATCCGGGCCTATCTTTCCGATATTCGTCTGTTCGGACAATGGTTCGAGCAAAGCAACGGCAAGCAACTCACCCCGCAGACATTGACGCCCACTGATCTGCGCGAGTACCGGGGCTACCTGCAAGCCACGCTGGGCTACAAAGCATCTACCATCGTGCGCAAGCTGGCTTCGATCTCCGCCTGGATGCAGTTCCATGTCGGCCAGGATACGGTCAGCGGAAATCCCGCCAGCGGCATCCGTTGGCCGAAGCTGGAACGCAAGCTGGCTCCCAAGGGGCTGACCCGTCAGGAAGAATATGCTCTGCTGCGCGCTGCCGATGAAGCGGTGCAACTGGCGGACGCCAAAAAGTTAGCTGCATCACACCGCCTGGCAGTCCGTAACCGGTCGTTGGTGATCCTGATGCTCAACACCGGCCTGCGCGTGCAAGAAGCTTGCGATCTACGCCTGAAGGATGTCGTGATCAACGAGCGTTCCGGGAGCATCACGGTCTGGCGCAAAGGTTTTGCAGAGCAAGCGTTGCCGCTCAACAAACCGGCTCGAAAAGCCCTAGCTGAATGGCTGAAACTGCGCCCGGAGACTGAACTCAAGCAAATATTTTTCGGGCAACGCGGCGATGCGCTCTCCCCCTACGCCTTCCGGGATGCGCTTAGCGGCTTGGTAGCTGCGGCTAACATCGAGCATTGCACCCCGCATACCTTGCGACACACGTTTGCCCACCGGATCGTCAAAAAGCACGACATCCGCACGGCAGCGGTCTTGTTGGGGCACAAAGACATTAACACCACCCTGATCTACACTTTCCCTACCGAAGGCGAATTGCTCGAGGCGGTGAATTCTCTAGAGTAAGCGTCAACGAGATCGTCCCCATCCATCGGCAACGCTTATGAGGTGCGATACGGGCGACCTTCCGGCAAGGACTTGCGCCGGGCTGCAACCAAGATCCGCAAACGGACGTTTGAATGATGCAAAACATTAAATCTGTCCTCAATCGCCTGGGAGGGGTGCACAATCATGAGACTCTGCCTACCTATGCAGATGAATTGATGAAGGAACTGCTTATATGCAGAGAGCGCATTGGGCAGGGACACAATGGAATCGTCTACCGTCTGAAAATAGATGGTTTTCCGATGGTAGCCAAAGTCGGATTTATTGAAAGCTTTGAAATTGAAACCCAGCGATTTGCTTGCAGTATTGGCTGGGGGCTGCCTGTCTATGCGGCTCATCTCAATGTAAATCTGGGCATTGAACTGGATACAGAGATTTGTCCTCACTGTGGTCCCGATTGGCGGACTAATGTTTTTGGACCTCAGTACGAACGGGAAGATTTATATTGCTGGTGTGATAAAGTCAAAGACGTGCTATTGATGCCGGAGGCAATCTCAGTTCCAAAGACTGCCGTTTCTGATGATGATGAGATCCTTATGTATACTGCGGCAAAAAGAATCATGGATCATGCCGTCAAAACTATGCGGCATTTGCCGGAAATTAAGACTGTGATGCGCTACCGGGGTCGTTATGTATTCGTCGATTTTGGCGATCCCCTGTTTATCGAAACCATTTTTGACGAATAAACAACTTAGAGACGCTTTGCAAATGCATATCACTCGAAAAAAGGTTTTGAGAGAGGGAGATAAGTCCCTCTCTCATATGTAAGCGGTTAGCCTACACAGGTTTGCGGCGAGTTCTGAAACGTGAACGATGACGGGATTGTCGATTGAGTTGACGATTTCGCGGTTTGGGTGGCGAAACTTTCTTGCGGGTTGGCCGAGTGCCTTTTCCCGAAGGTTTCACTTTCTTCACCAACATAATGATCGCGGTAATCAAACCGACAGCGATCAAGATGCACACAACCACGAATGCAATCGCAACGACGTTCAGAAACGTGCCGAGCATGTTGAGCGTATCCATAGGATTTACCTCCGTTAATGTTGAAACTAAAAAGGTTTTGAGAGAGGGCATGTGATGCAGCCCTCTCTCGCGAAGGCGGTTAGCCTCCGTGTGTCATCTTCTTCGCACTGCCTCTGACCGTTGCCGTCAGACCGCAGCGCAGCGAGAAAAAGAAGACTTTATCTGCGTAGTGCAGGGAGTCTCCCGTCACTCTGCGGAGCGGTCATACGGGTGTAGCCAAAGAAAGGAGGAGAAGATTGGGGAGCGTCACTTCCCCAAGTCCCCTTGGATGGGAGCGACCCATCTTTTCCCTGAATGGGGAATGCCAATTGGCTAAGACACCTGGTAGCCGTTGTTAGTTGCTCAGGTTCTTACAAGGGTGAAATTCAGAGTTCAGTTTCCAATAAACAGTGAGTGATTGAATACTATCAACTGGTTACTGCTTACTTGTTCTCTTTGCAAAGACGATGACCGAAACGCCAATCACATACAGGCTGTCTCGAACGGCATAGATGCCATCGGCTTTGGACGGGATGGTCTTGATCAATCCTTTCTTGTCAGCCCTCTCGAGGATTTGCGGTAATGTCTGGCGGTAGAAATGGATATGCAGATGGCCGGATGCTCGTAAGCGGTTGCGTTTGTGGATCACGATCTTCTTGCCATCCACCTCGCCGCCTGGTATCCGCACGGTGACGTAATGCGGTTTACGCCTGGGCAGTCCCTTTTTTTCGTTGTGGCCGATAATCTCGGTGTGCTGGTCGTAGATGGCCAGGCGAGCAAAACTATCCGCGCCACCCGTCCAGGAACGGACAACAACTCCCTGGATCGTGGCCGAAGTGAGCCGGGGGTCGCTGTTGATCGAGGCCAGGGTGGTGACCACTATCTGCGTGCCCACGCGCTCGATCTCGATCTGTTCCCATGCTGCGGCTTCATCTGTATCCGCATAGAATGGTTTCGCCTTCGCATCTCGGAAAAACTCTTGGATGCTTTCAGTGTAGGGCGCATCAGCCAGATAGCCCTCTACCTGGATAAGTTCCCCAGGCTGGATGGTGACAAATTGGCCATCAATCATCCCACCGGGGATTTTCAAGGTGATATATCGGGAAGGACGATCTTCGTCCGGTACGAACTCCAACCGCACGAAGATGTCCTCTCCATAGTCCCAGATGCGCTGGACAACGCCAGAGACCTGGGTTCGATTCAAATCAAATCTTTCTTCCATAGGTTAACTCCTTTATGGACCTGAAACGGAAGACCGGGGACAGGAAACCCGTCATCCGTCCTCCGTCTTCGGTCGGTTTTGAAAAACTTCGTCAACTCAATTATTAAGGTGCTGGTGCGAAAATATTTTCGCCAGGTTATCTTCCCAAAGGGGAAGGTTTTTTGTAAGGTGGAGAGAGGGCGGTTGGCCCTCCCTCTCAGGGTACGATCAGCATCAAGACGGTTAGGAACGCAGTTCGCCTCGATGCTGATGTATGGACATCTAGGACACGGCTGCGAGACTCTCTTGGAACTGGCGGGCTTTCTGCTGCACTGTCTTGCCCGCATCGTTGAAAGGGGCCATCTTGTTGGCTACCCAATCCAATTTGTCGGGGGTGAGTTCGCGCAGCTTTTTGCCTTTGATACCGGAGCCAAACGGCATAACAAAGTCGCCAGGATCGCAATTGCCGTTATCCGGCGCAGGCGCAGCGGCTTTAGCCTTAGCCTTGCCTTTGGGGGCAGCTTTCTTCCGGGCAGACACCCCCTTGCGGGATGCACCCGCGGTTTTCTTCACAGTGCGGTGATCTCGTTTACCCAGATACACTGACTGTTGGAAGCCGATATTGCTGACGGCGTTGCCGATGGCATTGGTCAGCGCACCCTTCAATGCGTAGGCGTCGTTGGAGTTCTCGGAACTGCCGGTCGCGGGCACATTGCAGACAAGCACTTCATCATCGATGACCAGCTTGTACCAGAGCTCGAGAAAGCTCAAGGTCACAATGATGACCGTGTACTCCTTGCCGCTCCTGTTCGTGCGAACGTCCGTCCGAGAGCGGATCGTACTGGCGTCATAGTCATAACCCCAGCCGTAACCGCAAACGCCGAAGACCTCGTTGAGCACCTTGCGCATGAAATTGGGATCAATATCCGTGAGATCAGCCCCGCCAGGAACCGGCTTGTAGGCATCTGCGGGGAGCTGCTCATCCAGGCGTACAGCGACCTCTTCCAGCGTCATTCCTGTGAGTGTTTTTGCGTTCATAGAACTTACCTCCGTAAATAGTGTCCCTGTGTGCAGCCAGGGACAGATCAAAGTTGGATCCATCCCTCCTGAACGAGGGCACAACACGAGATGCGAAGCAGGTCTCGTCTTGTTGCGTATTTCGTTGTTAAAGTACCCTGAATTAGCCCGACAGGACTCGAACCTGCCTCTCTCCACCTGGAGAGCTACCATTCCTTCATCCAAAGCGGCTCATCCTTTGCTTCGTAATATCGCTTTGCCACCAGCGTCGCCAGGTCGGTGGCCACGCCGGAGAGTTTAGCCAATCGGCAATCTTTGACTAGGCGTTCCCGAACTTTCACATTCGGGGCGCAGATCGCCACGCGGTCATGGGCATCAGCCAGGTTCTTCCACTTGGCCGTTTGCTTCTCGTTGCCGCGTGTGCCCAGTTCGACTTCAACGAAGAAGCGTTGATCGTCTTTTGCAACCAGGATGTCCGGGACAGCGCCTATCTCTACTTCCGGAACGACCTTGGTAGTCCAACCGCGCACGCGAGCCAGGAGCGCAAAGTACAGAACGGCCAGCGTGTGGCGGGTCTGCTTCTGGCCTTGATGCAGCCGTATCAGACGATCCCAATCCGACTCAACCACCTGCCAGCCCAGGGCATCGCACAACTGTCGCCCTTCGTCTGTCAAACGGGCCAGCTTCAAAGCTGTCCGGAAATCGCCCACTTCCATGCGCAGCGTTTCGGCGATCACCAGTCCAGCCGCCGCCAGATTCTCCAGCGGCTTTTTGGTGGAATTGCTGCGGTAACTCAGCCCTTCGCGCTTGGCAATAAAGACATCCATCTCAAGATGAGCGTTCATGCCAAAGGCGGATATCAAGTACAGCAGCATCGAACCGCGCCGCCAGCGCAAGTCTTTCAAACCGTGATTGGAAAGCAGCCCTTTGTATTTGTAGGGCACGTTGGGCGGCGAGAAGTCGGTCAAGGGGACGGATGACCCTTCGATGAACTCAGGGCAGGC
>JADHTJ010000026.1 GCA_016785015.1 Anaerolineales bacterium
CCATCGACGATTAAAGATACTTCAAGCCAATTCATTTTTCAGTGGAGAGTGGGAAGTGAGTGGTGGAGAGTGAAAAACTGATCACTACCTACACTGTACACTGCCCACTGGAATCATCCCCCAATGACATCTCTCAAACGATCTATAAAGCCCCGCTCTTGAGGAGTTACTTCAGTGCCCAGGCTTTCTGCCAATTTTTGGAATAACTCCCTTTGTTCATCTGAGAGCGTTTTTGGGATAGCGACGTTGATGACTACTAATTGGTCACCCCGACTATTGCTTCGTAAGTGTGGCACACCCTTGCCGCGCATTCGAATGATCTTGCCAGGTTGAGTTCCAGCGGGAACCTTTAGCATTGAATCGCCGTCGACTGTGGGTACTTTAACCTCATCACCCAATGTTGCTTGCGAGATATTGATATTCAAATCTAAGAGAATATCATTTTCTCGCCGACGGAAATATTTGTGGGGTTGAACCTGGATGATTAAATATAAGCTACCAGGAGGCCCGCCGTTACCGCCAGGCTGGCCTTCCCCAGTCAGGCGGATCTGTGTGCCCGTGTCGACACCGCCAGGAATAGAGACTACCTTTTTGCGCGACTTGCGCACCTGACCTCTACCACTGCAAGTTTTACAAGGATGTACAATCACTTCCCCTTTACCACTACAGGCTGGGCAAGTTGTCACCTGAACCATCGAACCGAGGATGGTTTGACGAGATTGCCTTACTTCGCCCTGACCATTACATGTTGAACAACGCGAAGGGGAAGTTCCCGGTTCCGCACCTGAACCTGAACATGTCTCACAGCGCTCATCACGATTGATTTCAATCTCTTTATCCAGGCCAAAGATGGCTTCACTAAATTCGAGATGGACACGATATTGTAGATCTTGGCCGCGGCGAGGGGCATTGCGCGAGCGCGACGAACTGCGCCCGAAACCTCCGAAACCGAATCCAAACAGATCTCCCAGAATATCTGTGAAATCCATGGTGGTCCAATCGGGCACACCACCCGCCCCCTGAACTCCGGCATGGCCAAAGCGGTCATAGGCGGCGCGCTTATCTTGATCAGATAGCACCGCATAGGCTTCGTTGATCTCTTTGAAGCGCTCTTCTGCATCAGCTTCTTCGCTGACATCGGGATGATATTTACGCGCTAAATCACGAAAGGCTGTTTTGATCTCACCTTCCGATGCATCCCGGGGAGTACCGAGTATCTCGTAATAGTCTCGTGGCATTTTTTAGTTTCAAGTTGCAAGCCACAAGTCGCAAGCATCTATCTTGCAGCTTGCGACTTGCAACTTGTAGCTTCCTTACGCGTTACGGAATTCACCGTCAACGATATCTTCATCCTCTGGGCCGGATTGACCGTCAGGCGCAGGCGGGCCCTCGGGTTCAGCGCCTTCAGCGCCGGGCATGGGACCAGCTCCTGGCTGCTCGTATGCGGCAGCACCGATCTGCTGGATCTCTTTGCCAAGTTCATCAGCCACACGGGTCAGGGTGTCTGTATCGGCGTTCTCATCTTCCAAAACCTTACGAACTTCGGCAACTTTATCTGTTACTTTGGTCTTGACATCATCAGGAACTTTGTCACCGAGGTCTTCAAGAGCCTTCTCGGCTGTGTAAGCCATGTTGTCAGCCTTATTGCGGGCTTCGACCAACTCTTTAGCTTTGAGATCTTCCTCCGCGTACTTTTCAGCTTCTTGCTTCATTTTGTCGATTTCGGAATCACTCAAACCGGAAGACGCGGTAATGGTGATATTCTGGCTACGACCTGTGGCCTTATCTAGCGCAGTCACTTCCAGGATACCGTTGGCATCAATGTCGAAGGTCACTTCGATTTGGGGGACACCGCGCGGCGCCGGGGGAATACCATCCAGGATGAAGCGTCCCAGGGATTTGTTATCCGTAGCCATCGGCCGTTCACCTTGCAGCACATGGATCTCAACCTGGGGCTGGTTAGCCGCCGCGGTGGAGAAAATCTGGCTCTTGCGGGCTGGAATGGTGGTGTTGCGCTCGATCAGTGGAGTGGCCACCTGGCCCAATGTCTCCACAGACAAGGTCAGCGGCGTGACATCCAGCAAGAGGATATCTTTGACATCACCACCCAAGACACCCGCCTGAATAGCTGCGCCAACGGCCACAACTTCATCAGGATTAACACCTTTGTGGGGTTCCTTGCCAAAGAATTTCTTGACTGCTTCTTGCACTGCGGGCATACGAGTCATACCACCCACCAAGACCACTTCGTCAATGTCAGATGGTTTCATGCCAGCATCATCCAAGGCCTGCTTTACAGGCGCAATGGAACGATCAACCAGATCGGCCGTCAACTGCTCGAGTTTGGCGCGTGTCAAGTTGAGCACCAGGTGCTTAGGGCCTGAAGCATCGGCGGTGACATAGGGCAAGTTGATCTCAGTCTGCTGCAAGCTGGAAAGCTCGATCTTAGCCTTCTCGGCAGCTTCCTTCAAACGCTGCAGCGCCTGGCGATCCTTGCGCAGATCAATGCCATTGTCTTTTTTGAATTCGTCGGCCAGAAAATCGATTACGCGCTGATCAAAGTCATCACCACCCAAGAAAGTATCACCACTAGTGGAGCGTACCTGGAAGACACCTTCACCCACATCCAAAACAGAGATATCGAAGGTGCCGCCACCAAGGTCGTATACGGCAATAACTTCGTTCTGTTTCTTATCGAGGCCATAAGCCAATGAAGAAGCTGTCGGCTCGTTGATGATGCGCAGAACTTCCAAACCGGCGATCTTGCCTGCATCTTTGGTGGCATTACGCTGGGCATCATTGAAATAGGCTGGAACTGTAATTACTGCCTGGGTAACAGGCTCGCCAAGGTAGGCTTCAGCATCCGCTTTGATCTTTGCCAGGATCATGGCAGAAATTTCAGGGGGTGAATATTCCTTGCCATCCAGGACCACGCGTAAGTCTCCGTTGGGGGCCTTTTTTAATTCGTAAGGCACCTGATCCTTAGCGCGTTGTACTTCAGGATCATCGTATTTTCGACCCATGAAGCGTTTCATCGAGAAGATTGTATTCTCGGGGTTTACAACGCCCTGGTTGCGGGCTGGACGCCCGGTCAGGCGTTCGTGATTTTTGTTGACTGCCACTACAGAGGGAACCAATCGTTCACCTTCAGCAGAAGGAATAACAGTAGGTTCTCCACCTTCCACAACCGCGGCAGCAGAATTTGTTGTTCCTAAGTCAATTCCGATTATTTTAGCCATAGTTTTTGTTCCTCCAAATTATGTTTGTAGTAGGGCACGGGAGTGCCCGTAGATTTCAATATTGGCTGCACGAGAGTGCAGCACTACCAACCTATGCTGCAATTCGAACCTGAGCTGGACGCAATACGCGATCACCGATCATATAGCCTTGCTGCAAAACCTCGATGACTTGCTCACATTCATGTTCATCGCTCTCGGTTTTCACAATTGCTTCGTGAAAATTGGGATCAAAGATTTCGCCTTCCGCTTCCATCGGGGTGATGCCATCGGCTTCGAGAACTTTGAGCATCTTGCGAAAGATCAACTCAATGCCATCAGCCAAGGTTGCGCAATCGCCCTCTTTAAGTTTGTCTTTCAAGGCGCGTTCGAGATCATCAACGATGGGCAAATAGCGCTTAGCAACATCGCCCACGGCATCATTGTGGAAGCGTACGCGATCTCGCTCAACTCGCTTCTTATAGTTGGCGAAGTCAGCACGGGCACGCTGCCAGCCATCAAGATATTCAACTGCTTTTGCATGAGACTCTTCAAGCTGTGTTTGTATTTCCATAATTCCTTCAGGGGAGAGATCCAACTTTGGGCTCTCTTTAGCAGCCTCGGGGGAGTCCGCGCTTTCAATCGGAGCCTCAGACTCGCTTTGAGGTTGATCCTTATCTTCAACCACAGATTCGCCCTCGAGGGCTTCTTCAAGCATTATTTTTTCCGCTTTCATGTTCTTTTTCTTTTTTTTGCTCATTGCGATTCGTCATACCTCTCATCTGGTAAAGTATCACCGACCAGGTCACTGAGCAAGTTGGCGACAAACTGGACGGTCGAAATTGTTTGTGCATAAGGCATGCGGGTGGGACCAAGAACACCTAAGGCGCCGGTTGCCACACCAGGTACACCATAGCGGGAAAGCACAACTGCGCAGTCACTTAAGTCTTCCCAGGTCCCTTCTCCACCGATCAGCACATGAATGCCGCTGGTATCAGGCGAGAGCACCGTTTGTGAGAGCAGGTCCTCCATTTGTGAGCGTTCCTCCCAAAATCGGAGCGCCCGATGGGCAACGCCTGGAGCAGAAAACTCTGGTTCGGCCAACACATTGGCCAACCCATCTCGGTAGATATCTCCAGCGAGAACATCATCCGAGCGCTGCATCTCACCGATGGTTAGCTGCAAGATGTCGCGCTTGAGATCATCATCGGCCCGCTTCATCAATGCTGAAATATCTCTAACAGCTTTCTGTTCGAAGATGTCATTGATCCAGGCGGCGGTCGTGCTTAATTTTTCTTGAGAAACCGGCTCGCCTAATTTCAACATCTGCTGGCGAATCTCGCCACCTTCCAAAACCAAAACCATCAAAACTTGACTCCCACGAGTGGCAATCAGTTCGATATGCTTTAGGCGGGCATGTTCCGGATGAAGTGATGTAACCAGTGATGCTCCACTAGATTGGCGAGCCAACACCGAGGCCGCCAAACGCATCCACTGGTCGATATCTGTACGCGCCTGGTAAAACTGATGCTGGATGGTATGCCGTGTTTCCGAGGGCAGCGAAGCGCGTCCCATCAATTGGCTGACGAAATAGCGGTATCCTTCCTCGGTAGGGATACGCCCAGCCGATGTATGAGGCTGTTGCAAGTATCCTGCCTCGGTGAGGAAGGCCATTTCATTGCGCACAGTTGCCGGGCTGAAGTTGAGCGAGTAATCCTTAACTAGGGATTTCGAACCCACTGGGTTCACTTGATCAACGTATTCCCGGATAACCAGTGCTAAGATCAGTTTTTGGCGTTCAGATAAATCAGTCATCTTGTTTCACAATTTAGCACTCTCATTACGAGAGTGCTAAGAATACAATAAGAATCATATCATGTCGAGTAATACGCGTCAAGAAATAGGGCTTTTAGGGGGCGAGTTCTAATACTAAGTTAACAAATTTAGCAGACGAAGCCATCGAGTGCTAAATACCCCAGTGATTATGCTGCTTTTTCTACCGTACATCTACGAAATAGAACGCGGATTACCGCCGATTGAGTGGATTTGCGCAGATATTTTTAAGCTTTTGGTACTCGGTTTTGCAATTTTGTACACCGATCAGACATTTTTTGAGCAAGTAATCCGTGAAAATCGGTAAAATCTGTGTTATCCGTGTTCTGTTATGAAACGATCAGGCTAAAAGTACGGTAGAGAAATGCTGCTTACTTTCGCAATTCTTGTAGTATTGAAACAAATTCGCTTGGATATTGGGCTTCGAAAACAACCCTCTCCCCCGTTCGCGGATGGCGAATAGCCAGCGAGAACGCGTGCAGAGCTAAACGGCTAATTAATGGCGATCTTTCCCCCGGTCCATACAGCGGATCGGACAGCGCTGGGTTGTCCAAGTTGTAGAGATGAGCGCGGATTTGATGTCTGCGGCCAGTTTTGGGTTGCGCTTCAACTAATGCGCTATCTTCAAAGCGCTCCAAAACTCGAAAGTGGGTTGTAGATTCTTTGCCATTTTCGCGATCAACAACGCTTCGGCGGCGGCGGCCAACATCTGAGCGTAGGGGCAATACTACATCTTTTTCATCCCAATCAGGATTACCCGAAACAATAGCGTGGTAAACCTTTGAAACCTGCCGTTCCGAAAATTGGCCATTCAAATCTCGATGAGCATCTTCGTTTCGCGCCAGAACCATAACCCCGCTGGTTTCTCTGTCGAGGCGGTGCACGATCCACAGACGGCCAAAGTCTTCTTCCAAGATACTGCGCAAATGGGGTTTCGAAGGATCGTATCCGTCAGGGAGAGAAAGCAGCCCCGCTGGTTTGTTGATCACCAGCAGGGCTGAGTCGCTGAAAACGATGGACAAATGAGCAATATTTTCCATCTACATATCAGATCGATGCTGGCTTTTTCTCTGTGACCCGCATCATAGAGAACCAGGCCAGGGCCATGAAGGTCGCGCTGAATAGCCACAGCCAGCGGTATTGATCTCCAAGGGTATCGACCAACGCGCCGCTGAGCACCGGCCCTAGAACTGCGGCAGATTGGGAGGCAAAATAATATAAACCGGTATAGGCACCAATTTTGCGTTCATCGCCATGATCATACACCAGCGGCAGGCTGTTGACATTGACCAGCGCCCAACAAATCCCGCCCAGAACCAGAATAACGGCGAAGGTAATCGGCTCGCGAATCAAGAAGAAGCCACCAGCGAATAGAATGACCAACCCGCTCAACCCGATGTTGATCGTCCGGCGTCGGCCGAATTTTGTGGCAATCAGTCCGCTGGGCAGCGCGAACAAGATGAAAGATGCTGCGAATAACGTGGTGTAGATGGATGCTTTCCCAGGGGTCAGCCCTAACGTGAAAACTGCAAAAGAAGACAAACCGGTTTGCAGGGCTTCATAGGCCATGAACCACAGCAAGATTGCCAGCAACACAAAAAATCCGCTGCGATCTTCTGCCCGGAAAACCGTTTTGAAATTGTCAAATATACTGCTTTCTGGCGTATCGTCTTGAACTTCTATACGTTTGGGCTCTTTGACAAACCGCAATGCAATGCTGGCCATAGCGATCATAATCAGTGACCCTGCCACGAACGGGGCCGCACGACCTAGCCGGTCAAAGAGAATGCCGCCGCCGAATAAAGCAATCGCCGCACCAATGCCACCCATCAGGTTGATGATGCCATTGGCTTTGCTGCGCTGCTCTGTGGGGAACAGATCACCCAGCCAGGCAACCGTTGGCGAGCGGAATAATGCCATCCCAAAGTTTGTGATCAGTATAAAGATCATGATAGCAAATACCGTATTTGCCAAGGGGATAAAAACTAAGGCCAAAGCCGCGATCGGAAGTCCCACCAATATCCAGGGTTTGCGCCTCCCAAATCGGTTCCAGGTTTTATCGCTCTTGGCGCCAGCCCAAGGCTGCACGAAGACATTGATGATATTGTCCCAGGTCATCACGAAGAATGCCAGTGTGGGCGTCAGACCAAAGCCGGTCACCTGGGGAATTTCACGGCCAGCCTCGAGCAGCTGGCGCTCAAACTCTGGGTTGCCTGCCTGCAAAAATATGGGGATGAACGAATTGAAGATCGGCCACAGGACGCTGATACTCAAAAAACCAAAACCGACGATGAATGTCTTACCGTAGGGGAAGCGGGTTGTCATCTGATCCTCCTTGGTTCTAACTTGCAAAGGAAATTTCAAAGTTTTTTGGGCATTTTCTGTTCTTCGTCTTGCGCTAAGTGCGCAAGGTATGCTCTCTCTTCTGCCGTTAGCGAAGCCTCTTTGAGCAATTCCGGCCTGCGTTCCCATGTTCGCCGCAGGGATTGTTCCCTCCGCCAACGGTTGACGCGGGCGTGATCTCCCGAGCGCAGTACATCGGGCACACCCCAGCCGCGAAATTCCGCCGGGCGCGTGTAATGAGGGTGTTCCAACAAACTCTCAGCATGAGAATCTTTCTGGGGCGCATCGGGATCACCCAGCACACCCGGCAGCAGGCGAGTAACAGCGTCAATCAGTACCAACGCTGGGATTTCACCGCCGGTGAGCACATAATCACCGATAGAAATCTCATCGGTGACCAGATGCTGCCGCACGCGCTCATCGAGGCCCTCGTAGCGGCCGGCAATCATGGCCAAGCGCGGTTGAGCAGCCAATTCGTGAGCCATTTCCTGCGTGAAGAGCCGCCCTTGGGGAGTCAGCAAAATCACCGGGCAGGCCGGTGGCGTACCGACCACATCTTCCACCGAAGCAAAGATCGGTTCAACCTTCATTACCATACCACCGCCGCCGCCATAGGGCTCGTCATCAGTCACGTGATGTTTATCGGTAGCCCAATCACGTATATTATGCACACAGAACTCAACCAATTCACGCTCACTGGCACGCTTGAGAATGCTGCTTTGTAAATAGGGTTCTATGGTTTCTGGAAAAAGGGTAAAAACATCAAAACGCATGACCAGATTATAGTCGAAATGACTAGAATTGATCGAAAGAAGATTGTGGTTCTTTGAGAACTGCAGTGAGAGAGATCACATTTGGCCTTACCACGGTGATTCTTGGAGGACCAAGATTGTTGACAGAAGATCCAAAACCGCGGTCAGCCGTCAGCCGTCTACGGTCGTCTCACCCATCTTGCGCGGCTTTCTTGGGGATGGTAATATGGCCGCATGTACTTGAGTGGAAGTAAATGGTCCATGCGCAAGAAACGGCGCAAACGCTCCAACCCTTGGCGCATTTTTATGCTAATTCTATTTATCGCGGCTGCGGTTTATATCAACCAAATTGTCATTCCATCGACCCCCCCGCTGTTTATCCCCACACCCACTGTGACAATCAGCCCCGAATCATTCATCAACGAGGCTGAAGCTTATTACAGTGAAGGAAAGCTCGGCCTGGCAATCGAATCTTATCAAGAAGCTATCCTTGCTGACCCTTCGAATTCGACAAATTATGTATCACTCTCGCGCGTTCAAATCCTGGCCGGACATTATGAGGACGGCTTAGAGAATGCCGAACTAGCCCTGCTGCGCAATCCAGATAATCCCATCGCACACGCCATGCGCGCCTGGGCATTAGATTTCAGTGGAGATTATCTAGAAGCAGAGGCCGCAATAAAGAGGGCACTGGAACTTGATAAGAACAATCCAATTGCCCATGCGGTTTATGCCGAAATCCTAACCGACACTGGAGATTTTGAGAAAGCTGCTGATGAATCAAGGGTTGCCATCGAGCTTGATCCCGCCTCCTTAGAAGCACGGCGAGCACGCGGCTATGTCTTGTATTGGACGAGCAACTACGAATTAGCACTCAATGAATATCAAGCCGCCCTGGCGATCAACAATAAGATCCCCAACCTGTATATGATGACAGGCTATATTTATGCCGCCTTGGGAGATTACGATTTGGCGGTTGAAAATTTCAACCAGGCCAATGCCCTCAATCCGGTGGATCCATCACCTGAATACGAAGCTTCGAGAGTTTATTTCACCATCGGTGAGTTCGCCCAAGCTTCCCAATACGCCCAACAAGCCGTCGATGACGACCCTACGAATGCTAGCCTTCAGGGGAATCTTGGGGTTATGTTCGCCAAGAATAATGAGCTTGAAAAGGCTATCGAGCACCTCTCTTTAGCTGTAAAAGGCGGCATAACTGAGAACGGTGAAGTTGTCGAAGGAGTTCCCATTTCTTACAAGATTCGCGCGATAGAGATTTATTCCCTTTACGGGCTAACCCTGGCCAGGCTGAGCCGCTGTGGGGAAGCCATTCCAATTTTTCAATCAATGCTGGCGGTTGTTCCCAACAATGAAGTCGCAGTCTACAACGCCACAGTTGGTCTGGATTTGTGTCAGGCGGGGATCGAAGAAACTGAACCTATCGAAGGTCCCGCAGACTCCTAACGTCTTATTATGGATCGAAATATTACTGGGAAGAGGCCAACTTTTCATCAAAGTGGGCCGAAATCTAATATCAATCGAGTGCTAATCATGCTCGGGGGAATCGTAGGGCTGGTCTGGTTGCTCTCTCAAATTGGCATCGGACCAGAATTTCGTGTGCAGCCTCTTTTCCTTGCTACCCCCACTGCAACCCGCACAGCCGATTCATATTTGCTTGCCGCAGAGGCTTATTTCAACGCCGGTAAGATCGAAGACCCAGCGGATACCGACGCCATCGATGCCTACCGCCTGGCCTTAGAATTGGATCCCAACAACGCTTTGGCAAGGGCTGAGTTAGCACGCCTGTTGACCTACTCAACGAGATTGCTCTCTACCAGCGCCGAACGGGTTGCCCGACTGGAAGAAGCCCGCGAAGAAAGCACCAGGGCTGTTGAGATTGCTCCCGATGACAGCACCGTTCAAGCGATTCACGCGCTGGTATTGGATTGGAGTGCTTCCTTCTCAACAACCACTGACCAATACCAAAAATGGTTGACGGAGGCCGAACAAGTCGCCAGCAAGGCCTATTTTGATGACCCAAATAATGCCTTAGCACTAGCCTATTATGCCGAAGTGCTGCTTGACCAGGGGAAATGGGATCAAGCTGAGCAGCATGCCCGAGAAGCCGTTGAGCTAGCCCCCAATCTGATGGATACGCATCGCGTTTATGCGACTGTGCTAGAAAGCTTTGGGCAATACCGCGTTGCCATCGAGGAGTACGAAAAAGCCGCCGCCATCAATCCCAACCTGACTTTCCTCTATATCCAAATCGGTGTGATCTATCGCGAGCTGGAAGTTTATGACGTCGCTTTAGAGCAGTTCGAAAAAGCGATCACGATCAATGAAGCCAATGGCGTGCAAGATCCGCTGCCCTATATTGCCATTGCAAAAACCTATTCTCGTATGGGCGAGTTTTTCATCGCCGCGCTGAATGGCGAAAAGGCATTGAACTTCGATCCCACCAATCCGAATTCCTATGGTCAATTGGGGGATATCTATGTGCGGGCGCGCAATTTCGAGGGCGCTATGCCCGTTTTGAAATGCGCTGTGCTTGGCTGCACAGCTGAGGAAAACGAAGTTGGGGGAGTCGATGTAGTTGGCTTACCCCTAACCAATCTCGAGGTGGCATTCTATTACGCTCGATATGCCTCAATTCTGGCTGCTTTGAGCCGCCCAGGGCTCAACTATTGCCCCGAAGCTTTGCCCGTGCTGGCAGATGTGCGTCAAGTTTTTCCGGATAATGGCCTGTTAATGGGGATTGTCGAAGACAACGAGGCTATTTGCAGATTTATCATTGAGACTCCGGTTCCTTAGGGTGGATGGGTTTCTTCGAAACCTTGGCAGACCTTTGGGAGGAGTGCTGAGCCTAAACGTGGCAGCCAACCCAAGCCCCGGTCAGTTTTGCCCAAACTTCGTTGTGTCAGAAATATATAAGAATTTTATATAATTCCCATCCCCTCTCTTGACTTTCAATTCAATCATCGGTATGATTTATCGTGCTTATTAGCACTCGCTTTACCAGAGTGCCAAAACAATGAGTATCAATCCATCAAATTTTCAGGAGGTTCGTATGGCTCTATCAGTAAAACCCCTTGGCGACCGGGTAGTAATCGAACCCATTGAGCAGCAAGAAATGACTGCCAGTGGCATTGTTCTCCCCGACACGGCAAAAGAAAAACCCCAACAGGGTTTAGTTTTGGCCGTTGGCCCAGATGTTGAGGGCGATATCAAAGTCGACAACAAAGTTCTTTATGCCAAGTACGCCGGCACAGAGATCAAGGTTGACGACAAGGATGTTCTCATTTTGCGTGAGGACGACGTCTTAGCTCTCGTCGGGTAATCTGCCCCGCTGAACAAAGAAATTATATAGGAGTATAACTTATGGCAAAGCAAATAGTCTTTTCCGAAGAGGCGCGCCGAAAACTTCAAGCCGGTGTTGATATCGTAGCAAAATCCGTAATCACCACTTTAGGCCCCAAGGGACGCAACGTTGCCTTGGATCGCAAATTCGGTAGCCCCACCATCACACATGATGGTGTCACCGTTGCAAAAGAGATCGAACTCGAAGATCCATTCGAGAACATGGGGGCGCAACTTCTCAAAGAAGCAGCCACCAAGACAAACGACATCGCCGGAGACGGCACAACCACTTCCACCGTTTTGGCTCACGCCATCGTGACTGGTGGCATGCGAAACCTGGCTGCTGGCGCCAATCCGATGCTGCTGAAATTGGGCATTATGGCTGCTGCTGAAGCTGTCTCTGAAGAGATTGGCAAGCAGGCCATTGAAGTCACCACCAAGGAAGAAATTGGTAATGTGGCTTCGATCTCTGCACAAGACCGTTCGATTGGCGAATTGATCGCCGATGTGATGGACAAAGTTGGCAAAGACGGCGTGATCACTGTTGAAGAATCCAAGGGTTTGGAGTTCGAAACCGATTACGTTGAGGGTATGCAGTTCGACCGCGGCTACCTCTCTCCTTATTTTGTCACTGATCCCGAGAACATGGAAGCCGACATCGAGAATCCTTACGTGTTGATTCACGACAAGAAAATCTCCGCCGCACAGGACATCGTCCCCGTGTTAGAGAAGCTGGTCCAGATGGGCAAGCGCGAGCTGGTTATCATCGCCGAAGATATCGACGGCGAAGCCCTGGCCACATTGGTGCTGAACAAGTTGCGCGGTATGCTCAACGTGTTGGCCATCAAAGCCCCCGGATTCGGCGACCGCCGTAAGGCGATGCTGCAAGATATCGCCGTCCTGACGGGTGGCACCGTGGTTACCGAGGAAATGGGCCGCAAGCTCGATAGCGTAACCGTTGACGATCTTGGTACCGCTGAGCGCGTTGTTTCCACCAAAGACGATACAACCATCGTCGGCGGCAAGGGCGATGCCGATGCCATCAAAGGCCGCATCGACCAGATACGCGTGGAGATCGACAAGAGCTCCAGCGACTACGATCGCGAAAAACTGCAAGAGCGCCTGGCCAAACTTTCTGGTGGCGTAGCCATCATTGGTGTTGGTGCCGCGACAGAGACCGAACTGAAAGAAAAGAAACATCGTGTTGAAGATGCCCTCTCCGCTACCCGTGCTGCCGTTGAAGATGGCATTGTCCCCGGTGGTGGTGTTGCGCTGGTCAACGCTATGAAAGTCTTGGATGATGTCAAGATGGATTACCCTGACGCTCAGATCGGTGTTCAGATTGTGAAGGATGCCCTCCAGGTTCCTTTGCGCAAAATTTCTGCTAACGCTGGTAAAGACGGCTCCGTGATCTTAGAGAACGTTCGCCGCCAACAAGCAGAAAAGAAAGACATCAACATTGGCTTCAACGTGCTCAGCGAAGAGTATGTAGACATGGTCAAAGCCGGTGTGATTGATCCTGCCAAGGTTACCCGTGGCGCTCTGGAAAACGCTGCTTCTATTGCCGCGATGATCCTGACCACTGAAGCCTTGATCACGGACATCGATGAAGATATGCCCCCCATGCCTGCTGGTGGCATGCCTGGTGGTGGCATGGGCGGAATGATGTAGTCTTCCGACTAAATCAATAATTTCACAAGCCCCTGAAAATAATTCAGGGGCTTGTTTTTTTATAATGTCTCTCTTGAAAATCTGTTGAATTAGTAGATCAATTTTGTAGCGGCCCTGGCGATCGTTTGGTATCGTGTCCGAATTCTAGGAAATTATTGTAGTTTTCAGCCCCGTCAATTGCCAGAGAAATTTTCTCTACCACGACAGAAATGGTGTCAAACCATTTATTTTTTACTTCAATATATTGGCGATAATAAATTTCCATTACCCCCAAAAGGCGTTCATTTACAATCAGCGGTATGCCGTAGTAAGTCATAAAGCCTTCATTTTCAAATCTTGGATCTAGATTTCCAGTATTCCGAGGGTGGGTCATATCGGAAATTAATAAAGGTCGTTGCCTGAGTGCAACTTGACCAATCAATCCTTCCCCATATTGAATTCTTTCACCATAGTGATTTTGGTCATCAAATCCAAATCCAGCAGTAAATTTTAGATCTCGGTTTTTTGTGTCGCACAAGAAAATCCTGGCTGCATCGATTTCCAATATACTATTAACTTGAGCCAAGAGATTACTCAGTGCAAGGTTAATATCTACAGCTTTATCTGCTGCTCGTTCTCGTGCTGTTTGATGTATATGCTTCATTGTTTGCTCCTGCCGTTGCTCACGATCTAATGCTCTCGATACAAGGTCACAAAATGCTTTTAAGAGATCGACCTCATCATCCACTATCGGGGATTTTCGGCAGACCCACAGTGCTCCAATGGAACGGTTACAATTGGTCAATGGAATTCCGGCTAGTGAAAAATTATCTCCATTTCCAGGCATACCAACCCAATCATCACGAATCAATGGTTTCTGAGAATGCATGATGCGGTGTGTGGCTTTCAGCAGGCAGGCTTGATCTCCTAAATGATCAATATCTCTGTTGGATGTGCGCCATAACCCATTGCCGTGTTCAAACTTCAGATGGCTACCTGAATTGCTGTTTGCCACAAGTGATGCTGCATCAGTGTTTAAAATATCCGCAATGCTGTCACAAATTACAGGAAGCATCTCCTTTCTTGTATTGCTTTTTCGTAACGATGCTGCGAGTTTGATTACTGCTTCTTGGTGTTTTACTTGTTTCCAGTGCTTTGTGACATTGAATGATGTGCACACAACCCCAGCATGGCTGCTATCCTCATTTTGGATTGGGTAATACCAGTTTGCCCAAACCAGGTCATGCATTTCTACAAAATCCTCGACTCGCTCTCCTTGAAGAGCAAGTCGAACATTCTCTTGGGCCAGTGGCACTACTGAGTTCTTACTGTATATCGATTTGCCCGTTAG
The DNA here is from genome assembly GCA_016785015.1 of Anaerolineales bacterium. Lineage (GTDB taxonomy): Bacteria > Chloroflexota > Anaerolineae > Anaerolineales > UBA11858 > NIOZ-UU35. Next base: position 14,505 of record JADHTJ010000026.1, read on the forward strand.
TTCTCCATCTGGTATTCCTAGAACGGAAAGCCCTTCTCCTTCAATTAGAGTAAATCTGCCATCCGCATCAAACATCCATAAGATAATTGGAACACCAATGTGGTAATGGCCATTATCTCGATGGCGTAAACCACTGAATCTATCTGATAGCCAAGTTGTCCAATCCGTTTTTTCCATTGTTTCCCCATTTTCATTGTTGATCGACTGGAAACGCTTGCAACTCCAAATTGGATAAAGCGTCAATATCTCGAATGAATTGATCCAAAACATCAGCATCAATGGCGAGAATTTCGCTTTTATCTGTTTGATCCAATTCAAACATATCTAAGCACTCTTTTCGCTTCCCATTGAGAATTGCTTCTTCGAAATCGCTGTCAAGCAGTGCTTTTGTAACAATTGCGTTTAAATGAAGTTTATTACTCATTTTATTTCCACTCCTGATTCGTCTTTTTCGATTAGTAACTTAACTACCAGTACCTCCAGTTCCTGGTCCAGCAAAAACAGCTTGTGGAGCAAACAAACTAATAAGCAGTATCACGATGGACAGAATCAACCCGACAAATTGGGGTGTGATTTTTACTGAAAAAGCCGTGAGTAGGTTGTGAAATTGTAATTTCGTCATCAGAAACCTCCATAATTTGGATTGAATTTGAATAACGAAAGCTTATCTAATAAGCTATGAACAAACCTATGAACAAAAATAGCTACTCGTGGATGAGTAGCTATTTTGAGCAGCACAAAAATGTTTGTAATTTGTATCATCACAATTTGTCATATAAATCTTTTAATTCCTGTGAAGGCTTAGCACCTAACTCTATCTGTAATAATTCTTCATATTTTTTATAGTGTGATTTTGCCCTTGAAGGTACCCCGTCACTAACTAGGCATTGCATCAAGGCGAGATGCGAGCTATCTCTATATGGATCTTCTCCGAGAACCTTTTCGTATAAGGATATTGCACTCTCAAAATGATGTCTTTCCGTTTCCAATTCCGCGAGAAGTGTAAGCGCTTGTATGAACAATCTTTTTAGCTCATCACTCAGCTGAAGCGACCAATTCATAAATATATCTTCCAAATAATCTCCCAGATAAAGGGCAAGAGCCTGTCTCAAATGATCAGCGCGCTGGGTTATGGATAAATCATCATTTTGAGCACACTGCACATGGTTTTCGAATTCCGAAACATCGTACCAAATGGTGACAGAATGATTTAAGAAGTACTTCTTGTCAGAAAACGAAATAATTTCACGCTCTCCCAACGCTTTGCGCACTCTCCACAGAGTAGCATGGAAATTACTACTAATCTTGGGTGTACTAAATTCAGGCCAAAATTCAAGTCCAATTTCTTCCTTGCGTACTTCTCCTTTCTGAATGATAAAGAAAAATAAGGCTAGAGCACGGCTAGAACTCCATTTGGATCGAGGAATTAGTTCACCATTCAACCATACTTGACCTGCTCCAAATCCCCGGATCTCCAAGTGCATCGCAGGGAATTCCGTAGGTGAAGTTTTTTCGCGTAAATTGGATAACCGAATTGGTGCTTGTTCAACCCGTTGTGCAATGGATTTCAACTGAAGATTCTCAGGCAAACTTTGTGTAGCATAGGCAACAAAATCTTGAAAGCGCCGGCCAGCAACAACAAAAAATTGATCATAACCTAAACGCGCTGACCACCTTAACGCATCAGCCAATAATTCTTTTGCACGATGAAACTGTTCTTGTCGATAGAATGCAGCACCTAACAAGAATGCTATTAATGCCTGTTCTTGTTGAAGTTGAGGTGCAGTTCTTAATGAACCCAGCGCCTTTTCTAAGACTTCGCATGCCATATCATTCTGGCCCATTTCCAAATAAATTGTTCCTAAGCCAGCTTGGTATTCTGGGGATTCTGAACTCTCATTTCGGATATGTTCGGTTTTACGCAGCCACTGGAATGCTTGTTGAAAATCACCTCGTATTCGGGAGATTGCAGAAAGTCCTGCATACGTATCGATTAATCCGATGAGCACATTGTTAGATTCACCTATCTCCTGTGCAGTCAAATAAGATTTTTCTGCTTCATCCCACTCATCAATATCCCGAAGTAAATCTCCTCGGCTATTATAAACATGAACAAGATTACGATTCCACCTTGATAATCGACCATATTCAAGGGCTTCTTCATAAGCTAACCAAGCATCTTTGTAATTGCCGATCAAATAATCTACATAACCCACATTGTTTAGTGCAACAGACAGAGAACCTTGATTTCCCCTTCTCTTACGCTTAATCTCTAGTGAATCAAGAAAGCACTTTTGCGCTTGAAGCAAATCGCTTTTACTAAGACATGCGAGCCCCATATCATTCAATGTCTCTGCCAAGTCAATTTCTCGCTGTGTGCGTTGGTAATCTAGTTGGATATCCTTCAGCGTACTACGAAACCCGGTTACAGCACTATGAAAGCAATCTAATGCTAGATCTGCTTGGTTTAGAGCGCTCAAACTCAACCCTCTTAAACGTTCAGCTTGATACCACCAATAGCTTTTATTTCCATTATCTGAGGATAGCATCACCTGTGCCTGATCTCCAAGTGTCAGGGCTAATTGGAATTCTCTTTGGTAATAGCGGATCAATCCTTTTGTTATTATTACATTTACTATGTGATCAACATCGCCCCTTTGAACTAATAATGGTTCTGCCATATCAAGCAAATTTTCTGCATCTTCAAGCGCAGATTGATCCACTCTAATTTTGGCTTGATACAAAAGCAGTTTTGGCGCCTGATGTATTAGATGGGCTGCATTTAATCCTTCATACCAGCGGAACAAAATATTTTGACGCCCTCTCACAAAAAATTCAATTACTACCTGATCTATCCAAAGAGCTGCTTTTTTGGAGTTATCTGCTTCAAGGATATGATGAATCGCTAATTCCCAATCATCATTCTGGTAATACCACTCTGCAGCACGAGTGTGCAAACTACGCACTCTCTGAGTATCAATCTCAAGCAATCGCTGCCTTAGAAAATCTGAGAATAATTGATGATAGCGATAATTGACACCTTGTTCGGTTTCTATGCGCGTAAGAAAGAGATTGCGTTCTCTCAACTCATTGAGCAATTCACCCGAGGATGATGTTTGTAATAGATAATTACACAAGGCTTCGTCGAATACATCAAGAATAGATGTTGCCAACAAAAATTCTTGCAACTGATGTTGTTGCTGACTGACCACCTCTTCGGCAAGAAAATCATAAACCTGGTCAACTGCTTCCTCAAATTTGGGAAGTTTGCCCTTCTTCATCGTGCGGATTGCCAGCATAATAGCCACAATCCAACCGTCAGAACGTTGGGCTAATTCTTCTGCTTGTTGGATAGATAGTTTAAAACCATGGCTTTGGCGGACCAGAGATTGCAATTCATCAGCTCGAAACCGCAGATCATTCGCCCCAATTGTCGCTATTTCTTCGCGAACATATAACCATGCCGATGGAACGCCATAGATGCTACGTGAGGCGATGATCATTCGTACTTGATCAGGTAAATTTTCTAAGAGAATTTCAATGAAATCTACGACTTGTTGATTTTCACCAACCAAATGATAATCATCGAGCATCAGCACACAATAATCATCAATGTGTGCCACGACCTCGTTGATGATTTCGATAGCGGCCATATAGGGGGATATAGAATCACTGGGGGGGAATGTGTCTATTAACTCATTGCCAAATTGAGGGAATTTCTGGCGAAATGCCGCAAGAATGTGCTGAACGAACGAAACTAAATCCGTATCCCCCTGCCCAATGCGATACCATGTGACAATTGCATCTACATCACTGGCAAAATCCACCAACAAAGTTGTTTTTCCAAAACCTGCTGGCGCTGAAATAAAGGTTAGTTTTCGATGAAGGTTTTGGTGAAGCGCGTCAATCAGCCGAGCACGACGTAATATATCGCGACGCCGTTCAGGTAAGCTGACTTTTGTGATGAGAATCGACATTTCTAACCACCCGATCGAGTATAACGATACGGCTAAACCTAATCCTATCAGTATAACATCACTAAAATTAATTCTGATAAATCTCTAACAACTCTGATTTTGACAAATAGGTATCACCGTGCTACAATCCGGCCGGTTGGTAACACAATTGGATGTAATCGTTAGCCCCGGCCGGACATCCCCCGACCGGGGTTTTTGTTAAATCAGGTCTTACCAACTTGTCGTGTAGCCTTAGAGATAGTCTACACATTGAATTGAAACTATCCCTCAATGATGTGAGGGTTTTTTAGAAAACTATATACTACCTCTCCAGACATCAACGGTTGGGTAATCAAAACTCACTGCCCAAGCGTTAATTGGTGAACCTATTTTTTGATTCTTCATTAAATAAGAAAGCTCCTTTGACGCGGTCGGCCTGAGACGCATGATAATGCGGGGAATAAATTTTTCTTTGATTCCAACTTCATTACCTGGGGTGGTAAACGAAAGGTAAAAATTATGACGAATAAATTACGGATTATCCCCCTGGGAGGCCTAGGGGAAGTCGGGAAGAATATGATGGTATATGAATACGATGAGGAGATTCTCATCGTCGATACCGGCATCATGTTCCCCGATAATGACATGTTAGGGATCGACTATATCATCCCAGATTTTGATTATTTGCTGCCCTATCGCGACAAAGTGCGCGGTATTGTAGTCACCCATGGGCATGAGGATCATACTGGGGCTATTCACCACGTATTGGAGAAGATCAACGCACCGATTTATGCTACCCCATTGACCCGAGGTTTGCTCGAAGTCAAACTGGCTCGTGGTGGGTTGCTGGGCAAAGCAGATTTACATACCATTCATGCAGGTGATACCATCAACATTGGGCCATTCCAGGTGGAATTTTTCCACGTCTGTCACTCTGTGCCCGATGCTGTCGGTTTGGGAATCACCACCCCAGCAGGCCTAGTTGTCCACACCGCAGATTACAAATTCGACCCCACTCCAGTGGATGGCTGGCCAACAGATTTCGCCAAACTGGCAGAATTCTCTAGCCGTGGTGTCATGGCTCTCTTGGCTGACTCAACCAACGCCGACAAGCCTGGTTGGACACCCTCGGAAAAAATGATTGACCCGGCCTTCGACGATGTCTTCGCCGAGGCTGAAGGACGCATCATTGTGGCTTCTTTCGCATCGTTGATCTCGCGTATGCAGCAAGCCATCGATGCTGCCGAGCGGCACGGACGCAAGCTGGCATTCGTAGGCTACAGCATGACAGAAAATTCTAAGATGGCCATAAAGTTGGGTTATTTGGATATCCCCGATGACACGCTGGTGAGTATCGATCAGGCGCTGAATATGCCCGATGAGGATATTGTACTCATGTGCACCGGCTCGCAAGGAGAACCTTCCTCGATCATGGGAAGATTATCCACGGGCACAAACCGGCGCTTCAGCATCAAAGATGGAGATACCATTATTCTCTCCTCGCACCCTATTCCAGGAAATGAAGAGGGCATTTACCGCACTATCAATCGCCTCTTCCGCCGCGGGGCCAACGTGATCTACGAACCCCTGGCTCCTGTGCATGTTTCCGGGCACGCCAGCCAAGACGAGATGGCGCTGATGATCCACCTAGTCAAGCCTGAATACTTGGTCCCCATCCACGGAGAACTGCGTCACCTTCGGCAGCATAAAGTGCTTGCACAAGAAGCCGGCATGTCTGCCGATAAGATTCAGGTTGCCGAAAATGGCCAGGTCATCGAATTTGATGATGGCGAGTTGACCTTGGGCGAACGTATCCCTGGTGGATATATCTTCGTTGATGGTTCACGCGTTGGCGATGTAGGTCCCAGCGTGGTGCGCGAGCGCGAAGCCCTTGCACGCGACGGTGTTGTCCTGATTAGCCTGGTGCTCGATCAGGGCGGCCGCCTGATCGAAGTCCCTGAGATTATCACCCGTGGTTTTGTTTACAAACATGGCGCCGAAGATCTGCTCGAGGCCGCCTCAAAGCGCACAGTCGATGCAGTCGAAAACAGCAACGGCAATATCCACGATCATGTGGTGCAAACTTTGCGTTCATTCCTCTACAATGAAACCAAAAGCAGACCCATGGTCTTGGTAACCCTGAGCTGGGTATAAACCACCCCACAATAATACTGAACCCCCGACTAGAAATCGGGGGTTCTTTTATTTAAGGTTTTGATAGTGGTGATAAACAAAGTGTTTGTGTCATGCTGAGCCGAAGGCGAAGCATCTCGCGCACGGATGCGCCAGACTCTTCGCTCCTCAAAGCTGCGCTCAGACTTGTACTGAGCCTGTCGAAGTGCTTGTGCTGAGCTTGTCGAAGGAGTGACAGTATTGTATTTTCAATTTGAGCAGTGCTAAACGCGCTGTAGGTTTACTCAGAATGACAAAATTTTCAAACAATCCGCTTTTATCCGTTCGATCTGCGTCAATCCGCGTTCAAATCTTTGATTAGAAAAACGAGCGATCTCCCTTTCCCTCCGGCCAACCTTCTTCACCAATCAAAGGCACAAATGCAACGGCAGTCAGAGTCTCTTGTTCATACTTGGCCCCAACTCGCTGCCAGACTTCTAAAACCTGACTGAAGCGACGCCCGACAGGGAGCACCAATCTACCCCCTTGGTCAAGTTGGTTTAAGAGAGCTTTGGGCACCTTGGGCGCTGCCGCTGTGACCATAATCCCCTGGAAAGGCGCTTGATCTGATAACCCCAGGGTTCCGTCTCCCACATGGAGATGGATATTTCCAATATTCAATTCATCAAATACTTGATAGGCGTTATCTGAAAGTGGCGCGTGTCTTTCAATGGAGTGGACTTCTTTAGCAATCTGAGCGAGTACAGCAGCCTGATATCCTGACCCTGTGCCCACTTCAAGTACTTTTTCACCCCCACTCAACTTGAGTAAGTCTGTCATCAGTGCGACAATATACGGTTGTGAGATGGTCTGGCCATGACCAATGCGCATGGCACCATCAGAATAGGCGAATTCCTGCTGATCGGGTGGGACAAATAAATGCCTGGGTACCGCGCGCATGGCTTCAAGCACATTAGGCGTTTCAACACCCCGGCGCTCAATCTGATAACGCACCATGTGCTCACGTTGCCCCAAGAAAATTTCATCCTGACTATCAGTGCTCATCGATCATTTCAACTCTTTGAGTAGATCACTCCAAAATTCATCGCGCTCACCGGGCACATAGGGAATGTACAATCCCAGTCGATCAGCCAAACCCTCGTAACGTTCTCGCAAAACGATTGGAACATCTTCGGGTTCAGCAACCACCGCGAAGGTGGAGAGAATCTCATCACTAATCAGGTCGGGCATCTCACCCCATTTGCCGCGCCCCGCTAATGAAGAGAGCCGCTCGGCAATTTCATCCCAGCCATGCAGCGCAAACACCTTGCGATAAGATGGCGTTGAAGCATAAAAAGAAATCTGCTGCTGCATGAAGTGTTTTTCATGGGAATTTGTGACCACGAAAACAGACACCGAAACAGCGACATCGGCGCGACTGCGCCCAGCCTGAGATGCTCCATCCTCAATTGCCGGGACGATGACTTCTTTGAGATAGCGCGGCGAATTGAGCGGATGAGCATGGAACCCATCGGCGACTTCCCCGGCTAACTTTGCCAGACCCGTATTAACTCCGGCGATATAAATGGGAATGTCTGGATATTGGTTGGGGCCGGGGTTGAAGAAGGGTGACATGAGGGTGAGCTTGTAATAATCGCCGCGAAAATTGAGCCTTCCGCCGTTTTGCCAGTTTTCCCAAAAAGCTCTGATGGCACCAATCTGTTCACGTAGTTTTCCAACGACTGACTCCGGCCAGGGCATGCCAAAGCGTCGTTCGATGTGTCCTTTGACCTGCGTGCCCAACCCCAGGATGAAGCGTCCCTTCGACATTTGCGCCAGATCCCAGGCGGTGTAGGCCATGGTCGCCGGGCTGCGGGCGAAGCTGATTGCCACCGCAGTACCGAATTGTATTTCTTTCGTATGTTCGCTGATCAACGGTCCGGGCAAGAAGGGATCGTGCTGGGTTTCAGTGGTCCAAATAGCATCAAAACCCATGTTCTCCGCGGCGCGGGCCAGGTCGGGAATTGAGTTAAGAAAAACTGGGGGCAGCGTGGTATCAATTTTCAATTTATTCACTCAGCAAATAGGCCATAATCCAATTCGTGGTTGCGACTAAGGCATCCGTATGTGTGCGCTCGTAATTGTGTGAGGCGTCCACACCAGGGCCGATAAGGGATACGGCTACATCACCACCGGCACGCCAGAATGCCTCTCCATCAGAGCCATAATAAGGGTAGATATCTACCTTATAGGGAATTTCGTATTGATCTGCCAGATTGCGCAATTTTTGATTCAAGCCATGGTGGTATGGGCCGCCAGAATCCTTCACACATAAAGTCGTATGGAATTCATCTGAGGTTTGTCCATCGCCAACTGCGGCCATATCGACTGTGAGCAGTTCAGTCATATCTGGAGGAAAACCTGCCGAAGCACCATGGCCGGCTTCTTCGTAGTTACTAATTAAGATGATCGTGGTTTGAGCAGGTTTCAGTCCGGCATCAGCAAAGGCTTTGACAGCGGCAAGGATATTGGCTACGCAGGCTTTGTCATCCAAATGTCTTGAGCGCACAAAACCGTTGGTCAACTCCACGCGCGGATCGAAAGCTACAAAATCGCCCACTTCGATACCCAACGCTCTAGTTTCATCCACAGAAGTTGTGAGTGCGTCCAAACGCACTTCAACGTTATCATCGTCTCGCTTGGTATCTCCAACTTTTTTGCCATAGACGTGCACAGATGCCATTTTCAGCAGCAGCGAGCCGCGCACCTGTCCACCATCTCTGGTGAAGACCGTGCAGCCTTCACCCTCGACAGTGTTCCACGGAAAACCGCCGATCTTGGTAAGTTTGAGCCGTCCGTTCGGTTTGACCTCTTTGACCATGGCGCCCAGCGTGTCTGTATGAGCAGTAACACCTCTGGGGGAATCAGTTTGCCCTGTCTCCGAAGGGGATGTCGAAGGGTCACCGGGCCAGATGACGACCAGCCCTCCCTTACGGGTGCGGGAGATCTCTAAGAATGAGAATTTTCGAAATGCGGTTTCGGTATATTCAATCGCCGCTTGGGTGAATCCCGTGGGGCTGGGAGTCTCCAACAAACCAGTCAGAAAATCGAGCATATATTGAATATCGAGATCAGGCAGCTTTTTCATAATTGATATGGTTGGGTTTTACAAGTCCTTCAAACTTTTCAATCGTTTCCCGCCACGCTTCGGGAATTGGGATCGTGCTGGACGTATAGTAATCGTACGCCACCAGCACGCTGCTGCCCTCAGCAAGTCTTTGCTTCGTTTCAGCGTCTTCAATAATATAGAAACTATCCATGCTCTTCGTGCCAAGGCGCGCGATGCGCATGCCAACGCGCACAGGCTGCCCCCACAGAATCGGCGCTCGGAATGTGACATGAGCATCAGCCATGATCATGCCAAAATTCAAGAACGATCCGCCATCCCACAATCCTATATGCTTTACATAGGAAACACGAGTTTGTTCCATGAAGGTGAGGTAACGAGCATTGTTGACGTGACCCTGGGGATCCAGGTCGCCGTAGCGCACATTGATTGGGTTATAAAAGCGAAACTCTGTCATATAGAAATTATACCTCTTGAAATTCCCTGTGCTTTACGTTTTACTCTTTCCGAATTAGAATTGGCTCGCTATGGACGACCAACTCAACAAAACACAACCCACAAAAATTGACTCCTCGGTAGGAGGAGATACATCTCCAATTAAGATTGATGGTACGATCAACGATTCCCAACCTAAAAAGAAGGGACGCCCCTGGCTACGGAGGGGCGGGATTGTGTTCCTTGGGCTTATTCTTGTTCTCGTAGTGGGCGGATTCCTTGGTTATCAGGACGGCCTCAACCGAAGGAAAAACCAGGAATCATTCCAACTGGCAGTAGCTGTCGCTGAGCAATATGAACTTGGTGTATTAGATCTTAAAGCCGGCCGCTACGAAGTGGCGCGCCAGCGCTTTGAGTATGTGATTGGCCTAGACCCCAGTTATCCGGGCGTCCTGGACCGGCTGGCCGAAACTCTCCTGGTGCTCAATGTCACGGCTACTCCTACGCCGGCCCCGCTGCCAACTTCCATTGAGCCAACTCCCACACCCGATTCGCGCGCTGAAGAGGAACTCTTCGCCCAAGCTGAGAATTATGTGGCTGCCGGGGAATGGGATTTGGTTATTGAAACCCTTGAGAATCTGCGCAAGAAAAACCCCGATCACCGACCCGTTGAAATTGACGGCATGCTCTACTTGTCCTTGCGCCAGCGCGGTGTACAAAAAATCGGCCTGGGAAATCTTGAAGGCGGCATCTATGATCTCGCCCTGGCAGAAAGCTTTGGTGTGTTGGATGCTGAAGCGGATGGCTTCCGCACCTGGGCAAGTCTCTACATTACAGGAGCAAGTTTCTGGGATGTAGACTGGGGACAGGCGGTCTACTATTTCGAGCAGCTTGTTAGCATGACGCCCAACTTGCACGACGGCACTGGATACAACACGGCCCAACGCTATGTTGACGCCTTACAAAATTATGGAGATTTCCTTGAATCGCAAGGATTATCGTGTGAGGCGTATCCAGTTTGGGATAAAGCTTATCAATACACTGGCAATGCTGCCTACCAAGAGAAATCCCAGAGTGCACAAGATATTTGTGAATAAGAGGAGACCTCAGTTCGCCAGATGAACACCCCTACCTGGGCTCTCACCAGCGCTTATTGGTTGCATATGTTGGCCACCGTCATTTGGATCGGTGGCCTTGCTATATTGACTTTATTAGTCATTCCCGCGGCACGAAAAATACTAGATGAAATCACGTACGCCACCTTCCTTGAAAATGTGCAGCGCCGCTTAGATCCATTGGCCTGGTTTAGTGTCGTTGTGCTGCTAGGCAGCGGTATGCTGCAGATGAGTGCTAACCCCAATTACGATGGTTTTCTAGCCGTCAATAATCCGTGGGGTTGGGCAATCCTGGTCAAACACATTGTTTTTGGGTTGATGGTGCTCTCCAGCGGCTATGTCACTTGGGGGATCATGCCATCCATGCGTAGGGCCGCCTTTCGCCAAGCGCGCCACCAAGATGCGCCCGAGATTGCATCTTTCCAAAAGCGCGAATGGCTGTTCCTGCGCTTGAACCTGACTCTGGGAATCATCGTTCTGGCACTAACTGCACTGGCGCGCGCATCCTAAATGCTTCCATGATCCAAACAGTGATCACCAAGATAAAGGCAAGTCATATTACTGCCCAATTAATATTAGGCATCTTCATTAGTGGGGGGATTTATGGCGCTTTCACGGTCGCCTTCCCCCTGGCAAAATACTACAATACCGTACCCCCTTTAGATTATACAAAACTGACTAATTATTCGTTTGCCGGATTGCTGGCCTATATCTTCGGAATCGGCATTCTCTTTTGGATTTACATCTGGATTCTGAGGCAGGTAATCCAACAGCAGATTAAATTCGACGTTCGATTTGTCTTGGTCTCCAGTGCAATTTTCGCGCTGATCCTGGTTTTTTCTTATCCCCAGACGGCCATTGACATCTTCATCTATGCCATCCGTACTCGGGGATGGGGCCTTTACGGCATGCAGCCGCTGGCAACCGCGCCGGAAATGCTGCCTGCCAACGAACAGTGGTTGGGGTTGGCCGGGGAGTGGCTGGATGCGGCATCTCCCTATGGCCCAGTGTGGGAGTGGTTATCATTAGGCGCATTCCACTTGAGCAAGGGCCATTTCTTGGGCCATTTATTTGCCCTGAAAGGAATCACTGCCTTTGCATATCTGGGCTGCATCTGGTTGGTATACCTGATTCTCCGCAATTTACATCCTGACTGGGCGCTCGCGGGAAGCGTAGCCTTCGCCTGGAATCCATTGGTGCTATTAGAGAGCGTCCAAAACAGCCATAACGATATCGTGATGGTATTTTTTACATTGGCTGGGATTTGGACGTATCTAAAGCTGAACCAACACACTGAAACACCGAAGAAGTTGCTCACCGCATTAGCATTTTGCGTATTGATGGCGGCTTCAATTTTAGTCAAATTTGTGACTCTCGTGATCTTGCCTTTCTTCTTGTTGGCAATCGCAATGAAGAAAGAAAAATGGTACCAAATCATGGTTTCGTTGGCGGGGTACGGATTGGGTATCACTGCGCTGCTCATCTTGGGGATGCTGCCCCTATGGCCTGGCGTTGATAAATGGGCTGTATTGGAAGCCAACTCTGGGGCTGGACGTTCTCTATTGGCGCTATTAGTTTTAGCTTTAAAAGGTGCAATGGGCACCAACCCGGCTTTTGCTCTTTCCCGAGGAATTCTCTATGGAATTTGCGGCTTAGTTTTACTGTACTACATCTGGAAATTGATCATAAAGCGGGATCGCTCGATTGAATTGCCCATCACAGCCAGTTTTTTCCTGCTCTTCACCTATGTCCTTTTAGCAGCGCCGACTTTCCATGCCTGGTATTTACTCTGGTTTCTGCCCATGGGAACCCTGCTGCTCCCCCGACAACGCTCTCTGGTAGTCGGAATCGTATTCTCAATCACCGCGCTGTATGCCATACCCTATTTCGAAACCATCCGAGTCTGGATTCCAATTCTGCTGAAGAATCATCTCCTGGGGCATATCATTGGTGTTTCTCTACTCATCATTCCCCCACTAATTGCACTATTTCAACCTACGAATAAATCGAGTTTTGGGAATCGCGACTACTCACCATAGCGCAGAATCAATTTTCACGCGGAGATTGATAAAACTGCCCCGGTTCTTCCGGGTAGTAGTGATACAAGGTTCGTTCTGGAAATGCTTCTGCCAATTTCTTAGCAGGATAATCGTCCATTGGGGACCAGGCAAAAATGAAAGGGGTCTCCAAAAAGGGGTCAGCGAGATCGAGCAACAAAGCATAATCGCGCCAGTTTTCAGAATGAACCAGGATTATTGCTGGGGCGAGTTCCTGCACACTCGAGTCTCTGAACGGCTGCAAAGCACTGGAATCAACTTCGTAAAACTGATGTTCTCGCATCAGCCGTTGAGGGGTATACCCAATCAAATTCACCGCGATCAACAGCACGAGAATAGCCACCATCCCCAACGAACGAATTTTTCCGAACTTTGATTTGCTGCCTTCGGACTGGTTGCCCCAACCGGCCAGCCATGCAATCCCCGCAGCGCTGATCAGCGTGAAACCGTACAATCCCTCATATAAATAGCGCGCGCCTGAAATCCAATAGGGTAAATAAACGATGATCAACCCCAGGGGTACGCCGCCAATCAACCAGGATTTTTTCTGTTTACGCACCGCCCACAACCCAAAGGGAAGAAAAATCCAGGAAAATATCCCCCACCCAAAGAGATCGCCTGCCATTTCAGCCAGGCTCAGTTTGGTGTTGATTAGTGCCTGCTTGAGCGTATGACCGCCTTCCAATACACCATGCCCAGGACCAAACCCAATTTTGTCATATTCCCACCACAGAGTATACGGGTTGCGCAGCGGATTCCCTGTTAGAGAGTGTTGCCAAAGAAAATGCAGGCTCCCAACAACTAAAGCAACGATGCCAACGGTGAGCACGCGTCGACGAATAGTAGGGGAACCGCGCCACAATAAGATCAATCCGTGAATCGCAAAGGGCAGCGCCACACCCAGGGCTGTCAGCGGGCGGCTTAGGGCAAAAACTCCAAGAGCGAATCCTGCACCCAAAGATGGCAACCACCTTCGAGTATCGTTCTGTTGATCCACTACCTCTAGCCAGGTTAACGCAAAGGCCGCGCTGAGAACTAATCCCCAGGGGTGTGAGAGCAGCATCCCTGAGCGCATCAGAAATATAGGTGAAGTGAGCGTCAATCCCGCGGCAAACAATCCGCATAATTCCCCCAGTATCTTTTTCCCCAACCGATAGGTCAACCATACTGCCAGGCCAGCCAGCAATGGATTGACCATCCAGCGCAATCCAAGGCGCTCACCAATAGAAAGCACAACCGGCCAACCCAGGGGGTATTTGCCGAAACGTTGTCCGTTGTGATCAATGACAAAGGGGACAAAAAATTGATCGGATTCAGGGGGCGAAGAAAGGATGAATTTCCCGCCGGCGATTGCCTGTGCCTGCCAAACGTAGGCATACTCATCTTCAAGATGGGGCAAACCCTGGAAGATATTTGTGGAAATCCAGGCTGTTATGATGAAAGCGAGAATGCTGAGAAAAAGAGCGATGCGGTCGTATCGACTCATAGAAATTGGAGATTGGAAATTAAGTATTGCTCCCAATAGCGAATTCAGGCGCCAATGGTTTTTAGTGCTTTGAGTGCCGCTTCATGTAGATATCCATTCGTTGCACAGATACCTCGATTATCTGCCAGAGTGCGGCCACGGGTGAAGTCGAGCGCTTTGCCATCCAGATCTGTGACTCGCCCGCCTGCTTCTTCGATCACTATAGAGCCAGCGGCTTGATCCCAAATTTTCTCGCGGTATTCAAGTCGCGATGACGAAAGCAGCCGCAGGTAGATCTCACCTTGACCGGCGGCCAGTACGGCATACTTAGCTTGACTATCCATACGCACAGGTTCGGCCGCTACGCCTAAGGCATCGGCAAAAACATCGATCTGGCTGACGTTGGTATGAGCGGATTCAAAAGAACGCAATAAACGCGCTTGAGCAGGATCGATCCGCTCAGAAACAGACAAACGCTCCAAGAGTTTTCCTTCATCGAGCGAAGCCACCCAGGCACCTTGACCACGAGCGGCAACTACCAGGGAAAGGGAGGCTAAGTTGGGGCAACCCAGCACGCCAACCTGAACTTGACCATCTTCAACCAGGGCAAATGCCACCGCGTACTGATCACCGCGCAGAAATCCCTTGGTGCCATCGATGGGGTCTAAGGTCCAATAGCGTGAGGCAGACTCTGCAGAGCCGCGATCAATCCATTGACAGACCGTCTCTGGCGTTGCTCCATTTGTATAACGCCCCACAAAATCTGCGATTCTTTCCAACGTGGGTCGTTCTTCGGGAGTCTGAAGGACTGAAGAATCTTCCTCTCCGATCAGCGCATCAGAGAGGAAGTTTTTCTCTAATAAATTCCCGATCAGAGCCTGCGCAGCAAAATCCGCCACAGTGACTGGAGAACGGTCGTCCTTGGTCAACGCCGGAGAGACCATCTCTGCTTGAACTTGTTGTACTAACGCCGAAGCCTGTCGAACGGCATGGATGGCAAATTTAATTTCAGGGTTATTTGTATTAAGCATAATTTTTAAAACACTAAACGCAAAGGCGCAAAGAGCTAATGGCTGACGGCTATCAGCTCTTTATAGTTCAATAATAAGAGGGTTATCTACTACCGCGGTCAAGTCGTAGACCATCGCACCGGTAATGCGTGCAGGCACCATCGAGCCGATGGCAATCTCATCTTCGATGATGACCATGCCATCGATCTCAGGGGCGTCGCGATAACTGCGGCCCAAGGAGAGTCCATCGCCCTGGCCTTCGATGAGTACATCCAGAATTTTGCCGACATAACTCTGGTTTCGTTCAAGAGAGATGGATTGCTGGCGCTCCATTAGGCGCTCCCAACGCTCTTGCTTAACCTCTTCGGGAACAGGATCGCCTAAAGGTTCGCTAGTTGTACCCGGCTCAAAAGAGAATTGAAAGGCTCCCACCCGGTCGAAACGAATCTCTTCGATGAAATCCATCAAGGTTTGGAATTCTTCCTCGGTTTCACCGGGGTAGCCGACGATGAAGGTTGTTCTCAATGCCAGATCAGGCAACATTTCGCGCATATCACTCAAAGTGTTGCGCACCCAATCCATATTGGCGGGGCGACGCATGCGCCGAAGGGTAGCTGGATGGGCGTGCTGCAAGGGCATATCCAGGTAAGGCAAAATCTGTTCGTGCGTGGCCATCACCTCGATCAACTCCGCGGTGACATAGCCTGGGTAGGCGTACAGAATTCGCAGCCAGGGCACATCGGGTACTGCCCTGACCAATTCATCTAATAGCGTTGCTAATCCGTTGCGCATGCCCAAATCGTGCCCATAATCAGTGGTGTCTTGGGCAATCAAGTTTATCTCATAGGCACCCAATTCCTGCAAAGCAACAGCATCGGCAATGATCGACTCCATCGGTCGGCTGACAGCTGTCCCCTTTATCAGCGGTATGGCACAAAAAGCACAGGGGCGTCGGCAGCCATCGGCGATCTTGATATAAGCGCTGGCTCCATGGATGCTGACGCGATTAATTCCGGCTTCATCCTGACCAACAGTGGGAACTTCGGGGAGATGGTAAACCGGCTCAGGGTGCTTGCTTCCCCGCAAAGTGCTGACCACATCGAGGATATCCATCCAGCGGCGCGTCCCCAGAATGCCATCGATGCCAGGCACTTGCTGCGCAACTTGCTCGCCATAACGCTGGGTCAGACAGCCCGCGGCGATCAGGATTTGATCATCTTGTTTAATCGAAGCCAGCGCTTGCAGTGCGTTGAGAGACTCTTCTTTAGCAGGCCCAATGAAGCCGCAAGTGTTGACGATGAGCACACCTGCGTCAGTGGGATCATCTGTAGGCTGATAACTTGCGTTCATGAGAAGCTGCGCCATTGAGTCCGAGTCGACGGTGTTTTTAGCGCAACCTAATGATAGTAAATGGAATGATTTTTTATCCACAAATAAATACCTTTAAAACTCAACTATGGAACCGGGGTTTGGGTGGGGGTGAGCGTAGTTTGTGGTGTTTCTGTTGGCGTAGGTGATACTGTCGGTGTAGGGGTTTGAATGCCATCGGCTGCGATAACAAAATTGACAACTTCGCCATAAAATCCCAACACACCCAACTCAGCGCCGTTATAAGTAATATGCAAACCAGCTGCATTTCCCGTCAGAATCTCAACAGTCTCATCACCAGAAAAGGCATAGATCGAGCCAGGTAAGACCCGACCATCAAAATCGACTTCACCATCGACAGTGATGCGCATGTATGCCCTTTGGCGGATGGCGATCTGAAGTTGGATCAATTTTTCTGCAGCTTCAAGAACAAAGGGCGATTCAGTGACTTCAGCAGCCGCCGAATTCGCACCTAAATCCGCATCAGCGGCTTCATCAAGCAAGGAAGGGACCGTCGCAGTTGCTGTTGGTTCAATAGTCGGCGTTGACGAGGGCAGCAACACATCGGCAATCGATGGCGGGGTAGGCTCTATTTCTTCCGCAGAACGAGTGCCCATAATTCTCGTGACCGCCCATAGTGAGAAAACAATCAAGAATACGACGATGGAAACAACAATAATAATGTCCCTGGACAGAATCCGTCGCAGCAAACTCTTTTGCTGGGGTTCTCTGCTCACTCGACTGCTGGTTGGCCGAGATTGACGTCGCTCTGACAACTGGGATTGAAGATCATCTGCAAAACGCAGCAGCAAAGGTTCAGGGTCCAACCCCAGGAACTCGGCATAATTCTTGAGCATGCCGCTGCCCTGAACAGTTGAAGGGAGCGCATCCATATCACCGCGCTCCAGGGCTTGTAAATAGTGCATGCGTAAATGAGTGTGACGCTCGACATCTTCTCGCGAAAGACCCAAGAGTTCTCTTTGTGATCTCAGAGTCTCCCCAACAGCAGCCAAACCTGAAACAGGTTCATCAGCCACTTGAGCTTCAGGTGTGTCTTCTGTTTGTGCTTCTTCTGACTCGATCTGCTCTTTTGGGGGCATAAAAGTCAGTAAAGCATCCCCCTCCAAGGCATCGAACAGCGGCTGTACATCGATGCGTAAGAAGCCAGCATAAGAGCGCAAAAACCCGCGCTTTTGCACTCGAGAGGGGATGGTATCGAATTGACCAGCCTCCATCGCGCGCAGATAATGAAGACGGATATGAGTCTCCTGCGCGACTTGCTCAAGGGTTAGATCAAGAGCCTCGCGGGCATCCCGAAGTTTTTTTCCGACAGCCGCACTCATAGGATCAATTATACAAGAGAAAAACACAAAAAACGGCCTGGGTGCAAAGTAAGCACTCCCAGGCCGAATTTAATCTAGGAAAATTGGTCTTTACTCAGTTTCCACGTCCGCGTCCGCTTCCACTGTCGTGTCAGCATCTTCGTCAGCTTCTTCTTCTTGAGTTTCTGCTCCCGCATCCACTGCCATGGCGGCTTCTTCAGCCTCTTCCTCTAACTCGTACTCATAGACGGGCCGATCATCGATTTCGAACTCACCCTGTTCTACGGCCTCTGCCAGAGCCTCAGCTTCTTCAATGGCCGCTTCAGGAGTTTCACCCTCACGGAAAATGATTACGCTGATCTCAGGAACCAAGTCCACGGTCAGGCGAATGCCGACCATATGCTTCCCGATCATACGCAGGGGTTGCGCATCGATCTGGTTATGGTTGATATCTTCCTCAACCTCTTTGGAGAGCGCTTCGGCAATCATACGAGTATTAACCGAGCCGTACAATCGGCCTGTTTCGCTGGCCCGTACGGGGAAGGTAAGGGTGACACCTCGCATCTGATCGGCCAAACCACTCAATTCCTCATTGAGGATATTGCGTTGTTTATCGGCCTCAGTTCGAATTCGATCAACCTGATTGAGAGCGCCCGGGGTTGCTAAAACAGCCAAACCCTGTGGGATTAAATAGTTGCGGCCGTATCCATTGGCAACTTTCTTAACATCACCGGCACGGCCGAGTTTAAACACGTCTTTCAAAAGTAGTACTTTCATCTGTATCAAGCCCTTTCGTTATTGAGTGTCCCAGGCGAAGGGTACAACGCTCTGAGCGGGTGGGATTCTACCAAAAGGGGGCAGATGCGTCAACGATTTTTAGAATATCGATAGACATGAGTCACCCCAAATTTATTTTATGCAGAAAAATTGAGTGATTTGCTATTAATCACCCCCTCCCTAACCCTCCCCCGATTGTCGGGGGAGGGTTAATGAAAAAAAATAGGTGCGTGCGGCGTTTTGCGCCTGCACGCACCTATTTTTTTTACAAATCTCCCCTTCCGGTGGGGAAGGGGGGGCAGGGGGGATGGGAAAGGAAATTAAATTTTCCACAGGAATATTTTATTCGGAATGTGTCATGTCTATCCGAAAACCAAGCTACGTGGGCAAAGCAAATAATGGCTCGAATTCTGTCCCGCTTTGGATCAGTGCAGCCTGTTCATCTGCATTTAAGGGAGTGAACTTTTGACAGGCTTCTAACACCTTGGGCAGGATTTGAACTTCGCCCGTGGTACATAGGCCAGTCACATCTTGCGAAAGCACAAAGTTGACTGCCGCTTGGATCGATTCCATCTCGTCAAAGGGGCGATACCAGGTATTGTATGTTTGTTCTCCCTCCCAGGTGCCGCGCGCCGCCGTCTTGATGATCATGACCCCAACATCTCGCTCCTGACAAATGCCTAGCAGTCGTTCTGTATCCCGTCGATAAGTTGCATCTGTATAAAAGATGTAATTGAGTGGGAACATAACCGTGTCAAAGTCAAAGCGGTCCAAAGCCTCAATGAAAGTTGCCGGTGCATATTGACCATGACCCGTAATCCCTATGAAGCGTGTCAAACCCTCGCCACGCGCCTCAATAACAGCCTCTAATGCCCCACCAGGCGCAGTGATCATATCCAGTTCATCGATATTGGTGACCGCATGGAATTGATAAAGATCGAAGCTGTCCACCTGAAGAGTATTCAGCGAGCGCTGCATTTCTGCGGCAGCCCCATCTTTTCCCCGCTCACCAGTTTTACACCCCAAGAAAACCTTCTCTCTAATCTTGGGCATCCAGGGACCCAGGCGCGTTTCGGCCAGCCTATATCCAGGAGCAACATCAATATGATTGACCCCCGCAACCATGACATCTTCCATCACTGCATCGGCACCTTCTTGTGAGATATCCCAAAAGGCCACTGCGCCAAAAATTGCCACGGTGCTCATGTGTTCAGTTCGTCCTAAGCGTCGTTTTTCCATTTTCGCAACTCCTTTCATCGACAGAAGTATAATCCATCTATGCGTAGATGGCGGTACCTATGGTTATTATTGTGGTTGGTAGGGATCCTGTTTCCGATGGCCTGGCTAGGGAACTTTTCAGAGAAATTCCAGCAAATGTTCAACACCCTATTTTCTCCTGAGTGGATGCATTGGATCATGCATGCACTGCTTTATGCTGCCCTGGCAGTTTTAATAATGATCGTCTTTGAGCGCCCGTTGACAAAATCATCATTGGGATTGGTTCTGGTCACAACTCTGATTGTAGGGGGACTCCAAGAAGGATGGCAGGTCCTATCAGGGGTTCAAATCCTGCGCTGGAACACTGTATTCGACTTAGGGGTAGATATGCTTGGAGCCCTAATAGGTTTTGGATTGTCTTATTGGTTGAGGACAAAATCCAGAGCATACTGCGCATCCAAATAGAAGCGATTGGCTTCCAAAGCCGCGTTGAATTCCGCTACCGCGCCGTTGATGTCTCCCGAACGATAGAGGCCCCAGCCGTGCCACAGCAGCGCCTCCTCAGAGTTAGGCGTGCGCTGCAATGCATAACCCGTCAGCGTAAGCAGATCATCATTTCGTCCGCTGTGGAAATAGGCAAAGAATGGCCCAAACTGATAGCGCAGCATGCGTTGGGGGAGTCCGTAGGTACGGGCGTTGTCATAGGCCTGCGCAGCTTCCTCATAACGCTCGAACCATAACAAATTGGTGCCCAGGTTGAACCAGGCATAGGCATCCTCGGGGTTGGCATCGATTTCGGCCTGAGCCGCCTCGATGGCAAGTTCCCGGTTAACTTGCTCATCCCACGCCAGACCCAGGATCTTTTGTACGGTCTCCTCCTGATGCGGCAGGTAGATCAACATATACAACCTATTGAAGGGCTGCCAGTACTCATCCACCGTGGCATACTCCAACTCGCGATCCGGCCCACGGTAGGTATCCTGCACGGTAAAGGTTCCCCTGGCCTCGTCATAGCCGGTGATCAAAAGATAGTGCGCCGCCCAAAGATCATCATTGGGCCAGTATGCTCCCTCAAAGAAGAAACTGGCCTCGATCAGTACAGGGATCTCCGCGGCAACGAATTGCTTGAGCAGATCGATATCGCCGCCCACGCGGTACTGGGTATTCAACCAGCCTGCGTAATTGCGGGCGAAGTGCGCCAGCTCTTCCATATTAACATTGCGATCTTGCCGCACTGGCTTGATCAGGTTGGAGATGTCGAATTGATTCCCCTCCCAACCATAAAAAAGTAAATACCCCGACAGCGCCGCGGGGCCGCAGTTATTCCAATCTTGCTGCTCCCAACCTTTGGCTTCGAGATCTATCTTTTCCGGGAGGGGGGTCGCCGATGCGGTTGGGCTGGGGGTGGGAATATTTGTACTGTCGTTGGTGGGGATCGCTACCTTTGTAGCGGTAGCTGTAGGAATCGCCGTAGGTAAGGGAGTGGCTGTGATTGAGATAGAATGAGACTCTACCTTTGGGGTGGGCAAAGCTTCAACGGGGTTGATCACGCCCCTGAGGTACGTCATGGCAATATCCAAACGCCAGGAGAGTCTTTGGTTGATCGCTGGAACCTGATAAAGCAGCAAACCCATGCTGACCGCCGCAACCCCAAAAAGTATGCTTCTACCGATAAGTTTTTTCGACATGGCCCAAATTGTATCCATCAATTCTAAATATGTCATCGCAAGGAACGTTCTTTGCGACGCCTGTCCTACGATCAGAGATCGTGGCGAAGGGAAGCGATCTCCCCCTTTCCTAGGAGATTGTCACACTCCCGCCGTGCTGTAGGCACACCTTTGGTGGGCGCGCCGCTGGCGAAGCTCCATTCGCAAATACACCCATTTTGAGAATTGCAGAATTGAACCTCCTCGTTGACGCACATATACCCCGCATGGTAGAATTTTTCCCGCTCAATTTCGAATAGCTTCGAAATTGCCCCCATCGTCTAGTGGCCTAGGACATAGCCCTCTCAAGGCTAAAACCGGGGTTCGAGTCCCCGTGGGGGCACCTAAGCGGACCCATCCCGAACCACATCGGATGGATGTTGAGCAATTCTTAGAAATGCTTCGCTTCGACCAAAGAAGCAAGCTGGAAGAATTGCCCGTCATCCGGAAGTGAGGTCGGGATGGTTTCTTTTAACGTAAGCTCTTTCCCTGTTGTATTGAATAATTTAATACCCGTGAAGGCTGCTGCTGAATTCAGTGGCTATAGCATGCAGTACCTGCGCCGCCTGCTACGCTCTGGGAGGCTATCCGGGTTGAAGGTAGGTCAGGTATGGCTGATAGACAAAACAGCCTTTGACACCTATCTGGAGGGCGCCAAAGCATCTAATGACCGCCGTTTCGGCCCCAAGTAATTTTTTTCTCTGGCGTTGTTTACGTTTGTAAACGGCTGCCGTATACATTATGTATACACCCAACACGAAAGGAGCTT
Source organism: Anaerolineales bacterium (assembly GCA_016785015.1). GTDB lineage: Bacteria > Chloroflexota > Anaerolineae > Anaerolineales > UBA11858 > NIOZ-UU35. The sequence goes on from JADHTJ010000026.1 coordinate 36,942, forward strand.
GAAATGAGTGTCATGGTTCTGGATGCAGGTAACAGCATCATCAAGGCAAAGATTGCCAGACGAGAAGAAGGCGAAATAGCGTTCCCACATGCAATCCGCCAGTTGTCCGAGAGCGAGTATGAGAAAATCTTTGCTCGGGCGCAAATAAATGGAATTTCAAAAGACTATTTCCGGGTGAACGGGAAGCCTTATACAGTAGGGGAGAGTGCTGAACGGCATGGGGTCGTTACACCAAGATCAGGCACTGCCCGTTATACAAAAGATTATTGTGGTGTGTTAGCAGCAATTTCTTTGGCTCGATTGTACGGCCGGGGCAGGGAAGTGGCTGTGTTCGCCAGTCATCCTCCTGGAGATGTGAAATACCGTGAAGATTTGATGGAATCTATCATTGGTGAATGGGATGTTGAGACAGGTCTGGCAAAAGCCAATTTTCGGGTGATCTACGTAAATACTTTTGACGAACCTGTCGGAGGGCTGATGAATGTGTTATTGACCGAAGATGGCCAACATTACCAATACCCTCAAGTCGGCGATGGGCGTTCGTTGGTGATCGATATTGGTGGGTTCACAACGGATTTCTTGGCGGTCAACCCTGGAGGTGATGTGGATTATGCTCTGGCCCGGAGTGTTCCACTAGGTATCCAATCAGTCATCAATGATTTCGAGGATAGCTTCAGGACGAATAATATGGAGATCGTCAAGGATACACCAGTGCTGCCCCCTGATCGAGTTCGTGAGGCAATTACCACAGGCGTTTTCTTAGGCGGTGGACGAAAATACCAATGTGAGCAGGATGTCGACGAAGCTACCAGCTTATTTTTGAACCGGTTTGCGGATACTTATCAACGCCTTGCTGGAGGGGCTTTATCCTGGGACAGTATCATCCTTACAGGAGGAGGGAGTGCATTGCTCCGTCACAAGTTAGATCCAATTCTGAAGCACAACAATGTGATTCTGGCCGATTCAAATGAGAGCCTTCATTTGGCGAATGTGAGAGGGGGATTGAAATTATGGAAGCTCTATGAGGCATTGAAGGTCCTATGAGCGAAGTGATAAGCTTCCGGTTGAATCCGGATAATCCGCGAGAAGCACAGGCATTGGAAATCTTGCGAACTAAGCAAGCAGAAGGATTTTCTTCTCGACGGGTATTGACGGATGCTTTGGTTGACCTGGCGGCCAGGAAGGAGCAAGATACATTGTTCTCTATCGAAGAATTCAATATGGCCCTGGAACATGTCTCAGACTTGCTCGAACGGATTGATGGTGGCAGTCAAGGCAATGAAAATCACCAGTCAACGAGTCCACAGCGTGTGACACTACATGATGATTTTCTAAACAGCGTGAAGGTGGCGGCAAAACCTGGGTTGAATCTTGATTGAAATGAAGACAACCATCTTCACTTTCACCGAGAGGGGCCTATTCAATGTTGCAAAAATACAAAGACTTGGATGGAAAAACTATGCATGACAACTACCATTTTTCTTTTATCGATGAGTCTGGGACTACATCGCCGTTTTCTGGGAGCCGGTTTTTCGTTGTGGCCCTGTTAGATACCAAGAATCCCCGTAAAGTTGAAATGCACGTTCGGAGGCTACATAAGCGCTTCGGCACCAATTTGAAATCGGGAGAAATGAAAGCGAACGCATCTCAGGAGAACACCATACGAAAATTTCTTTCAACGATTGCCAATGAGAGTATCGAAATCATTGTTATCATTGTTGATAAGAAAAGCATTTGGCGTCCCCCAAAGAACAACGAGAAAATCTACCGGGAAGCCGTATCACTGGCAGTTAGCCACGCTATCCGGCTATGGCAAAAGGTGGAAATCTACCTGGACAAGCGATATACATCCAGACGATTGAGGAAAACGCTTGAAAAAGAAATCCGGGAAAAAATCTCCGATTTTCCCCACCAGGTAGTCATCATTCACCAGGAAAATTCTATTGCCAGGAAAGAGCTACAGGCAGCCGATTTCATCTCTTGGGCATTCTTCCAGAAGTATGAAAGAGGGGATAGCCAATTTTATGAGATTATTTCAGGAAATGTGATTGTAGAGGAAGTGATCAGGCGTCGTTTGTGGTGATCCCCCTCCCCCCAAAAAACAAGTTAAAAAAAAAGCGGCTCACCCTGAGTCCCGATTTCAGTCTCTCCCTGTGCATTTCAGCACAAGCTAGGTCTACTCTCCGAGTAGCCAGGATCATCAGGCTTTACGATACCGCTTCCCTCATATTTTACCATATTCAACTCAGGTTATAATATACATATTGGTCGGGAAGTTTTCTTGTTTGGATGATGGTGATTTTAGGGTATGGCTAAACTCGAAGAGCTAAAGCCGGGTTGTAAAATCAATGGCATAATTCCTCAACAAAACATCACTGTTGTCGACTTAAAATGGCATGGCTCAACGGCTGTCGAGCTGTTCTATAAACGTGCCGATGGAACACCGGGCACCCAATTGCTTTTCCGCGATGACGAAGAGAAGATCGAAGTTGTCGAAGCGGTTCATGCCTGGCACTTCAACGCGGATGGGGATGCCTTCAGGCTTGTGGCCGAAGCCTATCGTATCCACTTGGCTCATCTTTTCGATCCTGTATTAGCAGTACACACATCATTGATCGAACCACTGCCCCATCAAATTACGGGCGTTTATGGGGAAATGCTCCCGCGCCAACCGCTTCGTTTCCTGCTCGCTGATGACCCTGGAGCAGGCAAAACCATCATGGCTGGTCTGTTCATCAAAGAATTGGTCGTGCGGGGCGATGTGGAGCGCTGCTTGATCTGTGTGCCGGGCAACCTGGCGGCGCAATGGCAAGATGAACTCTGGTTCAAGTTCCATCTCCATTTCGATATCCTTACACGCGAAACATTCGAAAGCTCAGTCAGTGGCAATCCATTTCTGGAGAAGGATAGAGTTATTATCCGCCTTGATCAGATTGCCCGCAATGATGACCTAAAAGATAAACTTCGACAGACGGAATGGGATCTGATTGTGGTCGACGAAGCCCATAAGATGTCCGCCCATTTCTGGAGTTATGAGCTTAAAGAAACTAAACGATATAAGCTAGGAGAGTTGTTGAGTGGATTGGCTCGTCATTTCCTGTTGATGACGGCTACCCCTCATAATGGCAAAGAAGAAGATTTTCAGTTGTTCCTCAAACTCCTCGACCAAGATCGCTTCGAAGGTCGATTCCGGGAAGGTGTCCACCGGGTAGACATTTCTGACATCATGCGGCGCATGAGCAAGGAAGACTTGATGTATTTTGATGGGAAACCACTCTTCCCGGAACGAAGAGCGTATACCATCAATGACTCCACTGAAAAAAGGGTAGTGTCTACCCTCCTCAAAAATGAAGAACTGAGATAGGATAAGTACATCTCAAAACAGGATGTACACAATGTTCCGGACAAACACAGGCCATCTACAAATACCGATGATCAGCGAC
>JADHTJ010000172.1 GCA_016785015.1 Anaerolineales bacterium
TGATTGTGAAACGTCCAAGGACAAAGCTATCTTCTGGATACCCAAATATGAAGAAATACGGCACATCCTCGGTTTGCACAAAGCTTTGAATCATAGGGCTGATCTCAGCAACTTCAGGCATGACAGCCAGTTCCCGACCAATAGATTCGTCAATGATGCTCAAGCTGACATCCATGGCTTCAGGCTGGCTGATCACCAGATCGGCTTTACTACCCGTCAGGAAAGAGTCATAGCCTGCCTGGATTCCATCAGCCAGCGCGCCTAAGGCTACAATGGCCGCCACACCAATGGCAATACTAAAAACGGTGAGTATTGTACGTCCTTTGCGTCGAAGTAAGTTCTTTAAGATCATACTTGTTTTCTGTTACCTAATTTTGATTCTCGGGTGGCAGCCCATCCACGATGGGCGATGTGCTATTTAAAGCCAACGCGGTTGGCTTCCTACCCGGCTTTTTTCTTTAAACAAGTTATTCATATCGTAAGGCCTCGACAGGCTGCAAACGGGTGGCGCGGAAGGCGGGGTATATGCCCCCCAAGAGACCCAGGCCCAAGGCGACTGCAATTGCCCGCAGGAAAATGTCAAGTTCCCAACGCGCCGATAGCATGCCATTGTAAATTGGGATGGCGTTGAAGGCATTAAAAAACACAAAGGCCAAGCCAATGCCAATCAATCCACCTAATAAGCCCAATATCAGAGCTTCTGTAATAATCAAGCGCAAGATTCGCCAGCGCCGCCATCCTAAGGCACGAAATACACCGATTTCGCGCGTGCGCTCCATGACAGCCATCAACATGGTATTCAGCACGCCAACACCACCAACAAAGATTGCCAAAAATGAAATGGAACCTAACATGGCATTAGCATTGGCCATATCGGGCATTTCTTGAGCGAACTCACCACTCAGGCTGGCATGGGCATCAGGGATTTGCGTATTGATTTTGGCGACCACCGCTTCGGCCTGTTGAGGGTCATGCACTTTGACCATCATCATGCCGACTTTGTGTGGGCGCCCCATGAAGTTTTGAGCATCGCGCAAGGTTGAGACGCCGCCCATCTCCTGCCAGGTCACTCCCGATTCATAAATGCCTACTACCTTGAAACGGCGGCTGCTGAGTTCAAGCGAATCGCCTACGGAGAGATTCATAGCCTCAGCCATCATACTCCCAAGCATGATCTGACGATTGGTCGAGATGCGCTCACCTTCGACAATATTGAATTGCCTGATGGCATATTCGTTGGGCGCATACCCCAACATGATGAAAACGGCTCCCGAATCGGGCAAAACAGTTCCTGAGAAAGCCATCCCACTGACATGGGCAACTTCTGGAAAGGCGGCGATCTTATCACCGACGCGTTCATCGAGTGCGCTGTATTCTGTATCAGCAACGCCAGCCTGACGAACCATAATTTCGGAATCGGCGCTCATACCGGCAAAGGTATCCATCATGCCGGAAACCGCGGCTTCGAGGGCAATAATGCCACCGACCGTAATAGCAATCACACCCAAGGTCAACAAAGTACGGGCCGAACGCTGCCACAAACTTTGCACTGCCATGCCACCGATGGGAAGTCTGCGCGCCTTTGAGCCAGAAGTACCCCCTTCATAACGCAGAGCCTCTATGGGTGGCATACGCGAAGCTCGCCAGGCAGGATACGCTCCACCCACAAAACCCAACACAACCACCGTAAGGAGTGCCTGTTGGATGATCTCAGGGGTAACACTGCTTTTGGAAGCGCCAAAGAATCCAGCAAAATCTTCAAAATAGGAAATCATAAACCATCCCAAGGCAATTCCGAAGATGCCCCCTATCAACCCCACAATAATGGATTCGCCCAAGATCATGCGCAAGATACGACCGCGCTTCCAGCCCACCGAGCGCAAGACACCAATTTCACGCGTCCGCTCAACCACAGCCATCAACTGGGCATTCATCATGCCCACACCGCCAATGACGATGGCCAATCCGGCGATAACCCAAACGAAGGCTTTCATAATGTCACCCATCATCTGTTTGTCGGCGAAGTCATCGGTTGTACTCAACGATAGATCAGACCAACGTCGTTCTACGCGGCTTTGAACGCGGTCCTGCAAACCGGGATCTTTAAGCTGGATATACACGATACTTACCTGGCGCAAACGCCCTAACAACTCTTGGGCATCCCTGAGGGGCAGAACCGCACCGTTATCTTCGAGGGTTGCTCCTGTCTCGTAAATGCCCACTATGCGAAATACACGATCTTGGATGCGGAGTGTATCTCCGACTTTTTTGTTCAGCGCTTCAGCGGAGCCAGAGCCAAGGAGCATGGGTTTCCCACGGGCATTAATAACTTCTCGGGAATCAAGCCCGGCTCCTTCAATGATATTGAAACGTCCGAGAATAAAACTATCTTCCGGATATCCAAAGACAAAGAACAGAGGTATCTGTTCGGCCTGTACCATTCCCTCTAACATACCGCTGACCGCCAAAACTTCCGACATATCTTCGAGCTCTTGGCTGATGCTTTCATCGACTGTGCTCATACTGACATCAAAGGCATCGGGTTGGCTGAGAATTAAATCGGCTTTACTGCCAGTCAGGAAGGAGTCGTATCCGGCGGCCAGACCATTGGCCAGCGCGCCTAAACCCACAATGGCAGCAACGCCGATAGCGATGCCTAAAGCAGTCAGTATTGTTCGCCCCTTGCGCCGAAGTAAGTTCTTGAAAATCATTATGATCCTATTGGAGGAGGGATGCACTCCATTATGCTCCCGTTCATCCTGAGAGACCCCCATATTATTTGGGGGGTTTAGGTGAACCTAAATTTAAATGTCAGAGTATTTTTACCTCTGGGATGGTCAAAAGATGGAATGCCAGAGTCGACATCCACGGGGCTTTACGCAATTTTCGTTCGCCTTCAACGGCTTCTCCGCGTTTAGTAATCTCTCGGCAGTGTTCCAAGACCGCTTCATCTGTGAAGTAGTTTTCCAAGGCGGCCTCCCCAGAAAGGATCTCTCGCAAACCAAGTTTCATATAGATGGTGCTGACAAGTTCTGACACCCAACCCTGGCTGAGCACAAGTTCATCGGCCATATCGCGGATGGCCAGGTTGAAGATCATCGCCAGGCGAATGACTTCCTTCTCACGCGGGGTGAACGCAGACCATTGTTTGCGGCCATCCAAGATACGCAAGCCAGAGGGAAAAGCAGCATTATCTATCACGCCCAGAACACTGGGTGTGATCACATAATGCCCTTTGTGAATATTGGCTACAGCCGCGGCCAACGCATAGAGCAATTCACCCTTGAGCACATAACCGCCGCTCTCTGACTTGAGAACCTGTTTCAGGGGTTCTATGGATGCTTTGGTGCCTGTGAACAAGATTGCAGGGGAAGCAGACATCTCTTGGGTCATGGCCGCCAACTCAAAAGGCAGGATTGGCGCTCCAGGAATCTCTGTGTCCAGTACCACCACGTCGACCTTGGAATCCCCCTGGGCCAAGAAATCCAACAAATTCTTCTTATTGATCGCTTCTCCAATTACTCGCGTACGCCAATCACGCGTTAGCAGCAGGGACATCATATCCCGGGCGAAGGGATCATCTTCAACTATCAGAACACGAATATCTTTATGCATGGTTTAGTCCAGTAGTCGTTTCGTCTATTAGCCATTTAGTCGGGGCAATAATATAAATGAGCAAGCTTAGGATGTAGCCAAATCCAAAGAAACCGCGCATGGCGACATTGAGATTGCTCTCTCTGTACTCGACGTTAGTTCGTTCTACGGCTGCCTTGCGGTGAAAGGCGACTCGAATAATGATCATGGCTAGAAATGAAATTGAGAAAAGTATATGGAATAAATTCATAACAAATACCAATATTCAAATGAAAAAAGAATCAATCTTTATCCACAAAAATCTGCTGCGTGATACGTGTACCTAAGACGCTGGGTTTGGTCCCGCCATTGATCTGCAACGTAAGATTGCCATCAAAGGGCGTATACCCAGTAACCTTGAAGCTGGCACCTGGGGTAATACCATGCTCGCTCAAGTAGCGCAACAGTTCGGGATCAGTATCTCGAACACGCTGGATCGTTCCGCGTTCTTCAGGCCGTAAATGACTGAGGCACAACGTAGCATGTGAGGGAATTTCTAGCTCTTTTGTGGGAATGGGATCACCATGGGGATCGTGGGTGGGGTTGCCTAAAACATGAGCAATCCTCTCTTCGAACTCTTCAGAGATGACATGCTCAAGACGATCGGCCTCAGCATCAACCTCGTCCCAGGTATACCCCAGGGTTTGATGAAGGAATAATTCCAACAACCGGTGATGACGGATGATCTCCAGGGCTACTTTCTCACCGTCCATGGTGAGCACAACCCCGCGGTGTTTCTGGTATTCAAGCAGGGGAGGAGTGGTTCCGGCGAGTTTTTTGATCATACCGGTAACCGAGGCTGGAGCAACGTCCAAAACTTCGGCGATTTGGGTTGTGCTGGCACGCCCGAAGTTGAGTGATAAGTCGTAGATGGTTTTCAAATAATCTTCGACAGCGTGGGTAAGTTCGTCACGCATAGACTAAATCCTTTTTTAGGCTTAACTAAATTTTAGAGATTTTAGCAAATGAGTGTTTGGTTGTCAAGCTTTTCCCCTCTCTACCCCTCACCTGATCTACGTGGGAGATGGGGCTAGCACAATCTGGTTCCATCCCCAAAAACAGTGTATACTGATAACAAGAGATCATTTCCTTTTATATTCAGGAGGACTTATTGTGAAGAAAGCAATTAGCGTAAGTATTGGCTCATCCAAGCGGGATAAAGCCGTCGAAGTTGAGTTACTGGGACAACAAGTCCGCATAGAGCGTATCGGTACAGATGGCGATATGGAAAAAGCGGCTCTGCTCTATAAAGAACTCGATGGCCAAGTGGATGCCTTCGGCGTTGGCGGCGCTGACCTGGGCGCGTTAGTGGAAGGCAAGTTCTATCCCTTCCACTCGGTCAAACCGATGGTACGCTTTGTGGAGAAAACCCCCGTTGTAGATGGCGGCGGTCTGAAGAACACGCTGGAGAATAAAGCTCCTGGATTTCTGGACGAAAAGATCGGTGAGTATATCAAAGAGAAAGGCCGCAAGGTTTTTATCACGCTGGGCGTCGATCGTTGGGGTTTATCCAAATCTTTCGTTGAAGCTGGCTACGAAACCATCTTCGGCGATCTGATGTTCGCACTGGATATCCCCATCAAAATCAAAACTTTGGGCGGTTTGCGGCTCTTGGCTAAAATCCTGATCCCCATTGTGACTCGTTTTTTCCCCTTTGAAATGCTTTACCCCACTGGTGAAAAACAAGATGAACGCGTCCCCAAATATGAAAAAACCTATCAATGGGCGACGGTCATCGCCGGGGATTGCCATTACGTCAAGAAACACATGCCTGATGACATGAATGGCAAGGTCATCGTGACCAATACGACCACCCCCGAGGATGTCGAACTCTTCAAGAATCTGGGCGTTAAATATCTCATCACCACCACACCCGTTCTGGATGGTCGCTCCTTCGGCACGAATATGATGGAAGCCGCGCTGGTGGCGATCTCAGGCAAGGAACGTCCGCTGACTTGGGAAGAATATGATGAGCTGCTCGATCAACTTAATTTCGAACCCCAGCTGCAGGAGTTGAATTAATATGGACGCCATTCTCATGGCTGGGGGCATCCCAAAGCCAGATCAACCGCTATATGAGTACACCCAGGGCATTTCCAAAGCGATGCTCGAAATTGCCGGCAAACCCATGATCCAATGGGTCTTAGATGCGCTCAGCGAAGCAGAGCAAGTTGACAGCGTTACGATCATCGGATTGCCAGAAGACAACACCATTACTTGTGAAAAACCGGTCTATTACGTACCCAACCAGGGAGGCATGTTGGCGAATATTGTTGCCGGAATCTACAAGGTGTTGGAGATTAATCCACAGGCCGAATATGTACTGAGCGTTTCGTCCGATATCCCCGGCATTAACGGTGAAATGGTAGATTGGCTAATCGAAATGGCCATGGAAACCCAGCACGACATCTACTATGGCATCGTCAAACGCGATGTCATGGAAACGCGTTATCCCGGCTCTAATCGCACATTCACCAAATTGGCCGATATGCACGTCTGCGGCGCGGATATCCACATTGCCCATAAAAGCATGGTCACCGACCCCGAACATCTGGCCATGTGGGAAGAACTAATCGGCAAGCGCAAAAGCCCGCTCAAACAGGCTGCATCGATTGGTATTTTGAGCTTGCTCTTGCTGCTTATGGGACGTTTGTCTTTAGAAGGGGCGGTCGAGCGTGTGACGAAACGGCTCAAGATCACCGGGCGGCCGATCATCTGGGCATACGCTGAACCGGCAATGGATGTCGATAAACCCCACCAATTAGAAATCTTGCGTGCAGATCTGGAGGCCCAGGTCGCTGCATGAACTTTGAAAACCTGTTGGCTCTCGATGCCCGCATCTCAAAGCAGATGCGGGTGGCTGAATCCCCTGGAATGCTGCGAACTATCGCAGCTTTTTTTGCCCACTCGGGGGATTCTTGGTTTTGTATTGCAGTTCTGGCTTTGGTATGGTGGCGGGGGACGCCAATCTGGAATTGGCGGGCGACGATTTTGATCATTGCCATCATCATCACCGCGGTGATCGTCCTGGTGATGAAATTCGCCATTCGGCGTCAGCGCCCCGAAGGGGATTGGGGCGAAATTTATCGCACGACTGATCCGCATTCTTTCCCCTCTGGTCACGCCACGCGCGCCTTTATGCTGGCGACTATGGCCGTCGGCCTTGGGCCCATTTGGTTCGCTATCGCCCTGATCATTTGGGCACCCCTGGTTGCCATCGCCCGCGTGGCGATGGGTGTGCACTATGTATCCGACGTGGTGGCTGGTTTGGGGATCGGGGTATTTATGGGGATTGTGATTCAGTTGGTGCTGCTGTAAATACCTAACTCTGATAAATTGTCATGACAATCTTGAACGCCCGGAAATGAAGTTTCCGGGCTATAAAATGGCACCAGATAAATCTGGTTAGCCCGATTCATTGGGCGTTGTTTGGTAGCACAGGGGATTCATCCCTGGGCGAGTCTCCTTCGCTATGCTCGGAGTGTTTTGCAAAGACCTTTAGGGTCTAATTCTTTTGAAGTATCATTGGTAACGAAATGAAAAAATGGACACACATACTCCTGTTTGGGTTGGTCCTGTTTTCTCTGAGCTTAAATCTGCCTCCAAAGTCAGGCCAAGTCGAAGACCCGTATGCTGTTGTGGCCGCAGTAAACGCCTTTCGCACATCGCAAGGACTCCCTGCTTTACAAATCAACAGCACCCTGATGGCTGCGGCGCAAGCCCACAGTGAATACCAGGCTTCCATTCAAACCGTGACTCACACAGGCAATGGAGGTTCTCGTCCTGTTGACCGGGCAGCAGCTTTCGGCTTTGGCAGCGGTGCACAGATCTTTGTTTCCGAAAACATCGCTGGCGGAATGACCATGACCATCAACACGGCGATCTATCAATACTGGCAGGACAGCCTGCATTTGAACACCATGCTCAACCCGGCCGCGCTGTTCATCGGAGCCGGTGTCGCAGAAGCCGACGGTTACATTTATTACACGGTCGATACCGGATACTGGGTTGGAGTTCCAGCAAGCACATCAGAAGATAATTCAGAAACTACCTTTGAATCCACTGGCCCGACTGCAATTCCATTTCTAAAGTCAACACCGCGCGACGATGGCGCCATTGTCCACATTGTAGAAGCTGGTCAATCTTTGATCGGTATTGCCAACTCTTACGAGGTAGCAGTCGCCGAGGTGCTGATACTCAGCGAAATGACTTTGGACACAATCATTTTCCCAGGGGATGAGATTATTCTCAGACCATCCTTCACGCCAACAGCTACAAATCCAGCAACAACACCTGAACCAAGTTCCACGCCAGATGTGTCTCACACGCCAACTCTAACGCCCACCCAACTCCAGGTAACATTTGACATTCCGAACACATCTACACCTTCAATCACCCCTTCGCCAACCCCTTTAGTGATCTCACCAAAAAGTGAGCCGATGGTGGTCGGCGCCGTATTATTTGCGCTGGTGGCCTTTTTATCCGTAATTGTCGGGGGCCTTTTCAAAAGATCAGACAACACTCAATAAGAACCAGGAACCTAATCATGCCTAAAAAATCAACTCGCTACTCCAACCAACAATTAGCGGATACGTTCAAACTGATTGGTGATATGCTGGAAATAAAGGGCGAGATCGTCTATAAAATTCTCGCCTATCGCAAAGCATCCGACAGCCTGATCAACCTGGGGCGAGATGTCAATGAATACTGGAATGAAGGGACACTAACCGATATCCCTGGCGTGGGAAAAGCCATCGCCGAAAAGATTGATGAACTGCTCTCTACCGGCGAATTGGAATTCCTGAACAAACTGGCCACTGAAGTGCCTCTCTCCCTGGCAGATATACTCCAGGTTCAGGGGTTGGGGCCGAAAAAAGTGGGTTTATTCTGGCGGGAATTAGAGATCACGACATTAGAAGAGCTTGAAGAAAAAGCCCGGGCAGGAGAACTGCGCGGTCTTCCCGGCATGGGTGCCAAATCAGAAGAGAAGATCATCTCCGGCATCGAAGCCCTGGCACGACGTTCTGGGCGCACACCTTTGGGCGTGGCCTGGCCTTTTGCCCAAGAGCTGCTGACCATGCTGCGCGATCTCCCCGGTGTGACTGCCGCGGAGGCGGCCGGCAGCCTGCGGCGAATGCGCGCCGATGT
>JADHTJ010000173.1 GCA_016785015.1 Anaerolineales bacterium
TGCAGGCCGGGCTGGGAGTTGGAAGTTATTTGACTGCCCAGCGGGTCGTGGAAAAATTGGAGCAGTATGGTATTTTGCGGGAGATCACCGGCCAGGATCGCAATCGTGTCTATCAGGCCGATGAAATCTTGCATGCAATCGATTCGCCAATAGAATAGAACACGAGGAAATACATGGCCGTTTGGTTCACTGCCGATACCCATTTCGGGCACGCCAATGTCATTCGATATTGTGAGCGTCCCTTTTCATCCTTGCAGGAGATGGACGACACCCTCATCAGGAACTGGAATCAGGTCGTTCATCCGGAGGATACGGTCTACCACTTGGGAGATTTCACTCTGGCGGGGACGGAAGAAGCACACCATTACTTTTCACAACTCAACGGGACAATTTCTATTATCCCAGGCGGGCACGACAAACGCTGGCTGCATAAATGGGAATACGTACCAGGTTTAGACCAATCAGTTGCAATCTTGCCACCGTTGCACACGATCAGGCTGTCGATATCTGGTCTGGAACAACCTCAACTGATCGTTTTGTGCCACTATTCGATGCGCGTCTGGGATCGTTCGCATTACGGAAGTTGGCATCTCTACGGCCACTCGCATGGCAACCTACCTCCCTTGAAGAACAGCCTGGACGTGGGCGTGGATTGTTGGGATTATAGGCCGGTATCCGCCCAAATAATTTCTCAGACAATCCGTGGGCAGGAAATGTAACGCGCGACTAAAGTTTTTTGAGCCGTGCTTTCTGAAATTCGCGGATTTCTTTTTCCAACGGATGACTGTATGGAATCTTCAAATGGGTGAGCGAGATCACTACGGCTTCTTTACTTTCTTTGGGCGAAATACCGCAGACGATGCCGCCCTCATCACCGCTGTAGAAAACTTTGGAGATCGAAACCTGACGATGGGGTGGGATGAAGGCTCCCTGGTCGCGCAGATAGTTAGCCGTAGACCGCCGCACTTCTGCCGTAATCGGCAAATGCGCTTCCATTTTGGAGAGCAAGGCTTCCGCCTGTTTGGGGTCATCAATTGTTGGAGCGGGGAGTTCGGGCGATTTTATATTCGCCGAAAGCGATGCAGGCTGCCAGCCGGTGGATTTTGCAGGAGATGGCGCTTCTCTTGGAGCAGACGGCTGATCGTCTGGATACCAACCAGCGGGCGCATAATTGAGCTTCAAAACTTCCCTGAAATCGTGTAAATGCTCGGGTAGTTGGCCCACTGGGATGGGTTCTTTTTGCTGCTTGCGCCAGGTATCTTTATCCACTGTTCCCAAAACAAGGTAATCGTTCCCCATAACTTCGGGGGCGCGCTGCTGAAAAGTGAGTACCAGCAAGTGTTCTAGTTCATTCTGATGGGCAATCAGTAGATCGCAATCGGGGCAATAGCGGCAGTGTTTGTTGAGCATAACCGGTTGGATGGGATCAACATGCACGACCAGGGGTACTTTACGCAGCAAGGTGCGCTGACCACATTCGGGGCAGGTCGAAAAGCGCACATCATCAAAAGGATTCAGGATGAAGCGATATAGTGGAGGCTGTTTTCCAAGTTGAGTCATGTGTTTGGGATCAAATCCTCCAGTGTAGCAATAATTTCTTCGACCATATCCCCAAATATCATCAGCCCATCCATCCGGCATCTTTGCGCAATTTTACAGAATCGCTATTTCTCCGTTCCGATCTGTTTGATGAGTCCATCTAATACTGCGCCAACAACCCATCGAGGGTCATGTTCTCATTGATGGTATCGTGCGGGATCAGGGTGTATTGCCAGGGTTTGCCACTATGGGTAAGGGCGTGTTGGCTGGCGTGTTGACACCAGGTTTGGGCCGCTTCACGTTTAGCCAGCACGATTTCATCTTCCATTTCACTCTGGCGTTTGGGTTCCAGAAGATAAATTTTCTCCCCGGTCTCAGCCACAAAGTCGGGCAGGTATTCTTTTTGCTCGATGCCTTCCTGATAGTAAATCTGGAATTGGCCCAAAGCGGGCTTAAACCACTTCTGAGATTCGCGATCTAAAATGATAGCGAGTTTGCGCTCGGCATCCGACTGAAATTTTTGCACCGGGTACAGGCAGCGGTGCAGCGCACGGTATGGATGTGATGGCAATGGCAGTACCAGTACAGCCGATTTCTTATGTGCTTCCGGCACCTTCAGTTGCCAATCTGCAACAGACGAATACGGTTATAATCAACTATACTTACGATGCGCTAAGCCGCCTGACCACCGCCGATTACGATAGCGGCGACTATTTCCACTACACCTACGACGCCGTGGGCAATCGTTTGACGCAAGACACCCTGGCTGGCACGAACACCTACACCTACGATATTGCCAATCGCCTGACCAGCGTGGACGGCGTTCCCTACACCCTTGACCTGAATATGGGACTGACCCAGGTGCTGAATGATGGGACAAATGCGTACCTGTATGGTGTGGGACGTATCTCTCAGCACAACTTGGCCCCCGATACCAACTCGCCGGAATATTTCCTGGGCGATGCGTTGGGTTCTGTGCGACAATTGGTTGATCCTGCGGGTGTGGTGACGCTCTCGCAGAGTTATGCCCCCTATGGTGATACGCTTAATAGTGTTGGTGTCAGCTCAAGCGTTTACCAGTTCACCGGTGAGGCGAAAGACAGTTACATTAACCACCTCACATACCTCAGGGCTAGGTATCTGGACAGCAGCACGGGAAGATTTACACAGAGAGACCCATCAGGTTTAGAAGCTAATCTATATTTATACGCGAAAGCAAATCCAATAACAAGATTGGACCCAACCGGATTGTTCAGTAAAGAGCAAATAGCTTCAAGTATGGGAGTGGGTAATGCTCCCTTTGAAACACTTATGCATGCACTTGCTCTAACTATGCCTGCGCCAATGCTACCAGATGATGATAAATGGGGATTCTTTTCAGCTTTACTTGACGCTGAGGATGGAGATTTTTTGCACGTGGGAAGCGCTATACTCATAACTTCTCACCCATATATTCAGTCCAAAGGAGCTTATCTATTGTGGCAACAAGATTGCGATCAAATTATGGTGGGGAGTCGACCACTTCGAGATTTCTTTGATTATGTATTATTGCAGCCAACAGTAGGAGAGTTACCAGCACAATATTGGCGGGATACTTCTCCACACTATTATGTGCTTCAAGGTTCAAATAAATACGGATTTTACGTTGATGGATCAGATAAAACTGACCTTCCTGATTTTCATTCAGTTGATATTTCGATTTCGGGTGGCCCCTTTGGTTTTGGAGTGAGCTATATAGTGGATCGTTTTGGTAACAATTACATTTCTTCCGATTTTAACATTGACATTCCGAACATCTTGGATTTACTTAAAAATATTCACAACTTTAAATTGGGGGGTGGAGGTTCTTATTCTGAGGGCTATGTATGTCCAGATGGATCTTATTCTTCTGACTGTGTCTATCGAACTCCATCTCTGAATAATGGTAATCCCATTACAAGAATTATCGAAGGAAATTGCACAAGTTCAGGCGCGATATATGGAATAGGATCCCGTATGGTTTCATGCACATCGGGAAGCAGAGGTATTATCTATTCATGGGGACCAACAATTGGTGTTGGCGTTGGTTATGGCAATGCTGCATCAATCTCCCATAATTCGTCAATGGGATGGAATTGGGCAATCGAGGATCGTTTAAATGGAGTGAACTATTACGAACTAATAATGAAATCGAAGACAGGAGATTGAAATATATAATGTGAGGCAGCAAAAATGAAATTATTTTTTAGATCACTAATCATTAGCCTTGTAGTAATTAGTATATTGACAGGAATAGTGCTTAGAACATATTTTTGGAGAATTGGTGGACCTGATTGGGCGTATTGGGTAGGAGAGTTTTTAAAGATATTTCAGTTTATTATTTTGGGACTTGTCTTCTCAATTGGAATGGCACTATCATCAGATTTCATTCGAAAACTTTATTTTCTGAGAAGAAGTTTTCCCAAATATATTGTTAGTATACATCGGCTACTATGGTTTCTTATAGGTGTAATCTTACTATGTGCTGGAATATTGTCTCTAAGATTCACAATTCAAGAAATAATTTCTAATTGTCCCGCACCTGGGTGTTAGTAATTATTTGGTCTTATCTTGTATCACCACCCCTTGGCGTACAGTACACCTAGCTGACCACGCCTACGATGACAATGACCCTGACCGCGACATCAACACCGGAAACTTTGACAGCTGCTGCAATGGCTACATAGCCGGAGTTTCCCATCAGCACGTCATCAGGTTCGCCGATACCGCCTACTTGATTTGAACACAGATTTGTCCCTAATTTAGTTGACGGGACAAATAGTAATAATTACAGGTTTAGCCGTTGGTGATCTCATTTGACATATGAAGATGGCAACCGTGAGCTTAGCTCTGCTCGCCTTCCGTTTGGGGGGCTGCAGCGATCCTGAATTATTACCTATGCAAGAAAACCCGGAACCATGCTAATTTTTCTGGCGAATTCGTTGAACAGATTGTTAAATTGAAAGACGAGCGAACCGGTCACCCAGCTCTGCTCGCCTTCTGTTGGGGGGTGCTGAATTGATCCTGAATAGTAGCCTTTGCAGGAAAACTCGAAACCCTGCCGCTAATTGGAACCTTACCACTTTCGAATAGATTTTCCCCGCGTTCAACCGACCATTTTCAAGAGAAAATGGCTGCACTGAACATTTCTGTTATCACTGGCCTGACGGTGAAGTCAGGATTTGACTCTAATCACCAACTACGGGAAGCGTAACCGTCCTGCCGTTCATGCGGAAGGTTTGCAGTGGGAGTTTCAAACGCTCCAACTGCTGGCTGACATATTCGGGCGCGCTTTGTCCGTTGCGGCGCTGTTCTTTAAGGGCATAGGCGTGCAGCATCAGCTTGGTGGCAACTCTGTCGGGATTGGCGCGGCGGTCGGCTTCGCCTTTTGTGAGAACATGCCAAACTACCACCAACAATTTTCTGGCGATGGCAATTACGGCTTTCTGATAGATCAGCCTTTTTCGCAAGCGATCCATTTCGGCCTGCCACGCAGGATCATGTTGGGAAGCGATCCGTGCGGCCTGCACCATCGCGTTGCGCAAATCACGGCGACCGGATTTGGTAATGCCACCCGTCTTGCGGGTCAGCCCGCTGTCATGCACTCGTGCCCCCAATCCCGCATAGCCTACCAAATGCTTGGCCGTTGGAAAACGCGTAATATCCCCAACAGCAGCCAGAACGGTCATGGCAACCACAATACCAAAACCCGGCAACTGGATTAAAAGCGGAACCCGATCATCTTCGGATGCCAAATCAATGAGATTATCCTGAATTTTGGTGAGTTGTGACTGGGCGAAATCCAGCGTGTCCAGGTTCGATTGCACCCGAAACTGCTCCATCTTTGAAAGTGGCAGATCAAGCCACCAATCCAGTTTGTCGTCCGTGAAGGTTTCACCCTCGGGCGGCATGATACGATTGCGATGCAAAATGGCTTGCAGCCGGTTCTTGGCTTGCGTGGACAGGCTAACCATCCGCTTGCGGTAGGCGACCAGGGCACGCAGCTCCCGCACTTCAACCGGCGGAACCCAGATGCCCGGCAGCAAACCGGCAGCGTGTAACTAACTGTGCCAGCGTTTCAGCAGCTTTGCGGTCTGTTTTGACCTGAGCACGCGTAATCAAGGCTACATAGGGCGGATGCACCAGGGTCACAGAATGCACATGCGGAGCGATGGCATCATGCAGTTCGTATGAGTTGGTACTCATCTCGATCACCACGGCATCATCGGGTTTCAGGTGTTTGTCTACCCAATCTTCCAGCGATGTCAAAGATATGCGGTGCGGACCAAAGACTTTCTCAAGCTCTGCGTTCACCCCAATCGCCACCAGATAGTATTTGTGCGCATCCAGACCAATGAAGCGAGTAGCGACTTCTGAAGACATAAACGGCCTCCTTTTTCAGCCGCCTGGCTTCTCCCCGCCAGGCAATGGGGCCGGGCGCATCTGTTTTTAGGGATGGTTTTTTCACACACAGATTCGAGCTGACAGAAGATCGTGCACTATTCTGTTTCTCAGTTTAGTGGATTCGATTGGGCAATCAAACAAGTTAACGGACTTTTTGGAGTGCAAAGGATCAGTTGAGTGATGGGCTTCCCATAATGTAACTCGATTGTCCCTACGTAGAACTACCCGGTATGACTACGTTCCAATCGCTAAACGACTATACGTAGTATATACCCAGATGCGCCGGGCTGCAGCACTGCAACGTCTCGCGAGTGCTAATCGTATACTAACAAGTTATTTTGCAGCGGGAAAACGAAGAATCACACGAAGCTATGTTACACTTCCGGCAGCGCAAGATATAGGAGTTTCGTATGACAACCCTGACTATTTCTCAAAAGGGCCGGGTGGTGATCCCTGCCGGATTACGCAGAAAATATCAGCTCACCCCCGGCACCGAAGTTCAAATCGTGGACTACGGCGGCGTGTTATCCATTGTGCGCATATTCGATGATCCCATTCAGACGGGCGCCGGTTTGTTCAACGGCCCCGATTCGCTGACGGAAGCCATCGTTGAAGAACATCGCCAGGAGCGCGAGCGTGAAGCCTGACGGTGTGTTCATTCTGGACAGTTACGACCCGATGGTCTATTTAAGCGCTAAATCGGTCTGCGAACGCATCCAGGCCAATTACGCTCTTTCCTACGCCGATGCTTTTATTGTTGCCCTTGCCCAGGAAGAAAATGGTATCATCCTGACCGGCGATCCCGAATTCCAATCCGTAACCGAAATTGTCCATATTGAATGGCTGAACCCATAACGCCAATTTGGGGGCACAATGTCCACCGACTACCTGAAGCTGCTTGAGCGGCTCAAATCCTTCATCAACCGCGAATACGCAACCCAACGCCTACAACTCGAAAAACAGTGGTCATTACCGCTGGCTCAACGCATCCAGCAGGGCTATGCCATCGAAGGTCTGCACGTTGCCGGGATGAAAGGCGAAGCGCTGAAATTGGAGTGCCGCATCAACGACTCGCGTTTTCGCGATGGCGACCTGCTGGTGCTGCACCGCGGCAATCCCCGCGGGCCAGAGACCATCCAGTGCTTTCTGGATTATGATGACGAAACCCGCCTGGATGTGATCGTCACGGACGGCAAACCTTTTTTGCTGCAAAAATATCCCGGCGGCTGGATAGCCGATGAGAGCATGTTGGATTTAAGCAGCATGTTCCTGGATACCCTCGATCAGGTCAGTGACACGGTTCGCGGACGGGAGTTCATCTTACCGCTGATCAGTGGCGACCTGGCACCTACGATTGATTACGCTCGCTACGAGCGCGCCTGGGAAGCCGCCCACGAAGAGGGTCTCAACGATACGCAATGCGAAGCCCTGGCCAACGCCTACGCCACCGACCTGACCTATCTCATCCAGGGGCCACCGGGAACTGGCAAAACCCTGGCGCTGGCACAACTGGCGCGGCTGCTGGTGGCCGATGGCTACCGGGTACTGGTCACGGCCCTGACCCACCGGGCTATCAACAACGCCCTCAATAAAATCTACCGTCTCGATCCGGCGCTGCCGCTCTGTAAAATAGGGCAGCATGGCGCGGCGCGTGATCTGCTCTTGCCTAATTATCATTATTTCGCCGAGGCCGATTTTGCCTATTCGGAACACGGCTATATCGTCGGGGCAACGCCCTTCGCCACGCGCTCGCAGCGCCTTGCCAATGTGGAGTTCGATGTGGTCATCTTCGACGAAGCCTCCCAAATCACCTTGCCCCTGGCGATGATGGGCATGTTGGCCGGGGAGCGTTATATCTTCATCGGCGACGACCGCCAGCTCCCCCCGGTGGTCTCATCGGGAGCAACCGAGATCGGCAAAACTTCCATCTTTGGCTATTTGAATGGCCGCGGCTATGAAACCATGCTGGATGTCACCTACCGTTTGAACGACAAGCTCAACGACTGGCCCAGCCGGACGTTCTACGAGAACCGGCTGCAACCTGCCCCCGAGGTGAGGGCGCGGCGGCTGGAACTCAGTGGTGATTCCGATTCCTGGGGCTTTGCCCTCTCCCCGGAATATCCCGCGGTTTTCCTTGACCTGGGGCATAAAAATGCCTCGGTACGCAGCCGTGCGGAGGCCGAAGTTGTCGTTGAACTCGTCCAAAGCCTGATACGCGCCAAAATTCACCCCTTACAAATTGGCGTGATCGCCCCCTACCGGGCGCAGGGACGTCTGATCCGACGCTTGCTGCGGCGGGTGATGCCCTCCGAAGAAACCCTCAGGGAACTGGTTGTGGACACCGTCGAGCGCATGCAAGGCCAGGAGCGTGAGGTCATAATCGTCTCGATGACCACTTCCAATCCGGTTTTTGCCGGGCGGATGGCGAATTTCTACTTCCAACCAGAACGCCTGAATGTCTCCATCACGCGCCCGCGCACCAAGCTAATTTTGGTAGGCAGCAGCCAGGTTTTGCGGGCACAGCCCGAAGACCCGGACGATAGCGTCTGGGTGGATTTACTGCGCGATTTGCTGGCTCACTGCACGACTTTCGATCTTTCGCAAGGGAAGCGCTACTGATGGCGACGATTTTTCCGGCCAACCCGGTGGGGGTGTTACCGCCCGAAGTCCTAAAAACCTTCCGGGCGCTGAAGGCCTTGCCCGAGGCCTATTTTGTCTGG
>JADHTJ010000027.1 GCA_016785015.1 Anaerolineales bacterium
CCCCCAAATGTGGCCCCTTAACCACGGCAAATCCTAGAGACACAAAAAAGAGTGTTCTGTAGGTTTCAGAAAAGGGGCTATAATATAGGCAAGCCGAGCGGACCGGTTTCAATATCCCCTGGGGATGTTTTATCGATGAGAAACTGCGCGAGCTAAAAATATCTCAAAGATTATTCTTTATTTATACCTCAATGAGACGATTAACAGAATTTTTTTCCTCTGCACTAAGAACTCCTTTTCGCCTAGCTCTGGTTTCACTGGTGCTTTCAGAGATTATTGCACTAGGCGTGGTATATGTTGTTGGAGTGCCGGAAATTGCGTTATTGGGTGCGGTGATTGCGGGGATTTCTGGATTTTCAATTGCCTACGCAACAAGCCAGTCTTCTTTTAGATATCGAAATGAGATCGAAGAACAAAATATTCAATTAGAAATTTACCAGCGTGAACTTCAAATGGCCAAAGGGCATCTGGAAGAAAGGGTGGAAGAACGCACCAAAGAGCTGTTAATAGCCAATCAGCAGATTCAAAATTCCCTAGAGGAAAAAGATGTCTTGCTGAAGGAAATCCATCATCGGGTCAAGAATAACTTGCAAATCGTATCAAGTTTGCTGTATTTACAGTCACGAAGAATCCGCGAAGAGGAAATTGTAGCGCTGTTTGAAGAAAGCAGACAAAGAATTTTGGCGATGGCGCTCGTCCATGAAAACCTTTATTCATCCGATGATATTGCCTGGATAGATTTTTCTAACTACGTCCAAAAATTGGTGTTGGATATAGCCCAAATATTCGAAGCAGAATCAGGGAAAGTAGTTTGTGAAATAAGTATTGATCCGGGAATATCTTTGGATATCGACTATGCAATCCCCTGCGGACTGATTGTGAATGAATTGGTATCAAACGCCTATAAACATGCCTTCAAGGATAGGCAAGCGGGTGTTATTAATGTGCGCATGCTGACAAATAAATCTGGGGAAATCGAATTGTTTGTAACTGATAATGGGTGCGGACTGCCTGCGGGATTCGACCCAAACCATGCAAATAATATGGGCTTGCAGATCGTTCATATGTTGGTGAATCAATTAAATGGTCAGATCAGTTTTGAATCCAAGGATGGAACGAACGTCAAAATCCTGATCTTCGCAACCACTACCAAAAAATCTACTTAACTCAAGTTACGCAACCTTAACAGAATTTCCAGGAAAACCTGGCTACGTGTGGTAACACGAGTTACTTAAGCGGCGAGACGCTGGCTCCCTGATTACTGGAAGCCAATTGAAATGCTCTCGCTGTTACACCTTCATCCTCGAAAGCTTGCAGCATTGCGGCTGCGATGGATTTTCGTTTTTGCCCGGGAAAAACGAAAAGGCCTGGTCCTGCACCAGAGAGAGTGGCTGCCAGCGCACCGGCTTCACGGGCGCGTTCCAGAGCCTGACGTGAACCTGGGATCTTGGGGAAACGATAGGGTTGGTGAAGACGATCGCGTGTGGCTTCGGCGAGTAAACTCAGATTTCCCGAGCGCAATGCTTCGATCAGAAAGGGTGTGCGGCTGTGATTGAAAATGGCGTCTTTACGTGGAATCATCTCTGGCAAGAGGGCGCGCGACTCCTCTGTCAGCAGAGACACATCAGGGATGACGACCAGGATAGGCATCACGGGGATGAGATATTGGTGCATCATGACGCGCTGGTCATCTTTGATCGCTCCAATGGTTAACCCTCCAAAAAGCGCCGGTGCGACATTGTCTGGGTGGCCTTCGATGGAGGAGGCCAAATCGAGCAGATCAAATTTGTCCAATGGGGCACCGAGCATGGCATTTGCAGCCAGTAAACCGGTCAGCAGCGCGGCGGTGCTGGAACCCATCCCTGATGCCAGGGGAACGCGATTGATGCAGCGCAGGCTTACTCCTGGGGGTATCTCCTCACCGAGATGTCGATAGAGTTGAAAGAAAGAATCCAGGATGTAGTTTGTCTCATCCTTGGGGACCTGATCGGCGCTTTCGCCATCCGCTTGGACAACGTAGCCTTTGTCGATCAGCTTGAAAGATGCCTGATTCCACAGATCTATGGCCAGACCGATGGCGTCGAAGCCTGGGCCGAGGTTGGCCGTAGATGCGGGAACTTGAACAGTAACAGTTGTGTAGCGGTGTGTCATGGTGAAAATTTGGTGGGACGCAGATAACCGCGGGATAACGCGGATAATAATTTGAGGCGTAATCTATAAATAATTTTTCCTGAATGTCATCCTGAGCGGAGCGAAGGATCTCTGGTCACTCTAATATTCTTCGTAGCCACCAAAGGTGTGCCCTCGGCGGCTCAGCGTGACACTTCGGAAGGAAATTCTAGGAAAAAAGAATTTCCTCCAGCGCTTCTAACTTTGGGGAAATAGTCTCTGGTTTTGACATACTTCCTATGATGATTTCAGGATCTTTCAACCCGTGCCCTGTGCAAACTGCGACAACACGTTTGCCCTTGAGATTTACCTTTCCTGTTTTGATTTCTTTGGCCAACCCTGCCAAACCTGCCGCAGATGCCGGCTCAACCCAGATGCCGCATTGGGCGAGGTATTTTTGCATTTGCAGAATTTCGGCATCACTTGCGGCGATGATCTGCCCTTGGGATTCTTCTGCGGCTTGGAGCGCTTGTTCGCCGCGCGCTGGGCGTCCAATGCGGATGGCGGTTGCAACCGTTTCGGGCTTTTCAACAGCGTGACCTAAAACTAGCGGCGCAGCGCCCTCGGCCTGGACTCCTAAAATTTGGGGCAATCCTGTTCCTTTCAATTCGTCGTATGCCCAAAATCCAGCCCAATAGGAGGTGATATTGCCGGCATTGCCAACGGGCAAACACAGCCAATCTGGGGCCTTGCCAAGGGTATCGCAAATCTCGAAAGCGGCGGATTTTTGGCCCTCAATACGGTAGGGATTGATTGAGTTAACCAGGGCGATGGGATGCTTCTCTGATATTTCCACGACCATGGCCAGGGCATCGTCGAAAGAGCCTTCGATTTGCACAACCTGGGCGCCGTAGGCGATGGCTCCAGCTAATTTGCCCGCAGCGACTTTGCCTTGAGGAATTAGGACGACGGCCTTCAATCCAGCGCGCGCCGCATAGGCCGCGGCTGATGCAGCCGTATTGCCTGTCGAGGCGCAAATCACGGCTTTAGCGCCACGTCCAACGGCCTCGCTGATTGCCGCGGTCATGCCGCGATCTTTGAAAGAACCGGTGGGATTCAGGCCCTCGAATTTAATTAACAGCTCGAAAGCGCCTCCCAACTGCTCTACCAGACGCGCAGCGGGAATCAGGGGCGTATCACCCTCGAGCAAGGAGATCGGTTGGGTGTAGTTCGGTAAATCTAGCAAGTGTCCATAACGATGGAGAACACCATGGTATTTCATAAGGCGACTCCACTGCAAAAACAACCAGATGAGGGCTTCCGGCGGGAAACTTGATTGGTGGCTTTTTGCAAAAGAGTCATAAGGTGAATCCTTCACAGAAATATTGACGTCGGATTATTTCGATAATTCTTTCTGGGTCAGTAGCCCAACCCCTTCGACACGCTCAGGACAGGCGTGTTGGGCGGATTTGCTATGATGTGTTTAGCCTGTTTCAGCCGCCAACGCGGTTGGCTCGCTACCCGAAAGTTTGTTTTGCGTGTTCTCATCCATAGTTGCTATTTCTAAATGGGATTGCCCTGGACTGAATTTTTAGATTTTTTATACGAGTGAATGAAGCGGCAATTAGTCTGCAAATAAAGTGCCTGATGCTTTCCCTTCGATGCTTGGGCCGGTCATCGCCAAGCATGCCCTTGGGGTGCCTGACCGTGCCGAGGGGGTGACTCGGTCAGGAGACCGGTCACAGAGAGAGTTTGGACTTACTTTGTTTACGCTGGATTATTCAGTTGGAGTTACTACCACACAGTTATCGGCACCAAAGGGGCTTGAAGCGTAGCGATCGGCATGCCATTCGTTGATCCAAAACTCACCATCCAATAAGTAACGGAAGTGAAATTCGCATCCAGGCGTCAGCTCCAAGGTGATTTTGAAGGTTCCATCTTTGAGTTTTTTCATTGGGGTTGCTGCCTGATCCCAGTCGTTGAAATCACCCACCAGGTGGACGGTGCGCCCGTCCACGCCCTCGGGGAGTTCATCCTTGGGGATTTCGAAAGTGATCTTGCTTATCTTTCGTGATTTTAGATACTGTTTTTTTAACATGTTTGTCTCCTTTCTTTAGTACAATAAGGAGGATAGAAGAATCAAGGGAATAAGTACTAAGGTAAGTTTTATTGGTTCTTTGGGAATTGCCGTGAGACACCTGACATTTGGGGGTAGGGGGCGTGCTCCGCACGCCCCTTACCACCAAATGTGACCCCTTACCACGGCGATTCCTAGAGATCCGTTTTATTCTCGAGTAAT
Source organism: Anaerolineales bacterium (assembly GCA_016785015.1). Classification (GTDB taxonomy): domain Bacteria; phylum Chloroflexota; class Anaerolineae; order Anaerolineales; family UBA11858; genus NIOZ-UU35. Next base: position 4,409 of record JADHTJ010000027.1, read on the forward strand.
ATATGCTACTATACTTTTATAATCTTATGTTGATTGATCCCGTTTTGACCTGACTGCGAATTGTGTTGAAAAAAGGAGAGGTTCGTATGACTGAAGGAAGTGGATTTGTATTGACGATTTTTTCTGAGGCGGGAAAAGTTCAGTATTTGCTCAAGACAGGGAAAACTATTATTGGCAGGGCGCCGACCTGTGAGGTGATGCTTGTTGAAGAAAATATCTCTCGCAGGCATACCCAGATCGAGGTCAATGATGATGGCTGCATGATTATGGATTTGGGCTCGGCGAATGGCACATTGTTAGGTGATATCATCTTGCCCCCCAGGAAGAAGATGCCACTTGAACCTGGGCAGGTTGTACAGATTACAAAATTCGAGTTGAGTATTACACCGTTTCGTCCGGGCGATCAGGTAGAAACAGAAAATGTAGTTGTCCGCTCAGACGCAAGCACACCTTTGGTTGCTGAGCAGGATGCCGCGCTCGATAGGACGATGATGGCTACCTTCGGACTGGGTATGCCTGCTCCTGATCCAAACTTTTTCTTGATCTTCAGCGTGGGAGATGATGCCTGGCAGAATATCCAGCTTTATGATGGTGAGTATGTTGTCGGGCGCGAACCAGGATGTGAAATTCAAGTGAAAACTATGGGGGTTTCCAGGCGACACGCGCAGATCAAGGTTGAGGGGGATCAATTCTGGGTTACTGACCTAAATTCCAGCAACGGTGTCATCCTCGACGGAGAAAAAATCGAGCCAGATAAACCCTATCCAGTAGAGCCAGAGCATATTTTTGTAATCTCAAAAGTGCCCTTTCTAGTTTCCAAAGAAGGACAGGTGCAGACCACGTTGAAAGGTGAGCTTTCAGGTTTTGCAACTCAAGTGGTTTCCGAACCGGTACTGGATATGTATCAGAGCCTATCTCAGGCTCCTGTAGGCCCAGCGATGACTCAGGCCTCGATGGTCACCGATATGCAATTTCTGGATTTGAGCGGTCAGGATCGCATTACTATTGGGCGCTCTTCGGATAACAACATTCATTTTGATCATCCCGCGGTCAGCCGGTTCCATGCTGTCATCGAACGCATGGGCAAACGCTTCCGCATTACCGACACCAAGAGTGCCAATGGAGTCTTTGTCAACGGCGCGTTGATTGATGGAGATGAATGGCTAAAAGAGGGTGATTTCATCAAGGTTGGGCCCTATGATTTTGTCTTCACCGGTCTTGGTATTCAGGTTGATCCTGCCCAAGGGTATAAAATTGAGGCCCGGGGCATCCACAAATGGGTGACCAAGGAAATCAACCTGCTTAAGAACATTAGTTTGGATATCGGTGCCAACGAATTTGTTGCCATCGTAGGTATGAGTGGTGCAGGAAAAACTACCTTCATGGATACCATTAATGGTTATCGACCCGCCACGGATGGCAGTGTCTATGTCAATGGCACCAACCTTTATGAAAACTACTCCATGTTCCGGGACGATATTGGCTATGTTCCCCAGCGTGATATCGTCCATATGGAGCTTACACCTTGGATGGCTCTGGACTATGCCGGGCAATTGCGCTTCCCGCCCGATACTTCCAAGAAAGAGCGTCATGAAGCAGTCGAGGAAACCCTCAAAGATTTGGGTTTGTGGGAGCGCAACGATGTGGTCATCTCGCGGCTATCAGGCGGGCAGTTGAAACGCGTCTCGATTGGAGTGGAGTTGCTTACACGCCCGCGCTTGTTATTCCTGGATGAGCCTACCAGCGGTCTGGACCCAGGAACCGAATTCGGAATGATGAAGTTGATGCGCAAGCTGGCTGACCAGGGCCGCACAGTGATGGTGGTCACACACACCACCAAGAACGTGATGTTGTGCGACAAGGTCGTTATTCTGGGCACCGGCGGGTATCTAGTGTATTACGGTGCGCCTGAAGATGCCTTGGAGTGGTATGACAGTTATCGCACACCGCGCGAGAAACTCGAACGCTCCATGGAGTTCGATGAAATTTATCGCTTGTTGGACGACTCTTCTCGCGGCACGCCTGCTGATTGGGCTGAACGATTTAAGGAAAGCGTGTATGGAAAACTGGCGGTGGCCGCTGAAGAACCCGCTGCTCCTTCAGCGGGTTTGAGTATGGCGCAACTTTCTGCGGCGGCTGCCCCATCCATCAAACAAGCTAAGAAGATATCATCCTTGAGGCAGTTAGTCATCCTGTCAGTTCGAAACATGAAAATCCTCTTCCAGGATCGTGTCTCGCTGGCAATGATTCTGCTCTTAGCCCCAATTTTGGGATTGATGTCGGCAATATGGGGCAGAGATATTTACCATGATGTAGAGGGCAATCTCGAATTTGTCATGGGTTTATGGTTTATGTCCTCTGTGGTTGCCATGTTGGTTGGCGCCATGAGCAGTGTGCGTGAAATCGTCAAGGAATCGGATATTTATAAGCGTGAACGGGCAGTTGGCTTAAAAATAATCCCCTACATTTTTTCGAAGATGTGGTTGGGCTTCATTATGGCCCTTTATCAGGGTGGCGTAATCCTAGGGATCGCGCTTCTCTTGGTGGATGTGCCAGTGGCAGGGAAGGAGATTTATTTCGAATTCTTTATCACGATTGTATTGGGCGTTGTCACAGGATATCTAATTGGATTATTGATTTCTGCAGCCGTGCCCAACCAGAATACAGCCCTGATCGCATTGATTGCCGTGGTGGTTCCCCAACTTCTTTTGGGTGGCTTGCTGATACCCCTGGAGGAGATTCCTGCCGGTAATCAGATCAGCCACGTCATCTTCTCGCGCTGGACCTTCGAGGGTTTCATCATTTCTCAGGGCATGGGGGATATAATTGCCGATGATATTTGCTGGGACCTCCCATCAGATGAGCGCAGCGCCCTGACCAATGAAGATAAGAGTCGTCCTGGTTGCCCTTGTATGGGAACAAATCTTTTCCAAGATTGTAAAGGCATCGCAGGTTTATTATCGCCAGAATTCTATGATGATGTTTCGCAAAGAGCTTTGGCCCAGGCTGAACCCGCAAAACCCTTAGAGCCCACCGCTCTACCCACTCCAACAACGTTCCCCACGCCAACCCAATATCCATCCCCAACACCCTTGGCATCACCCACGCCGGTATCATCCCCAACACCCTTACCGACCCCGGTGCTATTGTACGAGTTGGATGAATATCGTGATGAAAGCTTGATCCAGAGCGAAGCCTACTTTGATGAACGCGCTGAGCAAATGAGCGAATACTACGACCAGCGCTCTGATCAGATGACGAGCTATTTTGATGATGTTCAAGTCCAGTTTGCTGATTATTCCGAAAAGCAAAAATCCTCCATGGAAAAATATATGGAGAAGAGGCAAGGGCAAGCCGAAGGCTTTTCTGGCGAGTTAGATAAATATGGAAACAACTTGGCCGATTGGCAGCGCAACCGACAAAAAGCGGTCAGTGCGGCTGAGAATGTGCTCAAGAATGTACTCCAAAAATTCGGCCGGGCATTTGACGGCACTGTACAAGATCGTTGGTTAGTTTTAGGAATTCAATCTTTGGTGATGTTTATCTTGATTCTGGTGCTGCAGAAGCGTAAGGATATTTTATAGTCAAGAATTTACAGATTGCAATGTCACCGCATCCAGTAAAATTTCGATGAGTATGTAGGAGAATTAAACTTGTCAGCAGAAATGGAGAATTGCCCCGAATGCGGGTATGAGAACCCCATCGGAACAGAAAACTGTTCTCAATGTGGTGTCAATGTACTCGAAATTGCTAGCACGATGCCAGAGATTGATCTGCATGGAGCGACCATGGTCGATATGGAAGCCCCTGTTCTGGATGAGGTGATCCCCCCTGCAACGCTGACATTAAAAACTGGTAAGTTTGCGGGCCGGGTTTATCCGCTGCGGAAAAATCAAACCTTGGGACGTGAGAAGTGCGAGATCATTTTACGCGACCCACAAATGTCCCGGCAGCATGCTAATATCAAATACTTGGATGGTAAATTTCTGCTCATTGATCTTGGCTCTGCAAACCACACCTTTGTAAATGATGAAATGGTACAGGCACCAAAAACGCTGCAAGCAGGCGACCTGATCGGCGTAGGCAATACAGACCTTCTTTTCTCTCTAATCGAGGATGAATAAGCATGTTAGGTGAGATCGTTTTTGATAAGTACAAACTTGAAGAGCAAATAGGTGAAGATAACACGAAAACTCTATATCGAGGGGTGAATGTTGAAACCAAAAGGATAGTGATCGTCGCAGCAATCCGCTCTTTACTGGTTCCTCTGGATGAATTTCTCGCTCGTTACAAGGAGAATGCTGAACAGATCAATCAGATTGAATCACCTTACGCAATTTTCATAGAAGAATTTGGGGAAAGTAACGGCCAAATTGTTGTTGTTCAATCAAATCTTGCCGGACAATCTTTGTCAGAAATATTGGCGGATAGTGAAGGCCTACCAATAAATATTGTACTGGACATTGCTCAACAAATGGGGGAATTCTTGACAATCCTTCATCGTATAGAAATGTCTCATGGGGATATCAACGCTGACAGCATAATTTTAGGATCTGACGGTGTTGTGCGTTTTGCAAATCCTGGAATTGCCGCTGCTTTGGGGTTAGGGAGATTGATTTCAGATGGCCGTGTTGACCCACAACCATATCATGCCCCTGAACTTCGAGAAGGCGGATCTGTAGAAACGAAAACAGATATCTACGCCCTGGGCGCAACGATCTACGAAATGTTGACTGGAAAAGCCCCCGAGATTTATCTTGCAAACCCATCACCCGAACATTTGCGTGTAGGCATTCCACCTGAATTGGATGATCTGGTTGTGCGTTGCTTAGATGCGAACCCGGTTGAGAGAATTTCATCGGCAGTCGAATTTCTCAAAGGACTCGAAGAAGTTCACCAGGGGATGTCTGTCGGAGCAGAAAAAACTATTTTGGGTATTGAAGATTCCCTGATGGGGCATACGCTGGGGGCATATCAGTTAGTAGAAAGGTTAGGTCAGGGCGGAATGGCCACGGTGTACAAGGCCTTCGAGCCAGCGCTGGACCGCTATGTAGCTATTAAGGTATTGCCACAGTTCTTCGCTCGTGATCCTAATTTCATGCAGCGCTTCCGAAGAGAAGCCAAGGCAATCGCGCAACTCCGTCATCCCAATATTGTGCCTATTCATAGTTATGGCGAAGATGCTGGGATCACCTATATTGCGATGCAGCACGTCGAAGGAGGCTCTTTAGACGTGAAACGGGGTGAGGCGTTGGATGTGGAGTACGCCGTGAAGTTGATCCTTCCGGTTGCAAAAGCGCTTACCTATGCCCACGAACAAGGCATCTTCCACAGAGATATCAAACCCGGTAATGTTTTGCTTTCCAATGACGATTGGCCACTGCTTACAGACTTTGGTCTGGCGAAGATCGTTGAAAGCTCCACTCACTTGACTCGAACAGGTGTCGGGATTGGTACGCCAATGTATATGTCACCAGAACAAGGCCAGGGTGCGGATGTGGATCATCGCACCGACATATATTCCTTGGGGATTATGCTATATGAGCTTGTTACCGGTGACGTACCATTCCGGGCCAATACGCCGATGGCCATTGTGATCAAACATATCACTGCGCCGATCCCACCACCAAGAACAATCAACCCTAAAATCCCGGAAGCTTTGGAGCGGATTATATTAAAAGCCACTTCCAAATCGCCAGATAATCGCTACCAGTCTGCGGATGAGTTTGCATTGGCTTTAGAACACATGATGTCGCAAATCACAACGCAGTTTCCCGCAAAAACAAGCGCTGCACTCGATGATGGTGTTTCATCAAAAGTTCATTCTTCAACCAACCAACCAGCTGTCGAGCCGCCGCCAATCGCGTCCATGCAAATCAATCTTGAATTCCTGCAGCGAAACTGGCGCAAGCTGGCACTGATTCTAATCCCCGTTGTTATTCTGGCGTGCTTGGGCGGTGTATTTTTGATGCGGCAGTTGTTCGATAGCAAACAAACATCCCAGCTGATTTCTGTCAATATCACTGAAACTACAATTCCTGAATCAGCCCTTGCATCTTCTGTAATGGAACCATCCCAAACGCCCTCAGATACACCTTTTCCGACATCTACTTTCGAGCCTGTGATAACTCCGGAACCAACCTTTACAGCGATACCCACTGTCAAATATCTGGGAGGTGGTTCTGGCCAGATTGCTTATGCATCGGATCGGAGTGGCGATGTGCAAATCTATCTGCAGAATATCGAAGGTGATCCTGATGTTGAGCAGCTTACCGATTTTCCCGGTGGTGCCTGCCAACCCGCCTGGTCACCCGATGGGAGCCAGCTTGTATTCATCTCTCCCTGCCCCGAACAAGATGAACGCTATCCCAACTCCAGCTTGTATTTGATGGATGCCGAAAGTGACGATTGGGAAAAGATATCTACCAGTGCAGATGGAAATTTTGACCCCATCTGGTCACCTGATGGAAAACAACTTGCCTACACCGCGCGTGATGGAAGTCACTTGCATATTCATATTTTTACTCTGGCCGATGGTTACGATATTTCGATTTCAGATCGACTCTCCTTTGATATGCAGCCAGCCTGGTCCCCTGACGGGGAGCAAATTGTCTTCTTATCTACTCGGACTGGAGAAAATTTACTGTTTGTAATGACTGCCCGCGGGGAAAAAGTGGTGCAATTTACCCGTATTGCAGAGAAAACAAATATGTATCCGCGCTGGTCGCCTGATGGAAATACGATCTTGTATATGCAGTTGAACAATGTCGGCTATCCGGTTTTAGTCAGCGCCCTATTCGAGAAACAAGGCTTTAGTGAACAAATCCTCACCACCGAATACACTGCGCCGATGCGCGATCCGACTTACTCCCCAAATGGCACCTGGATCGCCTTTAGCAGTAATTATGACGGTAGCAACCATGATATTTGGATTGTGACATCTTCTGGAACGGATCCGCGTCAAGTAGTGACGGATCCTGCTTACGATTTTGACCCGGCATGGAGACCATGAATATGAATGCGAATGAAATAGTTTTCGGCAAATTCCGGTTGGAAGAAAAGTTCTTTGAAACTGACGCAGGAGAAATATATAGAGGCGTGCAAACCGAAAGTGGCCAACCGATTATTGCCAGCGCAGTTTATTTTGGAGAATTTCTAACTCGCTTCGAGCTGATTGCTGAAAAACTCAGAGGATTGGATTCTCCTTACGCTGCCTCCTTTCTTGATTTCGGTGAGCACGAGGGCCAGGCTATTGTTGTGCAAGAATATGTTGAGGGTCAAACACTGGCTGCAATGCTGGTTGACAGTCATGGTCTGCCAGAAAATATGGTGATCGATATCACAGAGCAGATAGCCAAATATCTTCAAGAACTGCATCAGGCTAACCTTGTCCATGGAAGTTTAAATCTTGAGAATATTTTGCTCTCATCGAAGGGGATTATAAATATTCGAGATGCGGGTTTTGCGCAGGGTATTAATTTGGCGCAGTTATTGAAAGATGGCGAATTAGAACCAACATCATTCTTTGCGCCCGAACTGCGCATAGGTGGTGAATTGAACGCAGGTATCGATTTTTATGCCCTGGGCGCCATCTTGTACAAATTGTTGACTGGCGAAGCATTGGAATTGGAACCTACGGATCTGTGGCCTGGTAACAAGAAACCAGGCCTTGTTCCTGAGATTGATGAGCTGGCATTTAAGTGTTTGCAGGCTGATCCCGAGCGCCGCATTCAAAGCGCGGCGGAGTTGCTCAACGGTGTAGCAGAGGCGCGCCGCGGCTCAACGGCGGGCGCACAAGACACCATTTTAGGGATGGAAGATGTTTTGGTCGGTCATACCTTAGGGGCATACCAATTGGTCGAGCGGCTGGGACAGGGGGGGATGGCTACGGTTTACAAAGCGTATGAGCCGGCCTTGGATCGTTATGTGGCTATCAAAGTGCTGCCGCAGTTTTTTGCTAAAGATCCTAATTTCATGAGCCGTTTTCGGCGTGAGGCTAAGGCGGTGGCGCAGCTTAACCATCCCAGTATTATGCCCATCTACAGCTTTGGCGAAGAGGGAGACATCACCTATATCGCCATGCAATATGTCCCAGGTGGCACACTGAAACAAGGCCGAGGTCAAGTTTACGAACCAGCTGAGGCGATCCGTTTAGCTTTGCCAATTGTGCGCGCCTTGGCCTATGCCCATCAGCGGGGTATTGTGCACCGAGATATCAAGCCTAGCAATGTGCTTTTAGGAGAAGAAGACTGGCCGGTTCTGGCCGACTTTGGCCTGGCCAAGATGGCTGAAGCCTCCCAGCAGTTGACTGGAACCGGTGTGGGTGTTGGGACTCCCATGTATATGTCCCCGGAGCAAGGCCAAGGTTCGGGTGTGGATTATCGCACGGATATCTACTCCATGGGCATCATGCTTTATGAGATGCTGACCGGTGATGTCCCATTTCGCGCCGATACACCCATGGCCGTAGTGATCAAGCATATGACCGCGCCGCTGCCCATGCCGCGTGACGCCAACTCGGATATTCCTGAGACCTTGGAGCGCGTTATTTTGAAGGCGACGTCCAAATCTCCAGATGATCGCTTCCAGACTGCCGAGGAAATGATCGAAGCCTTAGAGCGCGCACAACATTCGTTGCTGTCTGCCCCCAAGGACGAAGATATTGCCACGGAAACTGTCGCAGCACTGAGGGAGCCTGCCGCTCCCGTTAGGGACGCGGAATCAGCGCTGAAAAAAGGGATATTCAAGAAAGTAGGCCTCTATTTGGGCGCCGTCATTGGGGTCCTTATTGTCGGCTTGCTCCTGATGTGGGCTCTTAATATCTGCCCGCCTGATGGCCCCTGGCCGATCCCCCCCTGGTGCGAGGGCACGAAATATATACTGCCAACCATTGGTGGAGAAGATGAAGCTGCCCCCACACCTGCTATTACCGAAGGCACATTGGGCGGCATATTATTTCAAGACGATTTCGAAGGGGAGATTTCGTCTCGTTGGCAGTTTACTTCGCTGCCTGGACTCATCCCTTGGGCCGCAGAGGAGATCGATGGGCGCACCGTGATGCATTCAATAGCACCTGACTCTCAAGATAAGGTTAGCGGGGCCGAAATCCGAGAGACAGATTGGGAGAATTATGCCATCCAATACGATTTTCGTTTTGCGAAGCCCGATGAATTTGGTGTAAATTATTTCGTTATCGAAAGCAAGCTCAAAGATTGCCCGCCGACCATCCAATCGCTTCAAGCATATAGGCTGACTGTTTCTAGTGAAAAAACTATTCTTGGAAAATCGCAATGTGTGACTGGCAGCGATGAAACACTATTAGAGAACGATAAAGATATAGACCCCAACGAGTGGCATACGATGCAATTTATCTTCATTGGTAATCGCATCCAGGTGATTATCGACGGAGAGACCTTTATGGATTTGTTGGACGAAGATCCTCTTGAGAGCGGGGGAGACATATGGCTTTCGATTTACGGGGGCGCGGAGATTTATGTCGATAACCTGAAAGTGTATGAAATCATCCCTGGTGAAGGGAGCGGTGACGGAGCCACAGCGTCTGCAAATGTATGTGCTTCGGGCGAAACGCTTCTGCTCTACGAAGATTTTGAGTCTGGTATTAGCAGTGATTGGGTTTTCTCCAATGCCAATGGCAATGAGACAGGTTCCTGGGAGATCGTCGACGATGGAGACGGGAATCGGGTTATGGTTGGGCAAGGCCATAGTTGGGCCGTTGAAGATCAGTCGATCAATCACGCAGACATTTCCTTCCGCCTACGCTTGCGCGAACAGTCCTCGACAAGCAATTTCCATATTAATTTCAGGTCGGGCCACGATGGCCGTTATTATGTAAGTACGACAGCATTGATGAGAGAAATTCCTAATGAAGCGGTGGCTGATTTCGATGCAGAATTCGGCGATTTGGGTTGGCATGATCTTGAAATCCGAGCCATAGGGGCCAGCATCCAGGTATTTTTGGATAACGAACTGATCGCAGATTACGAAGATGACAACCCACTCCCTGATGGAGGTATTGCGATTGAAAATACAGACGGGACGATTTGGTATGACGATATCGTCGTTTGTGTGATTTCTGCTGAAGAAGATGCACCTGTTTCCGAGGGAGATTCTGATGCCAGTGCCTTAGGCGACAGCGCCTTTGATGATATCGTTGTAGCCACGAAGAGGTACGAAGACGGTTTTGACGATGAGGCTTTTAATGAATTCTGGTTTCCTGGAAATCTGGAAAATTGGCGCATTGAAGATGTAGATGGCGAGCGCGCCATCATTGGATCTGGGCCCATGCGGTTTGGTGGTGAAGCATATGCGCTGAAAGATTTTCAGCTCGATATCGATTTTAACTTTAATGAGACTGATGCAGAAGGAAATTTTGGCGCCCTCTTCGGTATTCGCTCTGGCGATTGCTCGGGTTATTTAGTGGAATTGTTCGCCGAAGGGGGTGGACTGATTAAAATGCCCTGCAGCGGAGAGCAGACAAATAACAATTTTGCGTACCCTGAAGCACTGAACCCTGGAGAATGGCATCATTTGCAGGTGCGAATGGTTGGTAACCATATCCGCATCCTGGTTGAAGATAATTTGATACTAGATGTCACTGACGAAGGCGAACTCATCGACTCGGGCGAATTCGCCTTTTGGGCCCAAGACTCGCAAGCGATTACTTACTTTGATAATTTCTCCTTGCAGGAACTGACCTACACCTCTGAGGTGGAATTCTTCCTGGACAGCGGCCAGCGTTTGGGCGATCGTCAAACCCTTGCGATCGCAGCAGCGGATGTGGATGGGGATGGAGATGATGATCTTGTGTCCGGTGTTCGGGGTCATACTAATTTGGTTTGGAAAAATACCGGAGAAGGTCTCTTTTTGCAATCTTTTGAAACCTCAAATTCTGAGCAAACCTATGGGGTCTCACCGGGGGATTTCGACCTGGATGGTGATCTGGACCTCTTCTTCACCAATTATGCTGGCCCCAGCGAGGTCTGGTTGAATGACGGCCAGTGGGGCTTTGAGCAGAGTCAGGAACTGAGCGTCGATGGTGCATATCCGGATGGGTTTGGCATGGACGCCGGAGACCTGGATGGGGATGGCGATCTGGATGTCTGGATAGCCGCCGGGGGACAGAATCTGGTCTGGTTGAATGATGGTGCCGGGGGATTTGCCGTCTTGGGTGATCCTTATCCTGGCAAGGACAGCGTCGGGGTTGACCTGGGCGACTTGGACGGCGACGGCGATCTGGACGCATTTGTGGTGAATTACGTAGATAGAGAGAATATGGTCTTTTTGAATCATGGTGACGGCACCTTCATCGATTCAGGCCAGCGCCTGGGCACTTCACCCAGTAATGCAGTCGCCCTGGGTGACCTGGATGGCGATGGCGACCTGGATGCTTTTGTGGCCAATTTAGAAGATACGCCCAATAAAGTCTGGCTCAACAACGGCTCGGGAATTTTCCAGGATAGCGGTCAAGCGTTGGGTAATTCCGCCAGCAATGCCGCTGCACTGGCAGATATCGATTTTGATGGCGATCTGGATGCCTATGTGGTCAACGGCCGGATTGACCAGGGAATTCCACAACCGAACACGATTTATTTCAACGATGGCTCTGGTAATTTCGAAGGCGTTGAACATCAAGCTAATCTGACTATTAGCACGGATGTGATTCTGCTCGATTGGAATGGAGATGGCTTGTTTGACATTATTGAAGCGACAACGGAGACGATCCTGGTGCATTGGGGGCAGGGCGTTTTTGCCAGTTCAGGCTCTGCAAATCAAATCTCTGCTCGCATCGTTGACGCCTGCGATGATTTGCTTGCCCTTTGCATATCGGATCAGAGCGGTGCGATCATCAACCGAATTGATACATCTCAGTTGGGCTATCTTTGGCCGGAGGCTAGGTACAGTTGGTCTCCTGATGGAAGCCAAATTGTATTTTCTGCCTGCAAAGATGACTGTCTGGAACAGGATTCAAATGGCAATTTGTATATCGTCAATGCTGACGGATCTGAACTGCAGCAGTTGACCAATTTCCCAGATCGCAATGATATCTCGCCGGCCTGGTCACCAGATGGGGAGTTGATCGCATTTCATGGAAGCTGTGCAGGATTCCTGATCGGAGCCGACGGAAAGGGCATGAACACAATCGTGCCTCTACCTGCGTGTATAGCATATCCGCACTGGTCTCCGGATAGTTTGTGGCTGGCATTTCTGTCGAAGGATCCTCACAACGATGACGATTCAATGAGTTCATTGTGGGTCGTGCGGCGAGACGGAAGCGACCTTCAAATGCTCTATGAAGAGATTTTGTCGGGTCCAGTTTATTGGTCGCCGGATGGATCATCGCTGCTTGTATACACTCCCGGTGGCGGGAGTGCTATTGCGCGAATGGATACGGCCTGCATTGAATTAGAGCGGCCTTGCGACGAAAGCGATCTATCCAATTACGTGGGAGATTGGCCTGTGGAGTGGTCTGGATCATTCTATCCTCAGTGGAATTTAGAACCTTAGCACATCGATCGTTGTTGAAGGGACTTTTGTTTCATTTCCATATCCCATAGAACCATAATTCTAAATAATAGAGGTAAGCATGGCGCCGTCATTGAGCTTCTCAGAAAAATACAGCAAAGAGGGGAAAAAGCAAAAGCATAATGTTGGGTCATCATACCGGGGACGAAACACTAACACCGACCAGATGGTGTGGATTGTCGAGGTTGATGGCGATTTGATCCCCGCCCAGGAGTTTCAGACTCAGTTTGAGTTGCTTGCTGATACCCTGGCTGGATTGAATATCCTCTATGGAATCCCGTTGGTAGAGTATGGCGATTACCAGGGACAAATCCTTTTAGTGTATCAATATGCAGAAGGACAGACGCTTTCCGAGATGCTCAAGGATAGCGATGGCTTACCCGTCAACCTGGTGCTGGACCTTTTGCAGCAGATTGGGGAGTTTATTCAGGGTTTGCACGAAGCAGAATGGGTGCACGGTTGGCTCAACTCGGACAATATTGCCCTAACATCCCAGGGATCAATTAAGGTCAAGAATATCGGACTGGCGCAAGCAGTTGGCCTGCCAAAGCTGCTGTCGGAAGGGAAACTTGCGCCGGAACCGTATCAGTCACCTGAAATCGTTGCCGGTGGTCAGCTCAGCGTGTTATCAGACTTCTATGCCCTGGGAGTTCTGCTGTATCAATTGTTGACCGGCCAGATGCCCGGTGATGGCAAAGATTCTTGGCCTGGCAGCATTCGACCAGGCATTCCCCCCGAGGTGGACGAACTGGTCGCCAAATGTTTGAACGCCGATCCAGCCCGACGCGTGCAAAGCGCCTATGAATTTCTCGATTATGTCGAGCAGGCGCGCCAGGGGATGAACGAGGGCATGGAAGAAACTATCCTTGGCATGGAAGATTCGCTGGTTGGACAAACGTTGGGGGGCTATCGTTTAGTAGAGCGCTTAGGACAGGGTGGTATGGCCACTGTCTACAAGGCCTATGAAGCTGCTCTGGGCCGCTATGTGGCTGTGAAGGTGCTGCCGCAGTTTTTTGCCCGTGATCCAAGCTTCATGCGTCGTTTTCAGCGTGAAGCCAAGGCCGTTGCCCAGCTCAGTCACCCTAATATCGTGCCCATCCATACTTATGGAGAGCATGGCAATATCACCTATATTGTTATGCAGTATATCGAGGGGGGCACGCTTAAGAAGAGCAGGGGCAATGTGATGAACTCAGCAGAGGCCCTGGAATTGCTCCTGCCCGTGGTGAGAGCCCTGAATTATGCCCACCAAAGGGGCATTGTGCACCGTGATGTAAAACCCAGTAACATCCTGCTTACCGAGGGTGAATGGCCGATGCTGGCCGACTTTGGCCTGGCGCAAATGGCTGAGGCCTCGGTTCAGCTGACCGGTACCGGTGTTGGCATCGGTACACCTATGTACATGTCGCCGGAGCAGGGGCAGGGCGCCGGCGTTGATCAGCGAACGGACATCTACTCTATGGGCATCGTGCTCTATGAGCTGTTAACCGGGGATGTGCCTTTCCGAGCTGATACACCAATGGCTGTCGTGATCAAGCACATGACCGCGCCCATGCCGCCGCCGCGGCAGGTCAACTCCGATATTCCTGAAGTTTTGGAAGAGGTCATTCTTAAAGCCACAGCCAAAGAGCCCGAACATCGCTATCAGAGTGCCGAAGAGATGGCTCAGGCCATGGAAGCGGCGCTAGGGGAGCTCAGACGCTCGCCAGAAGTTGCCCCCGAACTGGAAACGTCAGAACCCCAAGCAGAGCAGTCACCTGCACGACCAAGTCGCACTCCCTTGTTCCTGGGCATCCTGGGGATAGTTTTGCTGGCTGCACTGGGTGTTTTCTTATTGACTGGAGGACGTGGTGAAGCAATGATCGGCGCTTTGGGATTGCGCCCCTCTACCACCCTCACGGCTACACTAATTCCACCTACGGAAACCCCATTACCCACCTCCACGCTGACCGCCACCCCCGAGCCGCCCACGCCCACCAGCGATCACATCGCCACCCAAATGGCACGCGCCGAGGCCACCGCCGCGGCCCGTGACGATCGCTTGGTATTCCAAGAGAATGTTTCGGACAGCGCCATCACCAGCCTTGATTGGTCGGACGATGGCATCCTGGCTGTAGCCAGCGGGAGCAATAATGTCTACTTCCTCGAATCGCTGGACCAAGGTGACTTGAGCAGCATCGATATGCGGCGGGGAATCTATTCTCTGGATTGGCAGCCGGGCAAAGATACACTGACCATGGGTACTACAAATGGTATTGTGCTCCTTTTTGGGTACACCAATCAATCGGACCAAGAAGAAATTATTGCTGGCTCTGGCAATGTCGTAGACGTTGAATGGTCGGGAGACGGCCGCTTCCTGGCCGCAGCCATGGACGAGGGCTTTGTGCGCTCGTGGAATTACTCGAGTGATAGCAGCGCAGACCGCGCCTTGCCGGCCGTTTTGTCTGAGTTTGTGGAGAAGATCAGCTGGTCTGCAGATGGCTCCAAAGTGATGATCCTGCGGGAAAATGACGACGGTACGGTATATGAAATTAATGCTGATGAATCACACAGTCTTTGCCAGGCTGCGGATCTTTCTCAAGATGGAAATTTCGTTAGCTGCGGGTTCACCGAAACGACTGCGGGCGATGATGGCATAGTTGACCTTAACTCTGATGTCAGTGTTCGCAGGGAGTCTCAGCAGGACTCAATTGCATCTAGTTATGGTTCGCATTTCGGTTTCGTATACCAACTTGAGTTCTCCCCCGATGGAGAATTTATTGCCACTGCAGGAGAAGACGGCACGCTGCGCATCTGGACCGGCATAGAGCCGTTGGATAGATTTCACGATTTAACCCAACTGTTCAAATTTGCCCCCAATGTGGATATCTATCACCTGGCTTGGTCGCCTGACGGCAGCTACCTGGCAGCCGGAGATGTGAATGGGAATGTGTGGATTTGGAATGTGGGTGAAAATTTTGTGTCCACTAATTCATCCCAGGATGGATCTATCGCCGAACAAGCGAATGAGTTTGCTGAGCCGATACTTGCTGCTATCAAAGATCGTCCTGCAGACTACGAGGAAGACTTTGACAATCCAGCGAGTGGCTGGCCTGTTGGGTCTACAACTGGAATAGGTGAATGGGGATACGAAGATGGTGCATACTTCATATCTGCAGAATCAAATACTGGCAGCGCGCCAGAAGGAAGTATATGGTTTTCCGATTTCGTAATGGAAGTGGAAGCAGAGTTCATCTCTGGTGATTGGGGTTTTTGGTACATTCTCTTTCGAGATTTTCCTGTAACAATTGATGATCCAAGCGCGCATTATGGAGTGGCGTTTGGATCGGATAGTAAATTCATGTTTTATAAAAATCTAAACGGAGCTCATATTGACCTATTGGATTCGGAAATTGTAGTTCCAGGAGTTGTCCCAGTGTTTGGCAAAAACAAACTTTTAATCGTCGCTATGGGGCCAAAGATTGCGGTGTACCTGAATGAGGAACCAATCTGGTTTGCAATGGATGATTCTTCTACTGAAGGAGGGTTTGGTCTTGGTGTAGAGAATGATGGCAGGGATCCTTTGCGAGTGCATTTCGAAAATATAAAAGTTTGGGATCTAACCGATTCCTCGTCTGGGCAGTCCAATCTTTCCTTGGAATACAGTGATGATTTCGAGGTTGGCTTTGCCGAATTTTGGAACACCAGCAATCTCGAAAATTGGCGCGTTGAAGAAATCGAAGGAAGAAACGCGGCCCGAGGTGTTGATGCGATCAGGATACATGAAAATCTTACCGACTTCGAATTCATCATCGATTTTCGTTTTGCTGAGCCTTATCCTGGTGGCAATGATGGTATATATCGGGCTGCATTTTTGTTCCGGGGCGGTTTCCAATGTGTCAATGACATTCATCAGGCCTACGAACTTGAAATGTTTGAGCATAGCGCAACATTGAACAAGAATTCATGTAATGACGGTCCAACTAACTTCCCAATAGATTATCCCCAATCGATCCGCCCGGATGAATGGCATAACGTTCGAGTTCGTATGGTTGGGAATCAGTTGAGCGTCTGGATGGACGATGTGCAGGTCCTGGATGTGGTGGATGAGGGCGAGGCAATTTCTGAAGGTATTTTCGCCTTGGGCGTTCACGAGCAAAACACGACCTATTTTGATAATTTCAAGTTAGAAATCTACGATTCAGGCGAGTAGCCCTCACTAACCGTACCTGGTTCTCTTGGTGATCCTTTTGCAATCGCTCGCCATAAGTGTACGTGCTGCGGATGGCTATCAAGGAGTTTCGGGTGAAATCACTTTCGATGCTTATGGGAATCGGCTGAAGAAAAAAGTGCGGGGACGAGGGTATGTAAGGATTAGCCTTATATTATTTGCACAAGTAGGTACGCTATTATTCTAATTTTTTGATACAATTGTGCTAGAAATCGCCTGGTGATAAGTCTTGGAGGCAGACTTTGAGCAATCGTCTTGGTATTCAACAAGTATTGATAATAGCCATATTATTTTCTCTTGTATTGGGTTTTGGGAATCAATCCACGACTCCGTCATATGCAGAAGACTACGCCTTGCCTTATTATGTCGAACGGGTCACTGATATTGCCAAAGGGGGCAACAGTTCGAATCCGGCCTGGTTTGTAGAAGTCAATGGAAATCTATATTTTCAAGCCGATGACCGACAACATGGAACCGAACTATGGAAATACTCACCACTTTCTGGTGAGGCGACTCTGGCCGCGGATATTTACCCTGGCTCGGTCAGTTCCAATCCAGAATGGCTGACCGTCTACGGCAACAGTATCTACTTCGCGGCGACCAATGCGACTTTAGGCAGACAACTTTGGCGTTACAATACAGGATCGGGAATAGCTGAGCCTGTCGATGTGCATGAATATTGGGATGCTCCTGGTGCCCCCACTGGCACTGATCCCAAATGGCTGGCGTTTATGGGGTCGATTTTGTTTTACAGCGCCGACATGAATGCCGCGGTTGGCAGAGAGTTATATGCCTACGATGTGCGAGATGGGCGCTCGTGGCTGGTGAAGAATATCTGGCCTACCAGTGATGATTCCGATCCGCGTTATTTATTTGCCTTTGGGTCGACCTTGTATTTCACTGCTAAAGACGAATTACACGGTGAGGAGCTTTGGCGTAGCGATGGAACCGATGCCGGGACCTACCTGGTAAAAGATATCCTGGCGGGTCCCAGAAGCTCGTCGCCGTCTAGTTTCAATATTTTGGGGAATATGTTTGTTTTCGCGGCCGATGACTGGGTGCATGGACGTGAGCTTTGGCGCAGTTATGGCACCGAGGCGACAACTTCACTTGCATCCGATATCAATAACGGGGATGAAGATTCCAGCCCTGGCTGGTCAAATCGCTTAGCCCGCTCGATGGTGTTTTTCCCTGCTGAGACCGATGAATTTGGCGTAGAGTTGTGGCGATACGATCCCCAGCTGGGCGCCTATATGTTGGATGATATCAACCCCAACCTCGATGATGACGGCGACCCTGAGAGCTCAAATCCTGCTGCCATTGGTGATGTTGGCTGGGTGATGTTCTTCAGCGCTGACGATGGCGATACGGGTGTAGAGCTTTGGAAAACAGAGCCGCCATATACCTATGCTTCACAAGTAGCCGATATTTATCCGGGGGCAGATCGATTGAAAGATCCCTATGATTCAAACCCCAAAACGCTGGAGCGGATGGGAACGACTTTGTTCTTCACGGCACAAGATGATGAGCACGGTGAGGAAGTGTGGGCGACCGAATTTCCTTATACGCAAGCACACTTATTGAAGGATATTCGCCCCGGCAGTCGAGGATCTATTCCCGAGTACACATTGGATGAGTTTACCGGCACATTATCTGGGGCATACCGCATGGGGTGGACGATCTATTTCACGGCCAATGATGGTAAACACGGTGTTGAGTTGTGGCAGATATCGTTAGGGGCTTTGCCGACCACAGGTTTTGCCCCCGATGTGATCACAGATCGCCTTGAGAATTCGGTCGAGCGGGATTACCAATCTTTGGATGAAATGCAGCTGAGAATCCCATCTCTTCAAGAGGAAATCGAGATTGTGGGTGTTCCCAAAGTAGGCAATACTTGGGACGTTGATTGGTTAGAACCAGATCAGGTTGGTTATCTGGAAGGTACGGCTTTCCCCACTTGGGAAGGGAATTCGGTCATATCAGCCCATGTCTATAATGTGGATGGCAGCCCAGGACCCTTTGCCAATTTACAACATCTTTCTTTCGATGATGAAATCATTATCCGCGCCTGGGGGCAAGATTATGTTTACAGGATACGGGAAATCCATGAATGGCTAGACCCAAATAACGAACAGATCTTGGAGCACAAAGATCACGATTGGGTCACGCTGATCACCTGCAAAGGTTATGATCAATCGCGGGATATTTATTGGTGGCGAACCGCAGTGCAGGCGGTTTTAGTAGAAATAGTCGATGAACACTGATAAAAACTGAATTTCTCATATCGCCAAAGGAGGAAGTTATGAGTAAGCAGCACAAATTTTTCGTATTGATTAGCCTGGTTCTTGTCTTTGCCTTGCTATTTTCTGCCTGTGGGCCGGAGCCAGCACCCCCAGAACCCGAAGAGCCAGCAGTCGAGGAGGCGGAGCCTGTAGAAGAACCTGCAGAACCCGAGCCCACTGAGCCCCCGCCGCCTACGGATACGCCGGAACCCACACCAACCCCAGAACCACCCACAGAAACCCCATTGCCCACAGAAACACCAACTCCGGAGATTCAGTATTCCGATCTTCCCGCTGACCCTCAGCGAGTGGAATTCCAGGCTGAAGATGGAAAGAATCTGGTGGGGTACTACTACGCTTCGAAGTATGCCGATGCGCCGGTGATTGTGCTGATGCACTGGGCCGGTGGTGATCAGAGGGATTGGTGTCGCATTGCTCCCTGGCTGCAAAACCGCCTCGACGAGAATCCTGCTGAGATGACGGGCTGCCCTGTGCCGCCAGGATCCGAGCCATTTTGGGATCCAACCTGGTTCCCGCCCATGGATGAGGCCGCATCGTACGCTGTTTTCACTTTTGATTTTAGAGATTTCGGCGAGAGTCAAGCGGGTCTAGGTTCTCCTCGCAATTGGGGTCTGGATGGTGTTGCAGCCTTAAAGACTGCCGCAGAATTGACCCCCGTTACAGCTTTCCAATGCACTGGCAAAGTAGCCAAGAATGTTCAAGTCGTTGGCGGGTTACCCTGGATGCTGACAATCGGTTCGAGCATAGGTGCCGATGTTGCAAGCTGGGCCTGCTACCAATTTAATGAATTGGGCAATCGTAGTTGTGTTGGAGCAATCTCACTCTCCCCTGGGAGTTACATTGATAACAACTATACAACCGATGCCCAGAACAATAAGGAAGCCGACCCCTCGGTTCCAGTAACCTGCATGTCGGGAGATGGCGACTATTCCGCCGGTACCTGTAGGAATGCCGAAGAATTTCTCCATGACATGATCATCTATACCGGCACCAGCGCCCATGGTACCTTGATGATCGATCCAGACCCTCTCTATAATCCAAATATTTTGGATTATATTTTGGATTTCGCCGAAATGGTTTTTGCTCCATCGCAATAAGAAATTGTGAGAAAATTTCGACCGGCACTTGATTATCATCGGGTGCCGGTTTTTTAATTGGAGATTATTCAGTGATGATAGACTTCGTTGCGCTTACATCATTTGCCCTCATTACTACCTTTACCCCTGGCCCCAACAATATTACCAGTGCTTCCATGGGTGTATTATACGGATACAGAAAAACCTTGTCATATCTGTGGGGAGTAACCGCAGGTTTTTTCCTGGTTATGATCTTGTCGAGTTTGATATCAACATCGTTGCTGATCTTCTATCCTGCTGTCGAAAAAATATTCCGAATCGCTGGGGCAATTTATATTCTTTGGTTGGCCTATGGAACGGTAAAATCCAGCTAAGTATTTGATGAAGTTGAGCAAATTCGGTTGGGATTTTCTCATGGGTTTATACTGCAATTGCTGAATCCCAAAGCGATAATCTATGGCCTTACGCTCTATTCGTCCTTTTTGGGGGAGATCGCTGGAAAATTCGCGCTAATGATTATTGCGGCAATCATCTTTGCATTATTGGCTTTTATCGCTACTTCAACCTGGACATTGTTTGGCTCAGCAATCCGAAATAATATGGCCAACACAAAAGTGCGCCAGGCGGTCAATACTATCCTGGCGCTACTTCTAGTTTATACAGCTATTGATTTGTTGGGATGGATATAGAAGGCACTACCCAAGTTCTAATGGTCCTCCAGAGTCGTCGTGATCGAACCACTTTATCTCGACCTCTAGGCTGTGCTGGATACCCTTGCGTTTCTTGTCCTCATCTTCGACCTGAATTTCCAAGATCAAACTTTGGGGCATGGTGAGAGTGATTTCTTCTTTGTCCTGGCGCAGTACGACTTGGCCCTCGTTGATCTTGTCGGCTAACTGATTCAGGAAGGCGCTGACCTCGGACCGGCTTTTGCGTTCTTCGCTTTTGAATAATCTGGTTTCTTTACCCATGGGGTGCTCCTTTCGCTTTATAAATTAAAATTTACTGACATTATAAACGAAAGATTTCATTTGCAATATGATGCTACCCCTGAATAATATCAGGGTTTAATTTCCACTTTTCAGGACTTTCCCGCTACGAGACCGCACACCTCAATCCAATTGTTGCATTTTCCCTCTTGGCTGAAAAGCAATCAATGGAACATTATCGCGGAAGAAAGCAAGCATATCAGCCTCGTTTTCGGGGATTGCATAACCAATCAATTTTCCCAGACCGTGCAACGCCTTTGGGTGCCTGCGATGATATTCGCTGAAGATCTCAGCTGCCTCTTGTGTACTCAACCGCTTTGCGATAACAGAGATCTCTTTCCCAGCGACTTGAATGGTGACTTCAGGATTATTGATGATATTCCTGTACCAATCAGCCTGTTCCCCAAAACCTGAAGCAACATAGTGTGTGTTGGTATCCTCGTCGTATTGAACAACTTCCAGCATGGCCTGCCGCGGCATTCCGCTGACTCGGCCAATGTGCGTGAGCAACAGCGCTCTATGCCCGAACATCCAGCCCAACTTTAAGCGGTAGAACCAAATGGGTAAACGCCAAAGGATGGCGCGTATACCACGTGGAGGATCGGGTAATGTTTGAGATGAATTGGTTGGGGGCATAATTCCTCCGAAAGCAAAAGCCCCTGAGTGCCCAGAGCTTATTTTGTTTCTCAGTGAACTCCGTGTACTCTGTGGCTCAAATTTTCTTCAACTAGGTTGGTCCCTGATCAACAGGGGAAATTTTACCGTTTGCGCCACTTTTTGCCGGGTAGTTTGTATTTCTCTGGTCCTGGGGATAGGAAGGGCAGTTTGATAATCTCGTAGCGGACCAAGAGCCAGAAAAGGCCGACAATAGCTAAAAGCGCATAGATCAAACGCGACCAACTCATGTCGGTGCCTGGAATGCGCGGCTGATCGGGACGGAAGGTCTCGATGATCACTCGACCAATGCCGGCTAACAGCAGCCAGCCGGCAAAAGCTGTGCCCGGTTTGATCTTTTCTTCGTAGCGGCGCACAAACCACATGATTACTCCAGCTGCGAGCAAATTCCACACCATTTCATAGGCGAAAGTTGGATGAAAACGTGTGGTTTCCTCGGGGTAAAGCACCAAGTTATTCCACGGGGAAAGACGGTGCAAACTATCGATGGGGATGCCCCAGGGAAGGTCTGTTGGCGGTCCATAGAGTTCCTGGTTAATGAAATTGGCCGGGCGAGCCAGGGCTTGACCGATCAACATGGCAGGGGCGACCGAATCTAGGAGTAACAAAATATCCACTTTGTGGCGTCGGGCAAAGATATAAGCCGCACCCAGTCCGAAGATCACCGCGCCGAAAATATGCAGCCCACCTTCAGTGATACGGATGATGCGCCCAGGGCTGTCGAGGAACGTTCGCCCCCCGCCGAATATGTCATTGAGTACATACCATATACGGGCGCCTATTATCCCGGCGGGCAGCACCCAGATCAACGCGTCCCAAACAAACTCGGGTTTTCCTCCGCGCCGCACGATTTCCTTCTCGGTGATCCAGGCGCTGACCATCACGCCAATGGCGATCAGCAGCCCGTACCAGCGAAAGGCGAGTTCTAGTTTTCCTAAGTTGATTGTAAAGATGACTGGATCGATCATTGTTGCTCCTAAAATCTGTAAAATTATTCAATACTGTACTGGGCACAAACACCTTGAACACATTATTTTTTACCGCAGAGCCGCGGAGAACGCTGAGTTTTTCTCGGCAGAATGCAAGAATCTCTGTGCTCTCTGCGTCTCTGCGGTGTTCTACATCCTTTTACCCATTACAAAAATTATTCAATATACCCAAGTGCCCGCATTCTTTCTTGCACCTGCTCGTCGTATAAATTGCCGGGCTGTTGACTGATATCGCCAGGCGATCGGCTGCCAGCCCAGGCAAGGCAGGCATCCAATGCGGCACCGAAATCTTCCAGTTGTTCTTCTTCTTTATCCAGATGATGGATTTCGCTAGGATCCTCGGCTAAATTAAAAAGCTCGTCTTGGATGGCGTCAACGCGTAACAATTTGTAATTATTTTCGAAAATTGCCCAATGAATGGCCTCGCAGTTGAATTCATCCATGATGGCGGATTCTTGCTTCTCGATGATTTTGATCAAGTTCATTGGTGGGTAACCCTCACTGAAGACGCGCTTCAAATCGGGTGTTTTTGATTTCAGGCTGTGAGCTCTCGTTTGGATCGGCTCAGCGTATTCTGGATGTGCTTCTTCAATACCAGCAGATTCTAAGGCAGTATGATAAACATAGGTCGTAGAAACAGGTCCGGTTACACGTTCGCCTGCCTCCTGCCCGGGGAAACGGATTATCAATGGGACGTGGATCAACTCCTGATACAGCCCTAGCCCATGCCCCATGAGATTGTGCTCTCCCAGCATTTCGCCATGGTCGCCAACGATGATCACCATTGTGTTGTCTCGAATATCGGGATGGCTCAGGTTCTCCAGCAATTGGCCCAAGAGATGATCCTGATATGCGACCTCGGCATCATACATATCGCTCAAAGTGCGCGCTTCCATCTCTGTATAGGGCTCTTTCATCGGTAAGAGCCAGTGGAAGGCGCGTGTATTGTAATCGCGCATGAATTTAGCGGCTTCGGGGTCATCCTTGATAATGGAAGCAAATTCTGTGATGAACTTGTCTGGTGGGGTATAGGGCAGGTGTGTGCCCATTAGATTAAGAAAGACAAATTGGGGTTTTTGGCCTTCGCGAGTTTTTCTTTGGAAGTAGTCGTGGGTGTCTTTGATCGAACTGGGCCCGTTTCCCTTAAAGTTGGCATAGCGTGTCCACAAGGAAACCAGCCTAGGGTTAAGGATGAATTTGAAAACAGCCGGGGAACCAGCAATGGCTTGTTGAATGGGGACTGCCACGCGCTGCATCACTTTTTGGTAACCGTCTCGAATGCCCTGGAGCGCCTTCAGCGGCATGTTGCCATTCTCCATGGGTGTAGATTGAATCGCGCCACCATAATTGTAGAAGTGTTCAAACCCGCGTCGTAGGCCGTTTTCCAGCACACCTACCAAGGGGTTGTTGCAAAAACCCGTTGTGTTGTAGCCTTCTTCCTTCAGATGTTCGGCCAAGGTAGTGAAATCCCCACTGAGCATACTGCTGGCCTGCAAGGTCAAGTGCGTGCTGGGAAATTCCCCACTGAACATCGAAGCGTGAGAAGGGATCGTCCATTGCGCCGGTGAGATGGCATTTTCAAATAGTGTGGCTTCACTTGCGAATTTATCCAGGTTGGGCGATGTCCCGCGCGAATAACCATAACAGCCGAGCCGGTCAACGCGGTGGGTATCAAGAACAATAAAAACAATGTTAGGTTTTGATTTTGGCATATGATTATGTATTGAAGGCACCCAGGGCGGCCAGAGTCACAACAATGCTAATCCCCAGAATGCATCCACTGACCATTTCGGCGATGGTGTGACGTTTCAGGAAATGACGCACATAAAAAGTCAGGGCTACCATGGGCAGAATTGCTATTCCTGTCCCAAGGCTAAATCCAAAGCCAGCAAATGTGGCGATAGCAGAGATGCTCGCTGTGTGTGCGCTGATCAACCAACGGGCATTGATGATCGCCAACATGGTGATGGCGCTGATATTCGTCAGAATAAAAGTCAACAGCAGTGGTGAACTAGTCAGGCCTTGTAAGATGAAATAAGCCAGGCTTGCCCCAAGGATGCCGATGATATAAGGAATGTGGCGCTCGCTCTGTTTACTGATATGCAGGTCGTCAATCTTGCCGGTTTTAAGCAAGTAAACGATATATAGGATGGGAACGAGCGTTGAAAGAAAACCAAAAATCGCGGCGTGCAAAGTGCCTTCCAGAAAAGGCAGCTCAATCCAAGCAATGATAAACCCAACCAGCGCAAACATACTGGGGGGACTAAATATGTTGGAATAAATACGGGCAGCCCGCACGCCGGGGTTGGAATTTTTGGGGTTAAGATCAAGTGGATTTCGAATCATTGTGTCAGTAGTTATGATGTGTGCAAACCGAAAGATTTTACCATGCTTCAAGCAGACTCTATGGTGGGCTGGCTCTGGAAATCACGAAGAATTCCTTTGTCCTCTGAGATATTTCTAACGTAGGCAAACTTACAAAACAAGACTATTTTGGTATAATTCGATTTCGGAGCGTTACGAAAACTTCCGAGAGTAACGCCGGGCAATGCCCGGTGTTGTTGTGTACGATAAAAGAATGTTAGTGCCGCACTCCGGGCGGCGAATGGTAATATCTGCATTGCGGTGGGCGTCAATTGGGGCAGGCGTACGAGTAGATTTATTGCTCAACCGCATTATGCAATTATTTATCGCAACTGAAGGAAATAGCGAAATGAAAAAGAATGATCACTTAGATTTGTACCATCAGATGGTGCTGATCCGCCGCGTGGAAGAACGCGCTGCTGAACTCTATCAGCAGGGCAAGATTGGTGGATTCCTGCATCTCTATATTGGGCAAGAAGCTGTCAGCACTGGCCTGGTTGCGGCCCGTCAACCCCAAGATCGTATGATTACGGCCTATCGTGATCATGGTGTGGCGATCAATGTTGGTATTCCGGCGGAACAAGTAATGGCAGAATTGCTTGGGAAGGCTACGGGGATATCTAAAGGCAAAGGCGGCTCGATGCATATGGCCGATGTAGAAAAGAATTTCTGGGGTGGTCACGCCATTGTTGGCGCGCACCTGCCCATCGCCGCCGGCATGGCCTTGGGAGATCAGTATGCGGGAAATGATGGCGTTACGATATGTATGTTTGGTGACGGCGCGACCAATATTGGCTTCTTCCATGAGGGTGTCAATCTGTCAAAAGTGTGGGATTTGCCAGTACTGTGGGTGTGTGAGAACAATCAATACGGCATGGGCACGACCATCGATCGCGCTTCGGCAGTCTCTGAGATCAGGCAAAAGGCCGAAGGATACGGAATCCCCAACGAACGAGTCGATGGCATGAATGTGATGGAAGTCCGTGAAGCCACACTCAAAGCTCTGGAATTTATTCGCAGCGGAAAAGGTCCTTATTTCATGGAAATCATGACATATCGCTACCGGGGCCATTCCATGGGCGATCCCGAGCGATACCGAGATTCTGGTGAGGTCAAGAAATGGCAAGAAAGTGATCCCATCGGTATCTACCGAGCATATTTGACAAAAGAAAAGATTGCTAAAGAAAAAGAGTTAGACGCAATTGACGAGAGTGTGGAAGGTGAAATTCAAACTGCGGTGCAATTTGCCGAGTCTAGCCCTGAGCCAGCCCCCGAAGAATTGTTCACCAACGTGTATGCGGAGTAAAGGGAAATAGTATGAGTACAAAAGGAATTACTATGCGCGAGGCCATATCCCAGGCTATTTGGGAAGAGATGGAGCGCGATGAACGAGTTTTTATCATGGGTGAAGAGGTCGGTGTTTGGGGTGGAACCTATGCCGTAACCAAAGGTTTCTATGATCATTTCGGATCCAAACGGGTGCGCGATACGCCCATTGCTGAGGCGGCAATCGTTGGCGGCGGTATCGGTGCGGCCATGGTAGGGATGCGCCCAATCGCTGAATTAATGACGATCAATTTTGCATTCGTAGCCATGGACCATATCGTTAACCAGGCGGCAAAAATGCGCTACATGTTTGGTGGTCAGATGTCTGTGCCGTTGGTTATTCGCGCCGTTGGGGGTGGTGGGCGTCAGTTGGGTGCAACCCATTCCCAGACGCCAGATGTCATCTTTGCGCATTTTCCCGGATTGAAGGTTGTCGCACCCGGAACGCCCTATGATGCTAAAGGCCTGCTCAAATCGGCCATCCGCTCCGATGACCCGGTGATGTTCATCGAGCACTCCACCTTATACCAGACGCGCGGCGAGGTGCCCGAGGACGAATATACGGTACCGATTGGCAAATCCAAGATCCAACGCCCTGGGAAGGATGTCACTATTGTGACATACAGCAAAATGTTGGATATTTCAACCAAAGCCGCGGATCAGTTAGCCAAAGAAGGCATTGAAGCCGAAATTGTCGACTTGCGATCCCTGCGCCCCTTGGACATGGACCCAGTTTTGGAATCATTCCGCAAAACGAATCGGGCGGTGATTGTTGAAGAAGGCTGGCGCTCCTATGGCGTTGGTTCCGAAATTTCTTCTCGCATTTATGAAGAAGCCTTTGATTATGTCGATGCCCCAATAAAGCGCGTTGCGCAAACCGAAGTGCCTTTGCCTTACAACCAGGCTTTGGAGCAATCAGCCTTGCCCCAAGTGGAAGATGTGGTCAAAGCGGTCAAGGAGGTGCTCTAATGGCTGAGGTTGTCAGTATGCCCAAATTGGGCTTTGATATGGCAGAAGGCGTCCTCGTCCGTTGGGTGATCGCTGAGGGCGAAGATGTCGAACGCGGTCAGGTTCTCGCTGAAATCGAAACCGACAAAGCCACCGTCGAGGTCGAGTCTGCGCACACGGGCGTGGTGCACCATCATTTGGTGGGAGAAGGTGACATCCTTCCCGTGGGTGTACCGATCGCGGTGATCGGAGAGGCCGGCGAGGAGATCGATGTGGAAAGTCTTGTCGGTCAGACAGGTGATGTAGATGCGTCAGATCAGCCTGGAGACGAGGTCCCTGCTCCCGAAGCAGAAGCCCCCGCCGAGGTTGGATCTGCAGCTCCCGCTCAAGCAGAGGCAGTGCCCCAGGGGACGGATGAATATCCTGATGGCGCAAAAGCATCTCCGCTTGCCCGTCGTATGGCGCATGACCTCAATATCAAATTGTCTTCCATCCAAGGCAGCGGCCCTGGTGGTCGTATCATCAAGAAAGATATCGAATCGTATCAAGCAGCACCTACTGTAAGCGACCAACCGTCAACGGTCGCAGCTCCTCTATTCACACATCTTGGCCCGCCGCCTGCAGATGAAACTATCCAACTGACCAAATTACGACAGGCCATCGGCCGCCGTATGGTGGAAGCCAAGCAGCAGTTACCCCATTTTTATGTCACGCGTGAGTTTGACATGGCCTCGGTGATTGCCCAGCGCAAAGAGATTAATGCCATGCTGGCCGACTCTGGCGAAAAGCTCTCAGTGAATGATTTCATCGTCAAGGCAGCTGCCTTAGCTTTGAGAGAATTTCCCAACTTGAATGCTTCTTTGCAGGGTGATAGCGTGCTGCGCCATGGACAGGTCAATGTCGGCGTGGCTGTAGCCGTGGAAGGCGGCCTGCTGACTGTGGTAAACCGAGACGCCGATCGCAAATCACTCCGTCAAATCTCGTCAGAGACCAAAACTATGGTAGGACGCGCTCGTGAAGGTAAGGTCCGGCCCAATGATATCGAAGGCTCAACTTTCTCGGTCAGTAATTTAGGGATGTACGATGTCGATCATTTCATCGCCATTATCAATCCCCCAGAGGCTGCAATCCTGGCGGTCGGATCGGCTCAGGAAGTCCCCGTGGTCTTGGATGGTGAAATTGTGCCCGGCCTACGCATGAAGGCGACTATCTCCGTGGATCACAGAGTCAGCGATGGCGCTGAAGCAGCCAAATTCATGCAAGCCCTGGCCAGGTATTTGGAAGAACCCTTGCGCTTGCTTATTTGAGCTAATGTGAAAATCAAAAGCGCCTTGAGATTTATTTGCTCAAGGCGCTTTTGATTCAACATAATCCCGCTGGAATGCTAGGCGTCTGGATCTATCACCTTGACTTCTACCCAGAACCAGCTTGCAGCACTTGGTCCAGTACCAAAGATTTCTCCATTGGCTGCTTTGATCATCCAATAGCCCGTATAAGTACCTGGCGTCGCTGGGGCTTTCATATACACATCCACGTTGGCGTATCCCCAGGTGGGGATAGTTCCCTTTGGAACCATGATGATCGATGCCCCGGCGTTGAGTAAATCTCCAGATACAAACCTAAGTTCGTAATTTTGATCCCAGGTGCAATTGCCAGTATTCTTAAGTCTGAAGGTTTGTGTAAATGTTTGATTAATGTTGATTTCAGTACCATCAGCGATGGATTTGGTTTCGAGATTAGCTCGATTACAAGGCATATTGTTGGTGGCTGTAGCAGTGGGTGCTTCGGTGGGAGAAGGTTCTGGCGTGTCAGACATAGCTTCTGTAGGCGAAGATGTTGGTAGGGCGGGAGTGAATGTCAAAGTGGGCATGGGGGTGTTTGTTGATGTGGCGGTGGCTGAAAGAGCAGCAACTCGAGCAGTTTCTGTGATTTGTGCGTAAACAGTTTGTACCACTGCGGTGAGATCTACAGAATCTTCGACAACTTGTGCAGCCTCGTTAGGTCTATTGCACCCGACAATAAGAAGCAGACTGACAACAAACAGTAGGGAAAAGAGTTGTTTTTTCATTCTATGGCTCCTTGGATTGTATTGGATCAGTCTTTAGCCTTCTTTACATTGATTTCGATATACAGAGGCACATCGCCTGGCCCGTTTCCGAATAACTCACCCGTATTAGTGCGCATCATCCACCAACTTTTATGGTTTCCAAGTTTTTGAGGGGCAGCGAATTCGAACGTAATGGTAATGAAATCGCCGGGTTGAACTTCGTGCTGGAAGTTCTTGACCAATGGTTGATTAAATCGGACCCCATCATGATAAACAATCTGATATTGTGTTGTCCATACACAATCGCCAGCGTTGAGGATACGCCATTGTTTAGCCAACCAGTGATCTTGTTGGAATGTAGAACCCGCTGGGATCGTCTCGAGGAGCACCTCCGCCAAAGGACAATGCGAAACGGGCACCAATGTGGAAGTGTTGGTGATTGTGGGGGTTTGTGTAAATACGGGAGTGATGGTGAAAGTCGGTGTATTTGTGGGGGGGATTGGGGTATTTGTTGGAGGACGCACACTAGCAGTTATTGTCGCTGTCACAGAGAGCTTGGCCGCTATCGCCGTTTCAGTAATCTGTGAATAGATCGTCTGCACAATTTTGGTGAGTTCGTGACCTGTTTCAACTTCAGGCGATGCCACCTGAGTTGCCTTACAAGCACTCACGATCAAAATGCTGATACACAGACAAACGATAACGGCTTTCTGCCGCATGCCTCCTCCTAATACTAGTTGATTACCATTACTCCCCAGAGACAACCTTAATTTCTATCCAAATCCAGCCTTTGCCATCCGCACCGACACCAAAGATCTTTCCAGAATCGCTGACGATTTTCCAATAGCCTTTGTATGTGCCCACATCAGCTGGGGCTTTCATATCTACTTCAACATTTGCAAATCCCCAAGTTGGGATATTTTCATCTGTGAGAGTAATGGCTGCGCCAGCACCGAGCAGATCACCACTATAGAATCGCAAAATATAGTTTTCATTCCAAGTGCAAGAACCAGTATTTTTGATTCGCCAAACTTTTACAAATTTACGTTCTTGCGGCAATTCCGTGCCATCGGGGATTGTTTCATACTCTAAATTCGCTCTGTGGCAAGGTAGCCCTTCACTTTGAGATTGCGAACCCTGTTGGGGTTGTTGGGCTTCGGTTTGTGAGGTACCGGTATCCGCCGATTCAGCGGCTTCATCGTCGCCTTCTGCTTCATTTTCAAAAACATTCGTTGGCGTTGCCGTTGGTACCAAGGTGGGTGTCTCGGTTGGCAAAGGCGTATTCGTTGGCATAGGTGTGGGGGTCGCCATAGCTGCGGCAGCAGCTTCGGTTAATGCGATTTGTGCATAAACCGTTTCAACAGCGAAAGTTACTTGCTGTTCGTGGTTCACCTCTGGGGTCTCTTCGGGTTGGCTGATGCATGCACTGGCAATGCTCATCAACACGATTAGAAATATAATTGTTAAACTCTTTTTTGACATGATGCGCTCCTTTTTGGTATGAGCGAAATTGCTATAGCTCAAATTTGAATCTGGAGTATTATACTCATAGGACTTCAAATGCGCACAACGAAGTTTTAGTAGTAAAATAACTCAAAAGGTGATAGAGAATGGCGCGAACATCGAAAACTATTTTAGTCGTTGATGACGAACGTGATACGCTGGCCTTGCTTCGATTGGCTCTAAATCGAGCGGGGTTTAATACTTTAATTGCCTCGTCTTGGGAGGAAGTCGCAGATGTAGTGAAAGAAAAATATTCACAAGGGCGTGCGATCGATCTAATCGTTCTAGATCTAATGATCCCTGGCCGCTCGGGGTTTGATATTATGCGTTCTCTTCAAGTAGTTCTTTCTCCTTTACCTCCTGTAATCATGCTCACTGCTGTGACCGGTTTTGACCAGCAGGTGCAGGCGCGCGAACTGGGCGTTTCTCGCTATCTAACCAAACCGACAACACCGACCAAGCTGATTCAAGCCATTGACGAAGTTCTCGACGAAAAGAAGAAATAGGCATGGGGGATAAAGAGCAAACCGATCTGGGGTATATTGAAGCGGCACTCGATGAATTAGAGACATATTTACATTCAGGTGATTTGTTTGGGTCTTTGCGAGGCTATCAGTCACTCAGCGCGATCCCTTTTCCGCACTTGACCTTGGGAGGGTTGCTGCTCGCTTTGAAGCGCTCCCGCTCTCGAACACTTTCCGCTAAAAACCAGAGTCGATTAGGACATTTTCAAAGTCAATTAGAGACACTGCATACCAAGTGGCGTGTTGCCTGGGAAAAGAAAGCCACCAAGGAATATCGTTCCCGTCTGCGGCAGTGGGCCAATTATCTCAATGATTTACAAGGAGATGCAGACGAATACGCTGACTATTATGGTCAAGAAGTGCGTTTGCGAGTGATGCTGGAATTGTTAGCAGATGATGCGCGAGAAATATTGGCGGACGATGTCAATATTTTAACGTCACTTGATCAGCGCTTATTGAACCGATTCGTTCAAGACAGTTTTATCTGGGATGAAGAACTCAGCGAAGGATTTTCAAAAGAAAGATTTTGGTTTTTGTGGGGAAAACTAATCTAGCTTCAAGGAATCTGTCAAACAGCCTAAAAAGAGACGTGTCGCACCTGATGGCTCTCCAGTTGTTAGGGCAAGGACAGGTAAGTTCAGTGCCGATTCAATCTCTATGGGCATGGGAATGATTTGGATATTCCGCGTGCTAAATAATGAGATGGGAATGAAGCCAACAGCTTGCGAACTACCCTCAAGAGCAGTCAGCATAGCCTGAGGATTTGGGGCAATCTTTGTGTGGGGAGATTGTTCAATTCCATTGAGGATAATTTTCGAAAATAATTTTTGGAGCTCTGAGCTCGTGGGATAGCTCCAGGCTTGATATTCTGGCGCCAAAGATTTATACAAATTTTGTAAATCTGGCAGTTCGAGTTGCGTCGAAGAGATGTCCGTATTAGCGATGATCACGACTTGTTCCCAGCCAAGCTGCGTAGTAGTGCCAGAAAATCCCTCGGGAATAGTATCCAGCGTCAGGGTTGCAGCAGCAGCCTCAACTTGGAGGGAGGCTGCAGAGCGCTCTTCGACGGTCAGAGAAATCTCGGGGTGCTCCAACGCGCAACGGTTCAGATCATCTCCCATCCAAATCAACGCTGGTGTATAAACTACCGAGATGTGCTCGGGAGTGGGGGGAGCTGGAGAATAAGCGAAGGGCGTGCAAGCCGCAGAAAGTAGAAGTGCTAAAAAAATCAGAATATTGCGCATAGTCAATTTATTGGATAGATAAGCTTACAAGATTGATGATACCAAATATTACGCAATACATGGCGAAGATGTAGAGAGGGCGTTGGGTGAGGAAACGCAGCAGCCAGCGAATTGAGATGTAGCCAACGATTGCTGCAGTGATGAAGCCAGGAATGAAGACAATAAGTTGGCCGCTGGAGTCGGGTAATTGTATCAGTTTGATCACACCTATCAGACCGGCAGCCATCATCACTGGAAAGGAGATCAGGAACGAAAAGCGTGCGGCTGATTTACGGTCCAGGTTGCGAGTCATTCCTCCAGTAATGGTTGAGCCAGATCTTGAGATTCCGGGGAAAATGGCTAAGATCTGGAAAAATCCTATGATGATAGCATCGACCCAAGTGATGCCTTCGAAATCTTTATCTCGTTTACCAGCCCATTCTGCTATGAGCAATAAAAGTGCGGTGCCGAAGAGGAAAAGCGAGGTTGCCAGGGGGTTTGCGAAGGCATTTTCGAAGGTATTGGCGAAGAGCAGATATGCTACTCCCGCTGGAACTGTAGCTAACCCCAAGAGCCATCCCATTTGGGCGTTTGGATTCCCAAATGGTTGTCCCTTCACAATGCCTTGGAAAAAACTTTTCGTGATAGTGAATAAATCATCCCAAAAATAGACAACTACTGCTATCAGGGTAGCAACCTGGATGAGCACATCGAATACAAATTTATCTTGGTCGGGAATATGCCAGCCAAATAAATGGGGGATCAAAACCAGGTGACCGGAGCTAGATATGGGTAGAAACTCTGTGGCCCCCTGTACGATGCCGAGGATAATGGATTGGAGTATTGTCATAGTTGAAAAGGCAGATGTTGAAAGATGGACGTTGGATGCTCGAAGCAAATTTGATTTATGGCTTGCCAATTGCAGCTTGTAACTCGATATTAATTTTCCGTGGGCTGGGTAAAATAATTTTTTGTGAATTGATCGAAGCGATTCTCCTGAATTGCACGCCGAATTTCTTTTGATAGATTGATCAGGGTGTGCAAGTTATGGATCGATAGCAGCGTGGATCCCAATATCTCCTTTACGCTGATCAGGTGCCGCAAATAAGCGCGGCTGAAATTTTGGCAGGTGTAGCAATTGCAATCCTCGACAAGCGCTTTGGGGTCTTTGGCAAACTGCGCATTACCAATGTTAATTCGACTTCTTCCACTGAATGCCGATTTGTGCCTCGCTAAGCGGGTGGGTAACACGCAGTCGAAGATATCTACGCCGCGCATAATGCCATTGACCAAATCATCCGGCGTGCCGACTCCCATGAGATAACGCGGTTTATTTGTTGGTAGAATACCATCAACTACCTCTAAGATAGTGTGCATTTCATCTTTGGATTCCCCCACCGACAGGCCGCCGATGGCATTTCCAGGGAAATCTAACGAAGCGATAAATTCCGCGGATTGAGCTCTCAAATCGGGGAAGATGCCGCCTTGGACAATGCCGAACAAACCTTGGTCAGTGCGTGTTTTCGCCCGAATGCACCTCTCAGCCCAGGCGTGTGTGCGCTGCATAGCCTTATCGTTGTAGGCGCGATCATAAGGTTCAGCGCATTCATCAAAGGCCATGATGATGTCGGCACCGAGATTTTCCTGGATGGCAATGGCACGTTCAGGGGTGAAGCGATGGGCGGAACCATCGATATGACTCTTGAATGTCACGCCATTATCGTCTATATCGCGAATGCCAGCTAAAGAGAAAACCTGGAAGCCACCAGAGTCTGTCAAGATGGGACCAGGCCAATTCATAAACTCATGCAGGCCACCCATTTCTGCTACTAACTCATCTCCGGGACGCAGATACAGATGATAGGTATTTGCTAAAACCAGATTTGCCTGGATTTCATGCAGGTGCGCAGGAGTGAGTGATTTCACCGTGGCTTGGGTTCCCACCGGTGCAAATATTGGAGTTTGAATTTCCCCATGGGGGGTATGAAAAATTCCCGCGCGGGCGCGGCCCTCCTGGGCAATCAATTCAAAGGTAAATGGTTTTGTCATGACGGTGGTAGATTATACCGCCATCGATACAGTCCGGGATGATATAATTCCCCCATGGCAACAATATGTTGTCTCTGAAATTTCTCACTTTCCGCCATCCTCTTCACACTTGCCTATGTTGCCCGATTTCCGCAGCCGCCAACGCGATTTTTTACTAGATATTGCTCGAACTATTACCCAAGAGCTCGAATTGGATAAGCTCTTGGAGCGCATCTTGCGCACGGCGGTCGAAATGTTGGCCGGCCAGGCAGGAATTATAGCGCTACGCGATGTAGGTGGTGGTTGGACGGTCGCCGCATCTCATGGCCTCACGCCAGTGTTTTTGAAACAAATCGATCCCGTATTGGCCAAAGTGCCGGATTATGAAGATCCGGCGCGTTTTGAACTTCCACAGATAAACAGTTTGCTGCAAAGCCTGACGCGCTCGGCCAGTAACAGCTTGCTAAGAGGTGTGGCGCTGCCATTGATCGCG
>JADHTJ010000028.1 GCA_016785015.1 Anaerolineales bacterium
ATCTGATTGAGTAAGCTATTATAAATCTGAAGGTTGTTTCGCATCGGTTTCTCCTTGATAAATGTTGTGTGGAAACTACATCTTATCAAGAACCAGCGACAACCTTCTTCTTCATTTGTTAAAGTGATAGGTAGCTAGTTAGTTCTCTACAAAACCCGTGCGCTGATCGGTTTCTAATGATTTTGGATGTTTGATTGTTGGTTAGGTGAGTCTTAATGATAATTCAGCCACTACCCAGGACACGCAATTGGTTACAAGTTCTCTACGGTGCCGTTGGACTTGGAGTTGGTGTTATCTCTGGAATGCTTGTAATTGGTGTTCCAGATGCGCTAAAACTATTTGTGATTGTGGTCGGTGTTTTTGCCTTCACTGTATCACTAGCACGAGTTGACTGGGGGTTGTTGGTACTGATCTTTATTACCTACACGCGCTTCTCTGATGTGGCAATCAAATTTCATGGAGCGCCATCTGTGGCAAAGTCATTTATATTGCTTTTGCTGCTGGCGATTATCGCTCGATGGATTGTTTTTGGAGATCGACCTGAAGGCTGGCAGAAACCACTTCTTCTCATGATTGGATACGGAGTCGTTGGTCTCGCATCGATACTCTATGCCGCTGACCCTCAAAGAACGATCTACGCCATTCAGGGTTTTGTCAAAGATGCGCTCATTGTGGTGATCGTCGCAATCTTGATGCGCAGGCCAGACCAGTTTCGCAATGTGGCATATACGTTGTTGGGGGCAGGTGTTTTCTTAGGCACTTTGAGCATCATCCAATTTGCATCTGGCGATTTCGGTAACAATTTCTGGGGTTTCGCACAGGCTCCCGTAATGCACATTATTGGAGATACGAATTCAAGCCGTACCTCTGGCCCATTTGGAAACCCAAATGATTATTCGCAAATCATGCTGGTTTTATTTCCATTGGCACTCGATCGATTATGGAATGAAAAATCACGTTGGTTGAAGATTTTCAATACTTATGCTGCTGCAGTGGTCCTCGGCTCTGTGATACTTACTTTTTCCCGAAGTGGTTTTGTTTCTCTGGTTTTAGCAGGATTTGTATTTCTTGTTTACTACCGACCCAAATTCTCCAACATTGTTCCGATCATGCTGCTAGGATTCATGTTGATTCCTTTTGTGCCAAGAGAATACGCCGACCGAATGGGCACCCTCTCGCTCTTCACGCCTGGATCGAACTACAATCCGATTGGTGAAGTATCGCTGCGTGGTAGGACGAGCGAAATGCTGGTTGGCTGGATGATGTTTTTGGACCGCCCAATATTTGGCGTTGGTGTGGAAAACTATCCCGTTTACTATCAAGAATATTCTCGCCGTGTGGGGCTTGATCCGCGCACAGAGGCGCGCTCGCCTCATAACTTATATTTAGAAGTCCTTGCGGAGCGCGGTTTATTAGGATTCGCCTTCTTTATGTTAATTCTGTGGATGACCTATCGAGGATTAAGAGAAGCGAGGAGAGATTTTTTGAGAATGGAGGATAAAAATTATATAGGGCTAGTCACTGCATTTAGTATAGGAGTGCTCAGTTATTTTATAGGTTCTATTTTTATGCATTCATCATACCCGCGCTTCATGTGGTTGTTGGTAGGAATTTCCCTAGCTCTACCACAGCTTTCAAGGGCTGCACGCGAGAGGCATAAGAAGCTTTACGGGTTGCGTTTCTGGTAACAAATGCAACCTAATGAGGAATTAAATTTCGCTCGGGTAGCACTAAAAGGCACAGCGTGGATATATGCAGCTCGATATAGTGGCAAGCTTGTTGTTTTTCTCAGTACGATTATATTGGCAAGGCTTCTCACAAAAGATGATTTTGGGGTTGTGGGTTATGCCCTAGTTGTAACAAATTTTTTGGATGTTATTCGCGACCTTGGGATTGGACAGGCAGTTATTTACCATGAAGATGATCCAAGAGCATCCGATACAGCATTTTGGTTAATTCTATTATTTGGGATTACGCTATTTGCAATTACATGGGTAGCTGCCCCTTTCGTGGGGGCGTTTTTTCAAGATGATCGGGCGATTAACGTGACACGCGCACTGGCAATTACATTTCCCATCACCGCGGTTGGGAAAATACATCATGCTTTACTTAGAAAAAGGCTTGACTTTGATAAAACCTTTATTCCGAGTATTTCCCGCAACATAGGCAAAGCCGCTCTTTCAGTCGGGTTCGCATTTTTGGGATTTGGTGTTTGGAGCTTGGTTATTGGCAATGTTGGCGCCGTAGTGATCTTTGTTATCGTTTTGTGGATTGTCTTGCCTTGGAGACCTAGATTTCAGTTTGATCGTAAGATCGCAAAAGAACTTTTCCGATACGGAATTGGCATACTTTCAGTGAATGTATTGGCGTATTTTTTGCGTGATTCAGATGCCTTATTTATTGGTCGTTTTTTGGGTGCTACAGCTTTGGGTGTTTATTCAATTGCGTACCGTATACCGGAGATGCTCATCTTAGAATTTAGCAATGTTATTCATAATGTCAGTTTTCCAGCTTTTGTACTGATGAATGATCCAGCGGCACTTCAGCGAGGTTTCTTGAAATCATCGGCTTATCTCTCATATGTTACATTTCCTGTTGGAGTCGGTTTGGCTTTGGTATCACGCCCTTTCATTTTGACTTTTTTCACTGAGAAATGGGTCGAGGCCATTCCAGTTTTGCAAGCTATTTCGATCTACGCCTTGATCTTCTCTCTATCCTATAACGCTGGAAGCGTGTACAAAGCAAAGGGCCAACCTTATACATTGACCAAATTAGCACTCCTTCGTATTGCCTTGTTACTTCCAGCTCTTTATCTGGCTGTGACACAAATTGGTACTATCGCTTCAGTGGGCTGGGCTCATGCTGGAGTTGCATTGGTAGCTGGCTCCTTGAATCTGTATGTGGCAGCTCGAATGATTGACGTTTCATTATTTGAATTGTTAGGGAGTTTTCGCCCAGCTCTGATAAGCAGTATTATCATGGCATTGGCCGTAATGGGAATGATGTATCTTGGCGCTGACGCGATACCTGTTGTGCAGTTATTGATTTCGATCAGTATTGGCGGATTGGTATATTTGATAGCATTGGGTTTTCAAGAACAAGAGTTAATTTTCCAAACTCAAAATGTGATAGCCAATATTTTACGGAGGGGAAAATAGCGGTGAGAGTTGTGCATATAATTGACCACGTTGGGATTGGAGGCGCTCAGAAATCGGTCACCATGTTAGCCAGGGTGATACATGAATACGATTCTAAGTTAATCGTTCTGAGCCTATATAAATCTCAATCAATTTCATTCCATGATGAGCTAGAATCCGACGGAGCAGAAATCCACTATTTTCCGGGAACGAAACTCTTAGGCATCAGACGAATTGTTTCTATCATAAAATTTTTACGCGTTGAGCGTGTCGATATTGTCCATACTCACCTGGTCTATGGGAATATCATCGGAATTATTGCGGCTCGTCTTGCTGGTGTGCCCGTAATGGCGATGTGTCATTCATCTGGCATCGATCCTAAGCTATATCATCCTATACGCCATTGGCTGGAAACCTGGCTCTTACGATTCGCAGCCAATATGGTAACTGGCGATAGTCATTCAGCAGCCGCTGCGCAGCGCCCCAGGCTAAAAACTAAACCGATTTATGCAGTGCCCAATGCAGTGTCTGAAGTCCCCCCAATACCTGATTCCACAATCGAAGCAATCCGAGAAAAATTTACTGCTGGTGATGATTGTACATTGATCATTACAGTTGGACGGCTTTCTGCTCCCAAGGGGTATTCAGATTTAATTACTGCATTCAATATCGTTAGTAAACTCCACCCCAAAACTCGTTTAGTAATCGTCGGTAAAGGTGATTTGTACGACGAATTAGCAGAACAAATTGAATTGTTGGGAGTGTCTGAGAGCGTGATATTGACTGGCCCTCGGGGAGATGTCCCTGCATTGTTAGCTGCCAGTGACCTTTTTGTTAGTTCATCTCATTGGGAAGGATTGTCTCTGGCATTGTTAGAAGCTATGATGTCTGGCCTTCCTATTGTAGCTACAAAAGTTGGCGATGCTTTGCGCGTGGTTCCTGAAAATGTGGGCATAATTGTTCCCCCTAAGGAACCTAAAAAATTGGCTGAGGCATTGTTGACATTTATTGAAGATCCGAAGAAACGAAAAATTTATGGGCAAAATGCTCATGAGAATGCAACTCAGAATCTTGGCCCGAAGCCCTGGGCTGAATTATTGTTTTCTTTGTACGAACAAGTGTTGTCAGAAACAAATTCAAAATCTGTGATTTCAGCGGTTAGCGCATGACGAAAAAGGTTCATGTTGTCATGATTATTCAGGATTATTTATCGAACGTAGGTGGTGCTCAAGGACAATTGGCATCCATTAGCCCATTTTTACAGGCTCTTGATGTCGATGTTTCTGTGATCACGCGGCAATATCCTGGATTGGCAGCACAAGAAATTGTAGATGATGTCAATATTTATCGCTCACCCAGCCCAGGTTCACCAGGATTTGCTTCTGCCATATCCACTTTACTGGCGCTGCCTGTTTTGGCACGCATTCAACCGGATATTATCCATGTTCATGGCCTACTCTCGCCGATGACCACTGGACTTGCCGGTAAGAAAATCACTGGCGTGCCACTCGTTGTCAAAGTGCTGCGCGGAGGAGATTTAGGCGATCTGAATCGTTTGCACACAAAGATTTTCAGTGCAGCGCGTATTAATTGGATGCGCCAAATGGTTGATCTCTTTTTTGTGATTAGTGATGAGATAGACCAGGAACTCGATTGCCTGGGTATCTCTGGTGAAAAACGCATCATCATGCCCAACGGTGTTGATACGAATAAATTTTCGCCCGTCTCAGACACTGAAAAGAAAAACATAAGAAAATCATTGGGATTGTCAGAGGATGGCTTGATTGGTATTTACTCTGGTCGACTGGTCGCAGAGAAACAAGTAAACAAATTACTAACTGTATTCAGAGAACTAAAACTCAAATATCCAAATGCTTATCTAATGATTTTGGGCTCTGGACCCCAGGAAAATTCCCTTAAAAAGATTTCGGGGCCTGGTGTCAAATTTGTAGGTTTTACAGATCAGGTGGATTCCTATTTGAAAGCTGCTGATATCTTTGTACTACCCTCAGCTACAGAGGGGCTTTCCAACTCGATGTTAGAAGCAATGGCTGCAGGATTAGCAGTGGTTGCAACTGCGGTTGGCGGCGCACCTGATGTGATCGAACATAAATATCATGGATGGTTAGTGGATCCTGATGAAACAGAATCATTGAAAAATGCGCTTGAAGTTTTGCTAGAAGATGACGAATTGCGGAAGAAACTTGGCACGAATGCGCGCAAGAAAATGGAAGATGAGTATGCATTTGCAGTGATTGCGAAACGCATGCGAGAAATGTATGACCGGTTGTTAAATAATCGCCACGCTGAAATGATGAATTAGGTTTTCCCAATCAGCATGATTTGGATTATTGTCTTTTTTTGGTTTTTTATAAGCTTGATATTGTATGTATATTTTGGATACCCGCTGATGGTGACTTTGCTCTCTCTTTTCAAGCCTCCCGAAAAAGTTTCACATGAGGAAAAACCTTATGTAACTCTGCTCGTCGCGGCATACAACGAGGAAGCTGTTATCCAGCAAAAAATAGAGAATTGCCTGGCACTGGATTATCCAGCTGAGCATGTGCAAATATTGATCGCTGCCGATGGCTCAGCTGATCACACAGTTGATATTGTGCAGAAGTATGCTGATCGTGGCGTGGAGCTTTCTTATCATCCTGCCCGACGAGGAAAGTTGGCTGCTATTGGCCGTGCAATTGATATGGTAAGAAATGATATTGTAGTTTTTTCTGATGCCAACAATATGTATCCCCCAGAGACACTTCGAGCCATAGTCTCGACATTTGTTGATCCGAAAGTTGGTGCTGTTAGTG
Source organism: Anaerolineales bacterium (assembly GCA_016785015.1). Classification (GTDB taxonomy): domain Bacteria; phylum Chloroflexota; class Anaerolineae; order Anaerolineales; family UBA11858; genus NIOZ-UU35. The sequence goes on from JADHTJ010000028.1 coordinate 5,951, forward strand.
GCGCAAAAACCATTTTGAAGGGTTACGGCGCATTAGGCGAATCTGAAGGATTATATTGGCGGTATGAGTCGTTTATTAAACGTGCTGAATCTCGGTTTGGATGTTGTGTGGCAATTTCTGGCGAAGTTTGGGCAGTGCGACGTGAGCTAATTGAAACACCCCCCGGCGATATTATTAATGACGATTTCTATATGGGCATGCAAGTTGCTCAAAAAGGATTTAAGATCGCTTATGCTCCAAAGGCGCGCTCTTATGAACGAGTTTCCCCCTCAGCAAAGGATGAGAAAGCGCGTCGATCTCGGATTATCGCGGGGCGTTTCCAAGCCCTTTCCAGAGCGAGAGATGTGCTTCCTGTGAATCGGCCAGTGGTGTTATGGCAGGTATTTTCTCATAAGCTTCTGAGGATGTTTCTGCCCTTTGCAATGATCGGCGCGTTTGTTTGTAATGCTCTAATTGCAGGAATAGCATTGGGTAACTCGAGTCACTACGAACTAATTCAGCTGTTCTATATTAGTTTACTCATTCTCCAAGTATTGTTCTACTTAGTTGCCTTAGTCGGTGTGCTAACCAAAAATAACAACAATATGTTTGGTAAAATTTTCTACTTGCCAACGTTTGTGGTCAACAGCAATTATGCTGCTTTAGTCGGATTTTATCGTTTTATCACTGGTCGTCAAACCACGCTTTGGGAACGCGTAAGGCGATCCTAATTTCTCATTGATAAGGAGAAGTATCATGTCAACCATGCAGAAATCCCGCAAGAATATTCTCAGTTCCTTGTTCATTGGGATGGTTGTCTTAATCATGGCAATCAGCCCAACCCTGGGATATGCCCAGGACGAAAATCCAGAAGCTGCCCCTCAGGGAGATGTACTAACTGAAACCATTGTTCTTTCCGCAGCTGACGAATATAGTTTCGCGTCATTAGGAATCGAAGAACGTACGATGAATGCACCCTATGACGATATGACTATCAGATTTGGTACGCCCCCAGATTGGGCGCTTTCATCAGGCGCTACTGTTCAGTTAGATCTGGCATTTTATTACGACTTCCAAGAGCTTTCTGAACCGACAAATGTTGTTGGCGAGGTATTTGGGGGGTTGTTGCAAGTTTCATACAATGGCATAACCCAGACCACCATATTGCTCGATGAACGTGGCGACCAGTCTTTTACCGTGCCTATCTCCGCTAACGCGCTAGCTTCTGATCGCGGCGATGGTCGACATGAGCTGAAGTTATTCCTCATTAGCGATGAAAGCTGTTTGTATGGCGTTGACACGATTGTTGTTGTAAAGCCAACCTCTCGTTTCTATTTACCCCATTCTTCTGTGGCCATTGAAACTTCTCTGAGTGATTTACCAAGACCTCTTTATCAGGCCGATTCGATTGCACCAGACACAACAACTTTTGTATTGCCAGATCAACCCAGTAGTTCGGAATTGTCTGCTGTTTTATCTGTTGCAGCAGGGTTTGGTCGATTAACTGGCGAGCGGATGCTGTTTTCTGTGGTTACGTCGAGTGGATTGACCCCCGAAATACAAGCTAATAACCATGTGATTTTCGTGGGGAAACCTGCCGGGTTCCCAGCCTTAGGCAGTGTTGCGCTGCCTGCAAATCCAGCAGAATTTACAGCTCCTGAGGGAACGCCAACAGATGGCATTCTTCAAATGGCTACATCGCCCTGGAACCCTGCCAAGGCAATTCTGGTGGTTAGTGGTGACACTGATGAAGGTGTTGTCAAAGCTGCAAAGGCAATTAGTTCTGGGTATGTAATTGGTATTGAGCAACCCAACTTAGCACGCATCGCCGATGTTAATCCTGTGTATCTAACAACAGTTGCTGCCGCAAATAGAACCTTCGCTGATCTAGGTTTCCTCTCTGAGACAGTTGAATTCTTAGGGTTAGCAAGCCGAGAGATCGAATTCTTCATACCCCCGGGCCAGGTGCCAGATAGCGGTAGTTATGTAGAACTTAACTACGCACATTCTACATTGTTGGATTACACTCTTTCGGGATTGGTTGTGGAATTAAATGGAAATTCAATTGGCACTGCAGTTTTCAAAGATGAAACGTCACAAACAGGCTCATTGCGCTCCAATCTTCCAGCTGATCTGATGAGACCTGGAAGAAATCGCCTGCGCTTAATTTTCAATCTATTACCGCCGGATATCTGTGCAGAATTCTTTGTGAACAATCTATGGTTTACTATCTTTGACGATTCACTAATTCACCTGCCATTGTTGCCTATTACGACTGATTTTTCAGACTATCTGCTTAATATGGATCTATACCCTCAGTTCTTCTCCCTTGGACCAGCTTCTGAGAGTGTAGTATTTGTTTTACCCCAAAATAATGTTGCTGCCTGGCAGATCGCTGCACAGATTGCGGCCAATATTGGCGATGATACTGAATGGTCTTTGGCAGAGGCCGAAGCCTATTTTAGTGACAGTGTTCCGGATGAAGTGCGTCAGAATCGGGATATGATTATTGTTGGTCGTGCCTCCACTCACCCGATTATTGCTGAGTTAGCAGGCTCGCTCCCTGCTCCGTTTGAAAGTGGAAGTGATCTGGCAACTATGCAAGATCTGCAAGTTACTTATCGATTCCCCTCCGGAACTAATTTGGGATATATCGAGCTTTTTAAATCTCCCTGGAATGCTGATAAATTTATTTTAGGGGTTTTGGGAAGTACCGATGAAGGAGTGGCAATGGCTGGAGCTGCATTGACCACCCCTGAGTTGCGCGGTGACCTCGCTGGTAACTTGTCTCTGATCAGCAATGACCAAGTCATATCCATCGATACAAATCTGGACTTGGGAGCTGGTACAGATATTTCATCGGCTGTTCCGGATACGGTGATGGATATCACAGTTCCAGATACTTCGTTCACCCCTGATCGTCCGGGGTGGGTGTTGCCTGCAATCGGTGGTGTGGTTATGTTGATGGTTCTAATTGCGTTGTTTGCGGGAATTACCTCGCTAAGAAAAAACAGATAACACAGCATAGATTTTATTACATACCAAAGGGTGTATTTAGTGAATTGTGGTATGCTAAATGCACCCTTTTTTATATCCATCGTGTTTATTTTAATTGAGAGGTAGGTATGTTGATTTTCCAATTCCATCATTTTATTAAAGAAGAATTTGTAGATGCCTATCGCGAAGCGATTGTCACCAACGCCCAAAAAACTGTTCAAGAACCAGGGATAATCCGTTTTGATGTATTCCAGGACAAGAAAGACCCTGCTCATTTTAGTTTGTTGGAGATCTATGAGGATATGGCTGCCCGTGCGGCTCACCTTGAAACTGAGCATTTTTTAGTGTGGAAAGAAGCCGTTTTAGGTCAAGAAATGTTTGCTGAGAATGGCAAGGGGGATGAATTCGAGCCAGTTTTCGTGTCTTTAGAATGACTACTAATGAGTGAGGAATGCATATTGCAATTCGAACAGATGATAATCACCATCATTTAGATGATGAAAATATTATTGTCAGTATTAGCCAGGAAGTAGCAAGAAGAGTTCCTGAATGGTATGGCTCAAATATCTCCCTTGAATCGGAAATACCTCAAAAATGTAAATACCCCAATTCTTTTTTTCTTCGTTACCAACTGATAGGGTTCAAAAAAAATCCGAGAGCGCTTTTAGTAAAAATACCTCGCGAGAAGCATGTCAGTAGTCTCGCAAAGGCGATTGTGAACCATGAGCTTGGCGAAATGGCTGAAAGGGAATTTGCCCTCTTAGTTGATGTCTCTTATTTTGTCAATAAACTGAAGAAGTTATCTTATGCCGCCATTCGGCCACTTTGTTATTTGGATCGATGGAATGCGATCGTGATGGAGGAGCTTCCATCTAGAACATTGGAGAACCTTGCATTTGACCTTCGAACGCGATTTCGCATAAATCCAGAGTGGAATCTGTTTAAAGATTCTTTGTGCATAACTGGCCGATGGATGAGAATCTATCATGAAGTGTTGGGAGATTGGCAATTTGCTCCATTAGATGTTGATGCTCTAATTTTGGAAATTGAGCAGAAAATAAATATTTTGATGATGGCACAACCAAGATTTACAGATTGGGAGGAGATCCAAACTAAATTTAGGCAGATTTTAGAAAACCTACGAGGTTTGTTGGTACCTCACGTGAATTTGCATGGAGACCTATTCTTCACCAATGTTTTAATCACAGCTGATCAACGAGTTGCAGTTATTGATTTGGCGCGAGATATGCGAGGCCCGATATATACCGACCTTTCATCGATGATTATTGAGTTGGTGGAACAGAGATTGAAGGTATCCAGCATTGGTTTTGTGATAAACCAGCCAACAATTCGCAGTCTAGAAAACGCAATACTTGAAGGATATTCAGATACAGGTGTGGATGATTTGCCGGTGTTGAGTATTTTTTGTGCTAAATTGTTGTTGTCGGTATGGAATTGGTATGAACAACGTGTGGAAAATTCATCTAGGGTGAATAAACTTTTCCTTCGATCAATTCATCCTTTTATTCGTTATTACCTTTGTCGAGAAATACGATCATATCTCAAACGCGCAGAGAATATGATTTAATACTAATTGATGAAAAATAAAATTGCTTTCTTTAGAGTGTGGGCGAATCCCCCAATCGCCAAAAGTGTTGCCAATCTTTTGCAGACAACTTTCCCGGAATATGAAGTTTTTATCATCGATATTGCCAAGATGATTCGGGGTGATCTTGTCATTGCAGCAATTAATTCGCTCGCAGTTTTTCTAATGTATGGATTCGATATTGTGACTGGCAAACGAAGTTTTAACAATTGCTTCTGGCGCACCCCGTTTATTTTTCGCCAAATCAAAAAACTGGCAGCAAGAAAAACCATAGAAGAAGAATGTGTATTTTCGTTTCAACTTGGATCATTATTTGATGCCAGTGTGAAGAATATTCCCCACTTTATGTACACCGATCATACGCATTTGGAAAATTTGAATTATGCTAATTACGAAAGTGACCCCCTTTATTCATCCCGGTGGATTAAATTGGAGAAATCCGCCTATCAAAATGCTACAATGGTTTTTACACGCAGTTCTAATATCACGCGTTCACTAATTGAACAATATGACGTCAACAATGAGAAGATTGCCTGCGTTTATATGGGAATAAATGCGATTCCATCAAGTGGGGAACAAAATAACGATGATTATCAAAATAAAAATATACTTTTTGTCGGTGGATCTTGGGAACGGAAAGGCGGGGCTGATCTAGTAAATGCTTTTGAGATTGTTCTTCAAGCGCATCCTGACGCATGCTTAACTATTGTTGGGTGTGACCCACAGATAGATATCCCTAATTCCCATGTGGTTGGGAAAACCTTGCTAGACAAAGTATCGTACTATTACGAGCGAGCTTCGGTTTTTTGTCTTCCAACTTATCGTGAGCCTTTTGGGGCGGTATTTATAGAAGCTTTTTCCTATAAATTGCCTGTCGTCGCCACGAACATTGGGGCAATTCCAGATTTTGTTTTGAATGACGAAAATGGGTATACTGTCGATCCTGGGGACGTGGAAGGACTTGCAGGTGCACTTTTGTGGTTAATTTCATCACCTGAGAAATGTAAACTATTTGGGGAACGAGGCAAAGCACTTGTGGATGATCGCTATAATTGGGAGGCAGTAGGGGTTGCAATGCGCGAAAACATTTCTTTCATCATTAAAATCTAGATGAACCGGAATTAATGCAAAAAGCCCAGAGCCAATCCCTGGCGTATTTTGGGTAGTCTTCGAACTTTCGACTAGTATTCCTGATGTGCAATTATGTACTTCTAAGTGCTATTCTGAGCCATCGCCAGCGGTGAGGTGAAATTCCTCTACTCGCAAAGTAAGAGATCCTTCGCTTTGCGAGTAGAGGAAAGGCGATATTGGAAATTTGCACGCAATGTTAGTTAATTCGTGATTATTTCAGCGGTATGATTCTTAGGATTGACAATCACAATCCCGTTGCTAAAATCCCGTCGCCACTCATTCCCTTCTTGATATCTAACGCCCAATGGTACACCGATATCGATGTAATAATTGTTGTAATACCAGGTTTCGTTATAAGCAGATGCATCTGCATAGCGGAAAGATGCCAGCCCATGATTGATTAACAAATAGGATGCAAAAGCAAACTGCTGCCTTTCAATATTGTTTTGATCCCCCTGTGATACAAGGATGACTTGTTTTCCGTAAGTCTGTGTCTTCTCGGCGATATACATATGCTCTGTCCATGTATCGACGGAAAGGAATCCATCCGACCAGTCCACAACCCAACCCTCGATCATTGCTCCATCTAGATATTGAATATAGCGGAACCAAACATCAGGATCTCGCAGTGAGATGATATTGGCGAATAACGGCCTTCCTTTGGGTTGAAAATAATTCAAGTAGTAAAACGCCAGCGCCTGTTCTATCTGAGATAAGTATTCGTCCTCGGTGGGATAATTTGCAGGGCTGAAGCCTTTCCTCTCAAATTTAGAAATACTTGCCTCGACGTTATCCATGAAAACGCCATCCCAGCCCAATTTTTCCTGCCCTTCAATGGCTCGTTCCAGCCAAAAATTGCGCCAACCCGAATTGCCAGGATCCATTCTGACATAATTTTGGTTACCGCTGCTGCTTTGTGAAACCATAAGGCTGCCATCGATATTATTCAGGAACCAATCTGAATGGTTTTCGCTAATATTGCAAAAATCACCTGGGTTATAGGCTACTTGATTGCGCCAAGGGGATTTGCTGCAATCGCCAGGATCATGGATATTCTCGAAATGTAAATACTGCATAATCGGAGCTTCAACTCCTAATTCCTTCAGTTCGTCGCGCTCTTCATCATCTTGCTTGGTGAGAACAAAGGTATCGAAGTTTTGGGATATTGAAGACATATTTCCGCTAGCGGGTGGACGGTAAAACCAGGCTAATTGGATGGCTTCTTTACCTAAAAACGTATAAGGTTCTATGGGTTCCTGACCTTCATATTTCTCGATATTAGAGGTAGCAACACTCAAATCTTGAAACACTTGATAGCCCAGATATCCTGCAACCCCAAGAACCACGATTACTAAAACCCAGAGCAACCCCAACAATAAATTTCTTGACCTATTCATAACTACCCATCTCCAATAATTTCCGACCAATAATGCTTACTCGCGTGGTTAAGTTTCTCATAAAGGCCTGAACAAATTTCTTCTATCTCCGGTGTTAACAGAAGATGACTCCCTTTTCCTATCGAATTTGGATGTACCTCACATACAATTCTATCACCGGGATACTTTATTTCTAAAAATTCGTAAATATGCTTTAGAATTTTTCCTGGATTCAATACCATGTCATTGTAGTGACATAGTATTATATTATTGTTTGCATCAAGATTAGCATCGAAGTATAAAATATTTCGCGTGTACCAAAAGAGAGCTGTGCCATCTTGATAATTTAAGTCTGAAGAGAAAAGATCTAATATTAGCTCTCTCGTTTTTGAAGAAGTATGTTCTGATCGCCAATTATTGGGATTATTTTCGACGATTGATTGCAGATCGATGAGTCCTTTTTCTAGACCGAATTTGGTTATATATGAGAATGCTACATCTTTATAGTGGCGATACAACCAAATAGCCCTTGATCTGGGAAAGAACTTCAGCAATCTCGATAAATTCTGACTTTCAACTAATGGCTTGAGTACGATCAATGAAGCTTTGTTTCTTGAAATCTGTTCTCTGACCATTGGGAGTGGATTTAGACGAATCCGGTGTACATCAAGATCTGATAATACACTGAATTCATTGTAAACCCTTGAGTGATAATCCCTCTTGAATATTTTGCTCATGATTGATGTGCCCGATCGTTGGCAGCCCGCTATAAAAAGCAACGTCTTTTTGTGGCTTCTTTTCATGATCAAGCTTTGAAAAAGCATTTTCCCCATTTTTAGCAGTTTTTTACAAGCTTTATCGAATTTTTTGTGATATTTTTTTCGACTTGCCATTGGTTATTTTATATTAGTGCATTATCAAGCAATTTCTCTTTGTAATAACTGAATAATTCTGTTAGCTTTGCAAGAATGAAACCTATGGATAAGTTTCGGCCGCCCGCAAAGGAGTACCCCGTTTATCCTTTTCAGAGAGCATAATGCCAATTTCAGCGTTGATTGGCCAATTAATTTCTAGATCCGGATCGTTCCAAAGTAATGTTCGATCCCATTTTGGTGAATAAAAATCTGTAGTTTTATATAAAACATCTGCTGAGCCTGAAAGGCAGTAAAACCCGTGTGCAAATTCAGGAGGTATCCAAATTTGTTCTAATTTGTCTCCAGTTAGAAAAAAACTAACATGATGACCAAACGTGGAAGAACTTTTCCTTAAATCGACAACGACATCAAATATTTGCCCGTTTAGTACAGTTAGTAATTTCCCTTGTGGATTTTTTATCTGATAATGCAACCCCCTGAGTGTACCTTGTGATGATCTTACAAAATTATCTTGAACAAAACTGAGATCAATGGAGCTGTTTTGGAATTCCTTTTGCTGGTAAATCTCAGTTAGTGAACCTCTATGATCGCCGTGAGTTTTGTGCTGCAATAGGAGCACATCTGGGATATTCTTTTGTTTTTGAATTGTTAGAGCCATGGTAAAGTTTTTTTAGTTTAGTGTGGCACAGTGACTTCCTATGATCCCGCATCTAGGGCACTTGATGACACATGTTCATGTATGGCAGGTGAATTGCTAAAAACAGTTTACACTACCCAAGCTCTTAATGCAACTCCTCCCCAAGAAACAAAAATATCCAACAAGTTTTTTAAATCGGTTGATTAGACTCAACTATGTAATATCAAAGAAAACAAGAAATTGTTTATCACTCATTCTCCGATGAACTATATATAAAAATATTTCCCCGCAATCCAAAATACATAGCACCCGTTAAATATGCTGCGCTAAATAGCTTGAATGTTTCCTCTATAATTATTGACGTGCTCGTCTTTGCCAAAAATAAGTCAATGGCCGTATGAATGATATAGAATACAAGAGCCAAGCCAATTAATTCAATCAACTTCGGGTAGCTTAGAAGCACTGGTAAGAAATATATAAAAAACAATATCGACATTGCACCATATAAAATTATTACAATATCATTCCAATTTCGAAATGCACTCTTTGGCACTATCTTGATGAGTGATAATAATTTTCCAAATTCCTCATGAACTTCCAACAGAAGATCCAAAGAAAAGAATCCGAATGCAATACTGAGTATTAACCAAAATAATTTTTTTGCTTTAATACTGGTTTTTGATAAAGAATATGAAGTTCCAGCAAATCCGCATGCCATCGCAAGTGCAATTGATGACAATGCCGTAATAGCACCATTCTCATTTTGGAAGTGACGTTCAAGATTGTCTTTTGGTGAAACATACAGAGCAATAACAACATAAACTATTAGAAAAAAATTTGCTGCAAGGAAGGCTGTATTGAGTGCAGGAATTTTGAGTTTTTGTCTATGCTCAATTGCTCTGGTTAGTGCATTTGTATAATTTTTTATCATTTTCTCTCGCAATTCATTTCGAAAATCAGTGAGATAAATTGTCTTCGAAAACAGCTGTGAAATACCATTGTATTGAAAATACAATATTGTCAATTGGCCCGATACAGGATAGCATAATTCCCCTTTTGGTCAAGCCAAAATATCTAAATAATTTCCATTCAAACGATTAAATCACTGGGAATTTTTCATCGTCGAGATAAAGCTGTTTTCTAGAATTGATGGTCGTTGAGTGGCACCTCAGCACTATATATTTATCTTGGAATTGTATTACAATATGTTTAATTCAAGGGTTTTATTGTGCGTATTTCAATTATCGTAAATATATCTGGTTCATTTGAGAGGAGCGGATAATGTCAAATTATCTTGTAAAACTATCCCGTCTTGAAAAAAATATCCGGGTTGGGATAGTTGGGATTGGTTCTATTGGAAAAGGGATGGTGCTGCAAGCCCAGCAAACTCCGGGCATTGAATGCGTAGCCATCTCAGACATTATTCTTGAGCGTGCTATTTCTTGGGCCGAAGAGCTTGGAGAGGCTTATGAGGTAGTCGATTCGCTATCAGCTATGAACGAAGCCATTCGCAATAATAAAATGGCCGTTTGTCAGGATGGGAATTTAGTAGCCCAATGCGAATTGATGGATGTGTTTATGGAAGCTTCAAGTTCCATTCATGCAGGTGGCCAGTTTGGTCTTACAGCCATTAAACATGAAAAACACCTCATTATGATGAATTATGAAGCTGACCTTATGTTTGGTCCATATTTGATGCGATTGGCTGAAGAAAAAGGACTTGTTTATTCAGTTTGTGATGGTGACCAGCCAACTGCTATTAAGCATATCGTCGATGAGCTAAAATTCATGGGTTTTAAGCTGGTTATGGCTGGGAACAACAAAGGCTATTTAGATCAATATACAAATCCCACCCTAATTATTCCAGAGGCTGACAAGCGGGACCTCGATTATAAAATGTGCTCATCATATACCGATGGCTCAAAAATGCAAATTGAAAATGCAGTTGTTGCGAACGGATTGGGTTTACGGACGGATGTTACGGGCATGCACGGACATAGGGTTGATCATCTTGAAAATATTTTCGATCATTTCGATTTCGAAGCCATTTGGGATGGAGAACATGCAGTCACAGATTATGTACTGGGTTCACACCCCAAGGGGAGCATTTTCGCCATAGGGTACGCTGATCATCCCCACCATCAAAAAACTTTGGCCTGGATTCCGCCTGTAATGGGACCAGGTCCGTTTTATTTGTTTTATAAACCCTATTTCTTAGGCCATTTTGAATCCATGAAAACTGTAGCCTTGGCAGTGTTGGCGGGAGAGGCAATTCTGAAGCCCGATTATGGCTTTAAAACGAATGTTTATGCATATGCAAAAAAGGATCTTAAAGCAGGTGATGTTCTTGACGGAATGGGTGGATATGCTTGCTATGGTTTACTTGAAAACTGTGACGAAAATGAGATTGAACCTGGTATTCCGATTTGTTTGGCTGAAAACGTAACTTTGAAGCGAGATATCTCGAAGGACGAAAAAGTGTTCTTGGCAGATGTCGAGTATGACGCTAATGAATTCGCTTTTGACTTATATTTTAAAGCCATGGAGTATTCAAAGAAATATGCACTTTCTTCTTAGGGATGAATTTAATGATGAGTCGTGAAAAGCCAACTGTCTCAGTTCTAATTGCTACATATAATAAAGCCGATGCTCTAAAATATGCGATCGAGAGTGTTCTTTGGCAAACCTTCGAAAACTTTGAATTGTTGGTGATTGGTGATGGTTGCACTGATCACAGTGAAAAAGTTGTTGCCGCGTTTGATGACACTCGTGTACATTGGCATAATTTGCCTGAAAATACTGGCGATCAGTCGGAGCCTCATAACGAGGGTTTGCGGCGCTCCAATGGCAAATACATCGCATATTTAAACCATGATGATATCTGGCTTCCTCAACATCTAGAGATGTTGGTTGAGTATATTGAACGAGAACAAGCCGATTTTGCTTATTCGATTATGGAGTGGATATACCCAGATGCTCTATCTTACCCTGTAATACCCGATTATCCTGATGCGCCTCTACCCCCAGAAGCTACCCAAACTATGCATCGTAAAGATATTATTAATGAGATTGGGTATTGGCGGCGACCATGGGAATGTTATTCATATCCTCGTGCTGATTATTTCCGAAGAGCACAATTCATTGGTAAGAAATTTGTATTGGTTCCAATGTTGTCTGCGCTGAAGTTCGGAGTGAATCCCAAAGATTACTCCGCTTTGACGATACAACCCAAATACATGGATATTGTTCGGAATGATCCATATTTTGCAGAAAAAGAACTTGGAAAGATGCTTGCAAATGCAATTCATGAACTAGATAACCCTATCAAAATAAAACGTTTGAGAGAGCAGTATTCTTTGCAAGTCAAGCGGAAAATGGCAAAACGCGCGATAGATCCTGCTCGGATAAGATTTTGGGTACGGCCTGGTAAGCGAATGCGTGATTGGGCAAAGCACTTTGGCCTTGATTCATCAAAGTTTGATCGAAAATCATCGTAGCGACCTCGATGAGTCGAGCTTGAACTTTAATGAACTGAATCCAATGAGAGATATTCTTTCATTGGATTCATAATTATAAGGAGACCGTATGAAAGGTATTATTTTAGCTGGTGGACATGGGACCCGTCTTTATCCCTTGACGGTTAGTGTCAGCAAGCAACTATTGCCTGTATATGATAAACCAATGGTGTATTATCCATTATCCATATTGATGTTAGCCGATATTCGCGATATTTTGATTATTAGTACAACAGAAGCATTGCCTCACTTTCAAAAGTTGCTTGGTACTGGAGATCAATTTGGTGTCAGTTTCTCCTATTTGAAACAGGATCAACCTAGGGGAATAGCAGAAGCTTTGCTTATTGGAAGTGAATTTATTGGAGAGAGTCCGGTATGTTTAATTTTAGGAGATAACATTTTCTATGGTACAAGTTTGCCAGAACGCCTTCAGAGGGCATCGCAAATAGATGATGGTGCTTTGGTTTTCGCGTATCAGGTTAGGGAGCCTCAACATTATGCTGTTGTAACATTTGATTATGAAAATGGGGAAACAGGGCTGGCGACATCGATCGACGAAAAACCCCAACACCCAAAATCAAACTATGCAGTTCCGGGATTGTATTTTTATGATAATAAAGTTGTAGAGATCGTTAACGATGTAAAGCCATCAAATCGAGGCGAATTAGAAATAACAGATCTCAATAGAAAATACCTTGAAAGCGGTAAGCTCAGTGTTGAAGTTTTGGGTCGCGGTGTCGCCTGGTTGGATGCTGGCACACACGCTTCCCTCGTTCAGGCCACTAATTTTGTGCAGACTGTTCAAGATCGGCAGGGCATGATGATTTCTTGTCCAGAAGAAATAGCATATCTTAAGGGCTATATTGATTCTGATATGTTGTTGCGTCAGGCGGAAAAATTAAAGAATAACTCTTATGGCGAGTATCTGTTTAAAGTATTGGAGGTTGGGGGGTAAGATTCATTCTAATTCGGATTATGATAATCGATTATCCTTTTTAGGATTTCTTTTAGATCCAACGTTGGTTGGTATCCAATAAGTTCATTTAGCTTACTTATATCTGGTAATCGACGCTGCATATCTTCGAAATTCCCAGCATCTGCATATGCGTCCTCATAAGAAATGAAATCAATTTCTGATGAACTTTTGCAAAGTTCTTTGACTAAAACAGCAAGTTCATAGATCGAAATTTCTTTCAGATGGCCAATGTTGAATACCTGCCCGATTGCTCCAGAATTTCCGGAAAGACTGATTAGAGCGTCAACAACATCACCAACCCAGGTGAAAGATCGCTGCTGTTTCCCATCACCATAAACAGAAATTGGTTCATTGTTCAAGGCTTGATTCACAAATCGTGGAATTACCATCCCGTATTGCCCTGTTTGGCGCGGCCCAACGGTATTGAAAAGCCGGAAAATAACAATTGGAAGCCCTTTTTCTTGGTAGTAAGCCAAACCTAGAAATTCGTCTATCATTTTTGATGCAGCGTATGCCCAACGATTATAAATTGTAGCGCCTAAAAGAACATCATCATTTTCACGAAATGGAATCCGGTTGCCTTTGCCATATACTTCGGAAGTCGAAGCCAATAACACTTTGGCGCGATAGCGTTGTGCAACCTTCAGTACCGCCTCCGTACCCATGATATTAGTTTCAATGGTATGTACTGGATTTTCAACGATTAGCCTTACTCCCACGGCAGCAGCTAAATGAAAAATTACGTCACACATACTAGCTAATCGGTCTAAAACTACTTCATTTGTTATAGTATCTATGGCGAAATTGAAGCGCGGGTTATCAACAAGGTGCTGAATATTTTCAAACCGACCCGTTGAAAGGTCATCAATAATAGTTACTTCATCCCCTTGCTTAATTAGAGCGTCCGCAAGATGAGAGCCAATAAACCCTGCCCCGCCTGTTATGAGATAGTGTGTCATCTGAGCCTCTTTGTGAAAACTAATTTTGAATTGAAGTATATCAATTTATATTCAAATTGGATCATTCTTTGGTTCTATGGGAATTACCGTGAGAGACCTCACATTTGGGGGTATGGGGTGTGCGAAGCACACCCCATACCCCCAAATGTGGCCCCTTTCCACGGCGACTCCTAGAGACCCCATTCTTTAATTACAAACCCTTTCAAGAGCATAATTTTAGATCATTTGCTGTAATAAATTTGCACAATCGTATTCCTATTTTTAGCGTCAAAAGATTTGTGCAAAAAATTGCTACTAGAAGAAACTTAGCCTAAAATGATTCATAAACCCATTCTCCAGTGACCATCGTGCCCAGAGATTTGATGTCTTTTAGCTCTTCTGGGGAACAGGTAAATGGATCCATATTTAAGACAACCAAATCCGCCCAAAATCCTGGTGCAAGTTTCCCTTGGATTTCTTCTGTGCCAGCAGCATATGCCGCACCGTACGTGTAGGCTTTTAAGGATTCATCGATGTTTAGTCTCTGTTGCGGATACCAACCTTCGGAGCCAGGGAAGCCATCCGCGCGCTGACGGGTGACAGCGGCGTGCAAGCCCCAGAAAGGGTTTGGCGCTTCAACAGGTGCATCAGAGCCAAAGGCAAGAACTGCCCCGTGATCTAGTTGAGACCGCCAGGCGTAGCTATGCCCAGCCCGTTCCCCCCAATATTGATCTGCCATGACCATATCGGAAGTGGCGTGGATGGGCTGCATCGATGCGATAATACCCAACTCCGCGAGCCTGGGAGCGTCATCGGGGTGGAGAAGTTGCACATGCTCGATGCGGTGTCTCAACACCTTGTGGGATTCGAAATCCTTTAGGGTCTTTTCAAAGCCCCTAAGCCTCTCGAAAGCATTCAATACTTCATGGTTAGCCTTATCCCCTATGGCGTGGACTGTCATCGAGAGACCGGCGCTGGCGGCTTCCTGACCATGCTCCAGGATCTCTTCGGCGTCCAAGAGCAGCATGCCGCGATTTTCGGGTTCATTCTCGTAGGGTTGCAGCATGGCCGCAGTGTGAGGCCCAAGAGCGCCATCTGCAAAAGCTTTGATCCCACCGATTCGCAGGAAATCATCTCCAAATCCCGAGCGCAGCCCAAGGGCACTGGCATGGGGTAGATCAGCTACTGGGATATTTTTAACAACGCGCAAACGCAGCTTGTCATTTTGCCACAAACGCTGTAGGGCATCGAAGCAGGCAGCACCATCGAAATCGTGAATGCCTGTTAGCCCTTGTTCCCAAAGTTTTGTTTGAGCGTAGTTGAGCGCTTCTGCTAATTCATCACCATCTAATTCAGGGATGGCTTCATAAACCATCCACATGGCGCCTTCGAGAAGGATGCCGGTAGGGTTGCCGTGCTCTTCGCGTTGGATTTCCCCATCAGATGGGTCGGGAGTGTTGGAGTTGATGCCAGCGGCACGCAGGGCAGCGCTGTTGGCCCAACCAGTATGCAGGGATTTGTGGGTCAGGTAGACCGGGTTGTTAGGAGCAATCTTATCAAGCTCAGCCTTGCTGGGAAAACCCTCTGGCCATAAATTTTGATTCCAGCCGTGGCCTAATACCCAATCGCCTGGGGGCGTTGTTTTTGCGCGTTCAGCGACCAGCCGCAAACATTCGGCCAAACTTGGAACTTCGCAATCGATTTTCTGTAAACTTAATGAGTAATGCTCCAAATGAACATGGGCATCGATCAGGCCAGGAATCACTGGATGTTGATCCAGGTCGAATGTGCGCGCGCCCTGCCCAAACTGAGTCAGTATCTCCCTGTCATCTCCTAAGGCAACAATTTTTCCGCGATCAACGGCTAGAGCAGACGCCGTCGAAGGATCGCCGAGTGAATAAATTCTTGCATTATGAAGTATCAGCATGACGTTACCTTGCTACTCAGCTGCCATAAATTTTTCAATCAGGCTGTCTAATTCTTCGTCAGAGTAATAGTGCACGGTGATCGTGCCGCCCTTCTGACCATGTTTCAATGTTACTTTGGTGCCCAGCGATGTGCGTAATTTTTCTTCCAATTCTGTAATTTCTGGAACTGGGCTGGGTTTGGGTTGTGACTCTGTTTTTTCCCCCGATAACTTACGAACTAATGCTTCGGTTTGGCGGACGTTGAGTTCTTTTGTGATAATGGTTTGCAGCGCTGCGGCCTGCGCCTGACTGGTGGAGAGGGATAGCAAAGTCCGCGCGTGGCCTTCGGTGATTTTCCCTTGCGCTAGGGCTTGTTTGACGCTGGGGGGCAAATTCAGCAATCTCAATGTGTTTGTGATTGCAACTCGACTTTTCCCTACTCGCTTCGCAATTTCTCCGTGGGCTAATTTGAAATCTTCTACCAACTGGCGGTATGCTTCGGCAGTTTCGAGAGCGCTTAGATCTGCGCGTTGGACATTCTCGATCAAGGCGATTTCCAGGCGTTCCTGATCGCTGGCCTCACGAATTACCACAGGTACAACTTCAAGCCCGGCTTCTTTGGAGGCAAGCAGTCGACGTTCTCCGGCAATCAATGTGTAGCTGCCAGGGATGTCAGCCTGCGTAACAATCAGCGGTTGGATGACACCGTGTTCTTTGATGGAGGATGCCAGCTCCGTGATGCCCTCAGCGTCGAATTGGGCACGCGGCTGACGGGGGTTTGGGCTGATCTGTGCAACTGGAATTTCTGCCGCTCCCGAGGAGCCTGGTGAAATATGTGGACTTGATGGAGAGGGTGAGGAGGCATCATCCATGGGGATGAGCGCGTCTAAACCTTTACCGAGACCTGGGCGTTTTCGCTGCATAAGGGTACCTATTTGGAGTTGGTCTAAGTTTCTGCAAAAGCTGGTACTTTGGGCTCGTCAGCGACGAGCATTTCTCGAGCTAACTCGCGATACGCATCCGCACCGGTTGACTTCGGATCATAGATAGAGATGGGTATGCCGTATGAGGGTGCTTCTGCCAGCCGGACGCTGCGAGGTACGATCGAATTGAACACCTGGTTGGGGAAGTAGCGCTTCACCTCGTCGACAACATCGCTGGATAGGTTAGTACGAGGGTCGAACATGGTAAGCAACAAACCGCGTATCGTAAGATCAGGGCTGACTGCGCTGCGGATGCGGTTTAATGTTTGCATCAATTGGCCTAAACCTTCTAAGGCCAGATATTCACACTGCACTGGGATTATTACACCGTCTTTGGCGGCAACAAGCCCATTGAGAGTCAAGATTCCTAATGCGGGGGGGCAATCGATCAGAACATAATCATATTTATCAATGACTGGTTCGATGGCAGTCTTCAAACGTTGTTCGCGCCCATCTTCGTTGACCAATTCAACACTTGCGCCTGCCAGGGCGGGTGTCGATGGAAGTAAATCCATTTTCAACCGAGGGTTATGAAGGATAAAGTCATTGGTAATATGTGGATCTAAAAGCGCTTCATATGTGCCACCCTTGATAGTTTCTTTATCGACACCGATCGAAGCTGTGGCATTTGCTTGTGGGTCGACATCTACCAGTAAGACGTTTTTGAAGTTCTCTGCCAGATATGCGCCCAAATTGATGGCGGTTGTGGTTTTTCCTACGCCACCTTTCTGGTTGGCAATAGCGTATACAATTCCCATTTGATTACACCTTTACTTGTGCAGAATAAATAGAGTAGATCTCGTCCGGTCCAGGGATACTCTCCAGGCCAGTGCGAGTGACAGATATTGCGGCGATTTCATTAGCAAACTCCGCTGCTTTCCATGGATTTGCAGTGCGCTGAAGCTGGATGAAGAAGGCAGTGGCGAAAATATCTCCTGCGCCAGTTGAGTCGATTTCTGTTGCATGGGTTGCTGGGAAGTGGCGCACTTCATCTTGCCAATAAACACGCGCCCCTTCCGCGCCTTCGGTTACAGCAAATACTTGCCCAACATCGGCCATTTCCTCAATGCGACTTTCGTCCGAAGAAACATCTTCGATACTGATTACAGTGGCATCAAGCTGGTTGAGGACAAATGGTGCTTCAGGCCATTCAGCATTGAATACTTTTCCGTCAATGTCCCATTCCCGCAGCCAACCTTGAGCAGTTGCACCAATGAAAGCATCTGGAAAATGACGTACCAACGAAGGCTCTACTTCCTGAGCAATGGGCCCAAGATGGACGATTCCAGCAGTTCTCCAGGTTTCCGGGATATGATAATAATCCAGCGAAGGTGCCACATGGTGCAGCCATTGCTGTCGACCATTATCAGTTTGAGTATTCTCGAAAATAGTACTTTGCTCTACCGTTTCTCCGGCTATTGGGATAGACTGAAGTGAGTGCAGGGGTAGATCCTTGTCCCAGGCTGTCACGATGCCTACTCGCATACCTAGGGAGCGCGCCGTCAAGGCCGAATAGGCAGCTGTTCCACCTAATCGAATGCCTTCAGGTGTGCAATCTTCAGAAAGATGCCCAACAACTAGATAATCTATGGGGCCATAGGGAGCGGGGGTTTGCATGGATGAATTATACCTGAAACAACCAAATCAAAAACTCGGTTTCTTCATTCAAATAAAGAAACCGAGTTTTTATTTACTTTTTGCCTTGTTCAATCTTGCGGATATATGACTACTTTTCGCTGGCGGCCGACTCCAGCACTCTCCGTGTAGACATCAGAATCTTCCTGAAGTTCCATATGAGCAATGCGGCGTTCATTGGCCGGCATAGGCTCCAGGGGCTGGCTGCGGCCGTTCTGCATGACCTGGTCTGCCACTCGTCGCGTGAGTGTTCGAATTTGCTGTTCTCGGCGTGAGCGGTAGCCTTCTACATCGATGATCAGCGGAACCGAACGCTCCAGTTCCTTGCCTAGCATCAGGCGAGCAATATATTGCAGAGATTCCAGTGTTTCGCCGCGATGTCCGATCAGGATGCTGAGATCATCACCATAGATATTTACATGGACTGGAATACGCTGCTGTGGGCCGTAGGGGTCGCCAAGATATGCATCGACTTTGGCATCGTCGATTCTCATCTTGTAGAGCAAATCGCTGACTACGCTCTGGGCGACATCAACGACGTTGGCATCATCTTTTACTTCCGCAGTATCATCAAGGGAGGCATGCCAGGGTTTAGCTTCGGAGGTAGTATCCTCTTCAGGAGTAGAATCAGGCTCACCGCCAGACTCGGTTATTCCTTTTACGATCAGCATTACACGGGACTGGCGCGATCCTAGTCCAAATAATCCGCCGCTGCCTTCGTCCATTATTTCTACATCAACTTCTTCACGAGTTAATCCTAAATCAGCAAGCCCTTTTTCGATAGCTTCGTCAATTGTCGGGGCTATGATTTCTAGTGTGGCGCGGTTGTCAGTCATGGTTAACCCTCCGTTTATTTGCCGGCTCTTTTGGGAAGCAGGTTGCTCCAATCTAGCCGGCCCATCAGGGCATATTGCAGAATTGTGGACGTATTACTGATAACGAAATATAGTGCCAGGCCAGATGAGAAGCTATAGGCCAGCCAGCCCATAAATATTGGCATGTACAAACCCATTGCTTTGGTCATCTGGGCACCTTGGTCATTGCCTCCACCTGTGCTAGGAGGAGTCATCAGCTTTGTTTGCAAATAGCTGGTCACAACAACGACGATGGCCAAGATCGGAATGCCAAATCCGGCAATTGCCAGACCGAAATCTTTTTCGGGCAAACTGAGATCCATCCATAAGAAATGGTTGTTGAGCGGGATCAGATCGGCACCGTTGCTGATGTGTTTGGAGAGGTTCAACAACTGCAAGGGGCTGACCGCCAATGCTCGAATTATGGCTTGATATAAGCCAATGATGATGGGAAATTGGATTAGCGTAGGCAGACAGGAACCAAAGGGGTTGACCCCTAATTCCTTATAGAGCGCCATCTGCTCCTGGGCTAACTTTTCCTTATCGTTCTTGTATTTTTTCTGCATATCCTGCCATTTCTTGTTTTCCTGCAAATCCTGCATGGCCTTACTCTGCTTGACCTGTTGAGCATTGAGCGGGTAAGTTACCAGGCGCACCAAAATGGTGAACAAGATGATGGCTAGTCCGAAGTTTTGCCCTACAAATGCATAAATGTAGAGCAAGATATTGATCATTAGGCTAATGAAAGAATCCCACATAATTATCTTCCGTTATTTCACTTTGATATTTGATTATTATTCGCTGGCGTCACTGAAAGTCCACTTCTGGACACCATTAGAGTCGAAGGCTGCAAGCAGAGCTTCGGGCTGTGTAGTGGAGACCAAGATCAGGTCGCCAGCAGCTACTGGCCCAGCATAGGTGTTGCCTTCAAATTCTTTTTGCCAACGGTTGATGCCATCCGGGCTCACAGATACGATCAAGCCACTTTCTGAAGTGAAGTAAATTGCTTCTTCAGTTACCAGCGGAGTGTCGACTACCGCGCTTCCGGGTTGGATTTGCCATTTTTGGAGTCCACTTTGTAGATCTACGGCATAGAAAGAGCCGCTGAGGTCTCCAAAGTAAAGGGTATCCTCACTCAGGGCTGGTCCGCCCCAAATCCAATCTTGGGCGGCAAAGCGCCACAGGTCAGAGCCATTATCAGCGTTCAAGGCGATCATTTCTTCGCCAAAGGTGCCGATATACAGCACGCGTTCGTCGCTCAATGCCGGAGTCCCAACAATCGCCCCACCAAGGTCATTGGTGACCCAACTTGGTGAGCCAGTTTGGGCGTTAATGGCGTAGATTTTGTGATCCATAGA
Organism: Anaerolineales bacterium; assembly: GCA_016785015.1. GTDB lineage: Bacteria > Chloroflexota > Anaerolineae > Anaerolineales > UBA11858 > NIOZ-UU35. Next base: position 26,718 of record JADHTJ010000028.1, read on the forward strand.
TGCTACGTAGATACAATCGCACTCAGCATCACTGCCTGGGCTAGCCCAGATTTCGGCCTCCGTAGTAAACGCTTCTCGCAATGGTTGCCCATTGAAACCAAGCGAATAAACCTTATTGTCTGTCGAAGGGATGAAGATGCCATGTTGCGTTACCAGAGGACCGCCCACAAAGCGTCCCTCGGATTCTTCGAAGGTCCAATTGACAAAGCCCGTCTGCGGATTGATGCTGTAAACGATATTGTCGTACCCACCGATGATCAGTTGTCCATCTTCTGTCAATGCTGGGGGTGCATAGAATGTTATGCTTGGATCTGGTTCAGAAGGATAGCGCCAGATTTCGGTGCCATTGGCCAAATTGACAGCATAAACATGGGTGTTGTAAGCCAGGTAAGCAGTTTCTTCATCTGCCGTGATTCCCGCCCAGCCAGACGCAACAACGCGGCTGCCGCTGGCGCAGGCACTCAAGGCGACAGAGATCAGTAGGATAAAAAGAATTAGGGAAATGCGGTTTGTTTTCATGGGAATGTTGTCCGTTGCTCCTATCAGCGGCCGGCGCCGACATCGAAGACGGGCCTTTGGCCAGCAAGCAGGGATGAGTATTTTTCAGGCGATTCAATTCCTGATCATTGCTCAGCGACCACTGGTAGATAGAGCTGGAATTTAGGGGACGGGGTCATAACCTCCTGGGTTGAATGGATTGCAGCGCAGTACGCGCCAGGTTGCCATCAGGCTTCCCTTGAGCGCACCATATTTATAGATTGCTCTAAACCCGTAGTGTGAACAAGAGGGGTAGAAACGGCATGTATTTGCTGGCAAGGCGCGCGATATCGTCTGTTGGTAAAGTCGTATCAGTGCCAACAAAGGCATACGGGGGATATTGAAAATGCTCAGGGGAAGATCGCGCAAGCGTGGTTGCTCGTGATGATGGCTTGCCAGATCTGCATCCTCAATATATTCAGTATTCTCTAGGTGATAGTCGGTAGACATTTTTATTCTTGGAAGAGTTGGGCCTTGATTAGCAGTTCGGTAGTAGCAGCCTTAATCTCGTGAAATTGTGTTTTGGCGCAGCCACTTCGAGCCAGGAGTACGATATCCCAACCTGGTGGGATTGCCGAAGTGAGCGGGCGTATGATTTCGCGGAGTTGACGTTTGGCACGGTTGCGTTGGACAGCGTTGCCTACTGATCTTCCAGCGGATACACCAAATCTGGAAATTTTCAGATCATTAGGGAGTACAATCAACACAACAAGCGGGTGGGCAAATGACTTCCCATGTCGCCGCACCCGCTTGAAATCTGTTGCACTGGTCAGACGTAAAGTTCGCTTCACCCCAAAGCCTGTTCAGGGGAACTCTGCCAGCCCAAATTTGAGTTAGCTGTTCCAATTGGTTTTTTTGACGTGATTATTCATCTTCACTGCGAGGCGTTGGCGCCCTTTTAGCCTGCGTCTTTTTAGAACACCGCGACCACCGCGCGTTGACATGCGAGCGCGAAAACCGTGCACGCGAATTCGGCGTCGTTTCTTGGGTTGATAAGTTCGTTTTGGCATATAAATATTCCTATCTTTCTATTTATTACTTGACTGTTCAGCTTATTACTTGCCTGTTCAGCCAAGGTGCGGTTTGCCATAGAAGGCTGAATAGTTTAGTATCTTTTTGTCTTCTAAGCCGACCGACGATTATACCTTACGAGGGGTATCTGGTCAAACTTTCTTTCGATTAAATTGTATCCTTTCAAGATTGAGAATTCCTTTACTATTGCTTGTGTAGGCATTTTATTGTATAAATAGCCAATCGATGGTGTGATGGAAAAATTGCGTTATCGTAATCTATTATCATCCTTTTTTGGCCCATAACTTGCCAGGGTCAAAACCGAATTTTAAGAGGTCGATTTCGTGGAGAATAATATGCAATCATCGAATAACCAATTTGGCGGCATGAAAGGCTTTACCGTTGTTTGGATAGGTCAGATTATTTCCTTAATTGGCACAGCGATGAGCAATTTTGCGCTGACTCTGTGGGCATATGAAATAACTGGCAAGGCCACACCTTTAGCCTTGGTTGGGTTCTTTTTTGTGACCCCCATGGTGATCTTGGGGCCTTTTGTGGGAGCTTTGATTGATCGCAGCAACCGCAAAATAATGATGATGCTCAGCGACCTGTCGGCTGCGGTGACCATGTTGGTCGTGTTGATCCTGTTCCTGACGGATAACTTGCAAATCTGGCATTTGTACGTTTCCGCGACAGTAACTGGCATATTTCAAGGATTCCAATGGCCGGCTTATTCTGCGGCAATCTCAGTTATGTTGCCCAAAGAACAATACGCCCGGGCGAATGGCATGTTGGAATTAGCAGGGAATGCATCTTTTGTAGTTGCACCATTATTGGCTGGCGCTCTGATAGCACCCTTAGGCATAGGTGGCATTTTATCCATCGACTTAGTTTCGGCGGTTTTTGCTATAACTACATTGTTGCTGGTGAATATTCCTCAACCAGATAAAAGTGCCGCGGGCCATGAGGGGGATGGAAATTTCTTCCAAGAAGCTGCCTACGGTTTTCGATATATTTTTGCTCGCCCTAGCCTATTTGCATTGCAATTGGTATTTCTGATAGGTAATTTCTTCAATGCTTTGGCATTCTCAGTATTTGCGCCCATGATCCTTAGTAGAACAGGAAATAACGAAATAATTTTCGGCAGTGTTCAGTCCATTGGTGCGGTTGGTGGTGTGCTTGGTGGGTTGGCAATGACTGCTTGGGGCGGCTTCAACCGCCGAATCCATGGCGTTTTACTTGGATGGATCTGTGCCGGTTTCTTTGGGCAAATGGTGACAGGTTTGGGGAATTCTTTGCTAATATGGGGAATTGGAATTTTTATCGTCTCATTTTTTGCGCCCATCTTGAATGCCTCTAATCAGGCTATTTGGCAAGCAAAAGTGCCACCTGATGTACAGGGCCGGGTTTTTTCAACTCGACGGTTGATAGCCTGGTTTGCTTCTCCACTCAGCTGGCTCATTGCAGGCCCTCTTGCCGATAATTTTATGGAGCCCGCCATGTCTGAAGGAGGACAATTAGCTCCAGTATTTGGCTGGATGGTAGGCACAGGTACGGGTGCTGGCATCGCATTGATGTTTGTTTTCTCAGGTATTTTGTTGGGCATCACTGGGTTAATAGGGTACATGTTCCCAGCCGTTAGGCGAGTAGAGCAATTGCTCCCTGATCACGATGCATAGAATACTTCTCTAAATAGACTCGAATTTAAGGAAAGAGAAATGGTAAGCCAAAGGAATGGATTCCTTTGGTGATAATTAGATTCTTAAAAAATTACAAAAAAGCAAATTGACCTTGCAATTTTGTTAGGTTTTCCTTTATAATATCTTTGCAACATTTACATAATCCGAATTAGTTTATTCATTCATAGATCGAACATAAAGGAGATTTGAAATGTCTGACCCCACTACTTCCCAAGTTGATGTTCAAGGCGATGGCGGCTATATTTGGAGCAGCCGGAATAAACCTGGATTCATCGGTGGTAAGTAAAAAAACCGTGTATCTATTAGAGACTCATAATAATATTTTAATGAGGTTTGCTGTTTGTGCTATGAATTGAGAATTGCATAATCATTGGTGTTCGCTAATTTTGGTAATTTATTTACACCAGTCGGCTTCTAGCTTGGCTGGTGTTTTTTATATGACCATTTCGTAAATAATACTCGGAAATGAATTAGTATGACGCTGTTGTTGAAAGTATAATATTTGCAATATCAATATTAAGAAATGGCCGGACAATCAATTAGAGGATTATTTATGGCAAATTCTTGCCCTATTTGTGGAAAGCAAATCGCTTTAGATTTTCGTTATTGTGGTTACTGTGGGGAGGAAATTGAGAACTTTAAGCTCCAAGAATTGGATGGAATAAATTTTATTAAAGATCGTGGATCGCGTCGATTTGTGACCGTCTTATTTGCAGACATGACAAATTACACGCGTGCTTCTGAAAAACTAGACCCAGAGATCGTTTTCCGTACTCTTAGAATCGTTCTAGAACGGTTAGCACAGGTAATAAAAAAGTATGGGGGTCGGATAGATCGATATTACGGAGATGGATTTTTAGCCACTTTTGGTATTCCCGAAGCAATTGAAGATGATCAACGTCGTGCGTTGCTTGCCTCTGTTGAAATGCAACAGTACATGGAAGAACAAAAATTTGAAGTTCTAAAAAATTTTAATTGGGAGTTGCAATTAAGGATCGGAATCAATACTGGTCATGTTATCAGCGGTCAATTGGATACTGGGCACATTTTCGATAGCAGCATATTTGGCCACACGGTCAACTTGGCCAGCCGTTTACAAGCATCTGCTCGTCCAGGAACTATTCTTGTGACCGAACAGGTATACCACCAGATGCGCTTGGGTTTTAAATTTCAAGTTCCAGTGAAACTTAACTTGCGAGGTATCGACGAGCCGGTTGTGGCATATGAGTTTATTGAAGTACGAGAAAATCCAGAATCAATGCGAGGGCTAGTAGGTCGTTCAGTTCCACTAATCGGGAGAGACCGTGAATATGAATTGTTGATAACAAACCTTGAAAAATTAACAATCGAACAGCAAGGCATGGTTGCTCTGGTCACGGGGGATGCTGGAGTAGGGAAAACGCGCCTACTGGATGAGATACTGCTGCCTGAGGGGTTGAATTTTCGAATTGTCCGCATACAGAATACCGAATACGAAATGACTGGATATGCCCTGATTAGGGAGATGTTGCTTTCACTTGCTGAAATCGATCCTAGAGAATCATTGCCTGATCAAAAAGAGCATCTATTTGATTTCCTTTCTCGAACAAACGAAATGGGAGAAGACAACTCCTCAATTTTTGAAGGCATTATTTTTGGTAAATCGTTGAGCGAAGAAGGGGGTAGTGATCTTTTAAATTATCAAAAAAGTTTAGTTGTTGCTTTACGAAGAATCCTAGGAAGTTTGTTGAGACAAAAGCCATTAGTGATGGTTTTTGACGATATCCAATGGGCAGATTCGTCGTCAATGGAAATTCTATCGAATTTGGTCAGATTAACGTTTGAATTGTCATTGGCGATGATATTTGTGGCGCGATCAGAATATCGAAAATGTTTACCAGAATTTTTGCGCGAATCAAATTTCCCCCAAAAAGCAAAATTCATTAATATACATTTACAATCTCTTACATATGAACAAAGCGACCAACTGGTCGAATTATTACTTAACAAAATTAAATTGCCCCAAACCTTAAAACAAAACATTTTTACAAGAACTTCTGGAAATCCATTTTATATTGAAGAGATTGTTCGGGTATTTATTGATGAAAAAATTGTTTATTTTGAGAATGGTGATTGGAACCTCATAGATCTGTGGAGTGAGCTATTTGGAAAAGTCCCTGAAACTATAAAAGGTTTATTGTTAAGTCGTTATGATCGCCAGCCTTATCATCTGAAAATGATAATGGATGCAGCATCTGTATTTGGGCAAAGTTTCCACTTAAGACTATTGGCTATGGTTTTAGGTATGGCTGATATGGAGTTGCGCAAGAATGTCAAAGATTTATTACAAGTTGATTTTCTGCGACGATCATCTGGATTTGATTCTGAATTTTATTCTTTTCGTCATGCTTTATTGCGAGATGCAATTTATGGCACAATTCTAATTGAAGATCGTCGAAAACTTCATCAAAGCATCGCAGATACTTTGATTGAATTTGCCGAAGAATATTATGTTGATTCGGACGCAGTTATCAGCCATCACTTATCAATTTGTGATTCAGAAAATGCAGTTTCATATATATTATGTGCTGCCAAACAAGCTGTTGGTAGATATGCCAATGAAGAAGCGATCTCATATTTTAACCGTGTAAAAGAAATAGTTGGACGTGATTCGAGTCGAAAAGATTACATTGATGCCATAATTGGATTGAGCGAAGTGCTTAATCGGATGGGGGAGTCGCATACGGCAATCGAAGAACTTAATAACGCTCAAGATAGTCTAGATGAAAAACAGTTAATTGATTATCGAAGAGAGGATATTTATTTTCAGCTTGGTCTAGCTTTTTACAATATAGACGATCTTAGTCAATCACTTAAACATTTTGAATCTGCAACTGTTATTTTGGAAAGAAATTTCAATGGAAAACACTCTTTTCACATTGCGGATGTTGAAATGGAAATTGGTTGGATATATTACAGTGAAGGAGATTTTGAAAGAGCACAACCAAAAGCAGAATCAGCTTTGCGCTTGGCAACCAAAGCAGGAAAACTCGAGTCAGAGGGAAATGCATATAAACTGTTAGCATCAATATATTTCAAGATGGGACAAATGCAAGAAGCAATTTCGATGGCTGAAAATTCATTAAAAATTCGAGAACAACTGGGTGATATTTGGGGGGCGGCATCATCGCAAACAACTTTGGGCTATTTTTATCATCAAATTGGACAATGGACTTTGTCAGAAAAGATGCTACGCCAAGCCATCTATGTACAAGGTGAAGTGGGAGATTATTACAATTTGCTGGGTAGTTGGGTGAATTTGGGAATATTACTTCAGGATATGGGGAAATTTGATGAATCAATAGATTGTATTAATTCTGCCATAAGCATTTTGAGTGACCATGAATTTCCATTGTCTGATGTGAGTGCAGTTTATCTAACACGTGGACAAGTATTTTTACGTTCAGGAGAATTGAAATTAGCAACAACAGATTTTGAGATGGGTCTTGAGACGGCTCAATCTCAAAGCACCAGTGATTGGATCGCACTGGCATATACCTATCTTGCTGATGGGCATTTGAATAATGGAAAGATAGCAGAGGCTGAAAGATTGATTTTGGAATCTATGGAATTGATTGATCATTCTACAACCAACGAATTCAAAGTCGAGATGTATCGTGTTAAGGCTAACATTTCTCGTACTCGAGGTGAATTTCAGGAAGCCCATCAAGAAAATCGTGTGGCACAGAATCTAATGAGAGAAATCGGTAATCGATATGAAGTTGCGCGATTGATTCTCGACAAAGCCGAGATTTATTTGGCTCAAGTTGAGAGAGTAATACCGTTAAAAGTCATTCTTGAAGACATGGAATTTGCCTTGGATACTTTTCAGAAATTGGATGCGGAAAAAGATATTGTGCTTGCGGAAGAGTATGTCTTCCAGATCATGGCTGACCAAACAGTGGGTGAGGAAAAATTGGATGAGAAATGGGTCTATCCGGTCGTTGTGGTTGATATTCGCACATCACTCCTAGCATTGGTTGATGAACAGCTAGAACAAGTGTTGGTTGCCAAAAGAGGATTAACCGATGAATTGAAGAAATTCGCTGAAAAGCAAAATATCTTCCTTTCTTCCATACCATCCGGAATCTCACTCATCTTGTCAAATATATATCCCCAGGCGATTGATCGAATGGTGTTAAATGCTGTTGAGGTTGCTCAATCGGTAATCATGTCGTGCGCCCGCTTGAACAAGTCTCTGCGGCGAAACTACGGGTTCGAACTGCAGATGAAAATTGGTATTGCTATTGGGACGGTCAATGAACTGATTTGTAACCAAGAGCAGGCTGCTTTATTTTCCAATGTGTCTCAGCTGGGACGACAAGCAGATTTGCTGGCTGAAATAGCAATGGATTTCCAGGTGCTCCTCACTGGAGAGATTCCTGCCAACCTGCATGATTCCTTTGAGTTGGAGTTATTTAACCACTGTGATGACCGCGAAGTACCCCAACTGGTTTATCTGCTCGGGGAAGCGATATCGAACGCGGGGTATGAGCATGATCTTCCACAAGCAAGCTCAAAACTGGTTGGTCGCGCTGGCGAATTAGATCTGATATGCGAGAGAATCAATCATGCAAAGGCTACAAATAGAGGCTCAATCACATATATCGAAGCAGAAGCAGGTATGGGAAAAACGAGGCTTTTGAAGGAAGTCATGGGAACAGTGGGGGAACACACCATGTTTTTAAATGGTAAATGTGAGGCATTTCGGTCCAATATTAGTTTCTGGCCGTTGATAGAAATCCTCGAAAATGTGTTTCTTCCAGAAAATCCAGAATATTTACGCCTGAAAAGTATATTAGGCATGCGCCCTCCCGATGAAGCTGACGAGGCATTGTTGAGTAACTTGCCCCCCGATGCGGTAAACAAAGAGATCTTTGCTTGTGTTAGAGAGTTTTTGATCAGAATCTCTGAGCAACAGCCATTGGTATTAGTATTTGAGGATGTGCATTTCATTGATTTGAGTTCGTTGGATCTGCTCGATTACTTGATTTCAATCATCGCTGAGGCACCAATTTCAATGATCCTGATCTCGAGATCTGAAATGCCTGGCCCGCATCGCTCTTTTGTAAAAAAGGTCGAAAAAGTATGCCAGGAAAATTACCTAAATATAAACTTCTCTGAATTAGGTGAACAAGAAAGCCTGGATTTGATCAGGGATTTACTCGAGAGCGATGTTCTTCCCGATGGTTTAGATGCCTTATATGAGCCGTTTATTGGCCATCCGCTCTCGATTGAAGAAGCTACCAGGTGTTTGGTCGAGCAGCGATGGTTGCAGAAAATTAAAAATAAATGGGTGTTAGCAGACTCCTTGAATTCGACGTCCGGACAAATGCCAACAACGTATCGCGAAGTGTTGTTAAGGCGTCTCAATCGACTTGATGCTGAGTCGTTGCATGTTCTCCAGGCTGCAGCCTTACTGGGGGAAGTATTCGATCGAATTACCCTAAAGTATATGATTACAGAGAGTTCATTTGCTCAAAGATTGACAGAATTATCAAAAAAGGGCTGGCTCCAAAAATCTAAGGTCGGAAATCCATCTCAATATCATTTTAATCATACGCTTACGCGTGAGACGATATATTCCACTTTGGTGAGATCGAAGAAACAGTTGCTTCACCAGCGTGCTGGGGAGGCAATTGAGTTCTTGTATCCTGAGAACCAAGAAGAGAACTTGGAAGTCTTAGCCTATCATTTTGAGCAAAGCGGTTTGCTGGAAAAAAATCTATACTATGCCGTTAGAGCAGCAGAGAAATGTGCCAGGCGAAATGCCCTGGAAGAAAGCCGCAGATATTTCCGCCAAGCCGAATCAATTCTTGATCAGCGATATCAGCCTCACTCAAGGACTATGATCAGAGTTTTACTAGGATTAGCTGATGTCCATCTGCGCCTTGGTGAACCATCAACGGCTGTAGAATCTGCCCAAAAACTTATAGCTGGTTCTAAAGATTTACCAAAAACATTACGCGCTGCCTGCTTTCGTCGCGTGGGATCTGCACGTCAAATGCAAGGCGATTTGGAAGCTGCACTCAACCTCTTCCAGCAGGCGCATAAAATATTGAATATGTCCGATGAAAGTATAGAAAAATCGAGTGATAAATATTTTGTTTCAATTGAAGAAGAACAAATGGAAATCCAGATTGGGCTTGCCAGAATTTATTTTGATATGCATCGAAATTTGGATGCTAAAGAGCAAGCCGTTAAGTCACTGGATAACTTCAATCAGGATCGGTATCCCGCCAGTGCTGCCAGACTATGTAATTTGTTAGCTGGCATCATGCATCGCGAGAGGAATGTTGAAGAGGCCATAAAGCTGGCAGAGCGCGGCTTGGCGATTTATCAGGCCAATGGATTCCGAGACGGGGCTAGTGATACTTATTCCAATTTAGGGATTTTGTCAGTCGCTATGCAGGATTTTGAATCTGCAAATAATTATTTTTCGTTAGCTCTTGAAATAAATGAGTCGCTGGGGGATGTGGAAGGCATATCGATAACTCGAAATAACCTGGGACAATTGAAAATTTCGCAAGGTAAACTAAGCGAAGCGATTTTTCATCTGGAAAAATCGATCCATTCCGCGCGATTATCTGATTTGACTCGTACGATGGTTCAGGCAATTGCCAATAAAGGTTATGCGTTGATCATAGCAGGCGAACTGAAGGAAGCTGCTGTCGTTCTTGCGGAAGGTGAAAATTTGAGCAACATGCACCGTTTTGGCGATTTGCTTTGTGAGGTGTTTTGGATGAAGGCTGAGTGTTTAATTGCGCAAATGGAAATTGCCACAGCCGTTGAAACTGCCATCTCTGCAATTGAGCAAGCCGGCGAATTGAAGCGCCGGGATCTCGAAGCCCAATCAATGCGCGTTTATGCTCGTGCGCTTCGCAAACGAGGTGATGTTGCTGATGCCAGAGATATTGCGCGCCAGGCTTGGCAAATTGTTGAAAAGGACTTTGATGTTCAAAAGCGCGCCCAATTTGCTCTCGAGTATGCACTGTGTCTGTCAGCAAACAATCAACATGCCGAAGCGGTTGATTTAGTTGAGAGCAATGTGCGGGGAGTCAGGCTTGTTGAACCTGAGTACATTTTCCGGGAGCTCGATGGCTCATTTGGAGAATTGGTTGCCTCCGCTTAGATGATCAAGGATTTGCAAAAGTGGTATTTGAGGGGCGATGTGTATTTTTACTCCAATTTGATTTGATAACTTCAATCAGGTCGCTGGTGCTGACGTCCTCGTGATGATCTGGGTCTGGGCCGTGACGAAAATTGAAGGCATCATTTTCTTCCTGGAGTTGTTCCCAAGATGTTTGCCACTGCCAGAGCGCGTGATTGATGCCGCGCGCTTCAAGTAATTCTATTTCGTCGGCAACGAATGCCGCTGCGCCAGGAACCCAGCGGATAAGTCCAAATTCATTGACTGTCACCGCTACATCGTGGTTTGAAACAAAGCTGTCAATTATGGAGAAGAGTTCATTTTCCAGCCAGGCACGGTTGAACGGGTCATCCCTGTTATCCCAATCTAAATCCATCTCTCCAGGATAGCTATAATCGGAATCTCTCCATTGATGCGTATAGCCATGTGGTGCGTATTGGTGGGCGGCATAGATGACGTAGACGTCGTCAATCGGTTCAATCCAAGGCAGCCAGTCGATCGAGCTGTAGGCCATTCCGCCAACAATTATGGGTGTGCTGCTATCGGTCTTTCGGATGGCTGAGACGATCTTGGGGTATAACTGGTTCCAGTCGTAAAGGGTGTTGGCATACTCTGCATAGAAAACCTCTTGATCCCACTCATCCAACCAGATTTCATTGCTGTTGGGCTCGACCATTAAGTCGTAGCCCACGACGATCGGATTGTCTTTGTATCTCTGTGCAGTATATGCCCACATCTTACTCCATGCTTCTTGGGCATTTTCATCACGCCAGACTTCATTGTTGAGATAGCTCTCGTCATACCAATCGCCAACTTCTTCAAAACAACAGAGGCCAAATTCGCTGCGTCCAGGCCCGGTGCGGAAGCTGATCACAGCAAACATATCTGCTTCTTTAATCATTTCAAGCAGCGTGTCGAGATTTTCTTGTACATCAAGATCGACTTCATAGGGCGGGTTTTCAGAAAATAGCCCGGGGTGTGAGATATTCACAAAATTGGCACCCCACGCCGCCAGAAGATCAAAATCGGCTTGGGTATAGGGTGGCCCTAAAGGTCCAGGTCCCATAAATTCCGCCCCATCCAACTCAAGGTAAATTCGTCGTTGGAAGGTGTTTGCACCACGCAAGTGAGGTCCATCCACCCAGAGATCCCATTTTATAGCAGACGACTGCGATTCGGCCGCAATCGCAATTGAATAGGTAATAAATACCGAGATAGCTACAATTGCAAAAAAAGAATATTTTTTCATATCAACCTTCCTGGCAAGCAGATTCCCAAGCTTCATAAAGTTCTCCAATTTCAGCAAAACTCGTCCATTGGATATAACCCTGTTCGACTAAGGGATCAATGACCTCTGTCAGCATTTCGTTCCAAGCATTGAGATGATCGAGAAACTCCTGCGAAAACTGGACTTCGCCGCTGGCCTGGTTATATTTCAAATAATTGGGGTCACCAATACGGGAATAGAAATGCCCCACATGGGTGATGACGTAAAAGGAGTTGACGCGTACAGGATCGGCGAAGCGGATGAACTGACTGAGCATAGGCTGGATGCGCTCGGTAACGCGCTGCGGGTGTCGGGTAAGCGCTTGCCCCCAACCTGGGATGTAAGTAATTTGGGCATTAGCATTGTGGGTGAGAAAACCATCAATATCATGAAGGGCATTGACTTGTCCTGGACGCCAGGGATTGTTATACAAGTAATCATATGAACCTTGGGTGGTTCTGTCCTTGAAAGCTGAAAGAGTCTTGATGCCTGCTTCAGAGAATCTGTCGTTGGCAGGGAAATCGAAATTGCCATTGTGGTCAGTGACGGGGATGCCAGAAGCGCTCTCAAATAATTCTCGCATGTTCCGAGCATAATCGACGATAGCATCATTGTCGATATTCTTTGCCCAGCCCTGGTTTGTGTTGCAATCGTTGGAACTGCGCGGGATACCATCTGGGTCGGTGCAGTTTGGGCCGTGCGTGTGGTTGGAATACACCACGTTGTAATTCTGCGATAACTCAGCCAAAAGACCGGGGTGGAAGCCGGCTTCTGCTGCCTGGGGCCAATCCTGTTCGGGTTGGATGGTTAGGAAGCCGCCATGTTGATGAATAATCTTGGCTAATTCAGTAAATATTGCGGTTTGCTCTTCGAAGTAAGCGCGGCTGGTTTGCAGCTGATTGGGGTCTTCGATGTGAATGACAATGTTGAAGTGGGTGACGGCGGCAGGTTCTAGAGGCACGGTCACGCCGCCCACAGA
>JADHTJ010000174.1 GCA_016785015.1 Anaerolineales bacterium
CCCCATTGATTGTGCCAGGCAATATCACCGCCAGCATGACCAACATTGCCAATCATCCTACTCAGATGCGAGCCAGCATCCTGGGCGAGATGATCGCCGTCATGGGTATTGTCATGCTGGGCGCTTTGCTCTACCTGACTTTGAAGAAGCAGAACCGGAAGATAGCCCTGGTGGCCCAGGGATTGTATCTGGTTACCGCCGCAATCATTGCCGTCAGCCGAATAGCGGCTTTCGCGCTTTTACACATCAGTCAAGAATCTGTCATCGCGGGACATCCCGCCCATTTGCAGACTCTGGGAAATTTGTTCTATGAATTGCAGGAATTCGGCTACTTTCTCCATATGTTGCCCTACACTCTTGGGGCAACCCTGTTTTATTACCTGTTCTACAAATCAGGCTTTCTCCCACGGGTTCTGACTTTCTGGGGCCTGATAGCAGCCCCGCTGGCATTCATCGGATCCCTGTTTGATCACTTGGGTCTTGCTATTCCGATGATTGTATTCCTGCCAAACTTGCCATTTGATTTAGGAGTCGGAGTATGGCTGATCGCTAAAGGATTCAAATCATCGGCAATCGATAAGGAGTTCTGAATGGCTGAACTTCAAAATAATCTAACGGCCAGAATCTATGAAATCAAACTCAAAGGACATCTCAACGAAAGTTGGGCAGACTGGTTTGATGGGTTGACATTCACTCACGAAGACGATGGTACGACTACGCTTACGGGCAAAATTGTCGACCAGTCGGCCTTGCATGGTGTCCTAAAAAAAATTCGCGATCTGGGATTGCCGTTGATCTCTGTTAATCAAACCTGATCAGCCTGATCAGACTGCACAAAAGGAATCGTGGTTCTATGGGAATTGCCGTGAGAGACCTCACATTTGGGGGTAGGGAGCGTGCGGAGCACGCCGCCTACCCCCAAATGTGGCCCCTTACCACGGCGATTCCTAGAGACCCGGAATCGTCGAATATCACTGGTTACCCAAAATCGGGTAAGATATATGAATGCCGAGGGCAACATGCTTTCAATGACCCATGGAAAAATTCTTGAGTTTTTGCTGAAACCAACACATATATCTATTAGGTGAACCATGTCACGATCCGATCATCGGAGTTCAGTCCGTACGCTTTATGGGGTTTTATTAATTGCCATTTTTCTTGTAGCAGCCGCTTGTAATGAATCTGCCACGCCCACAATAGAGCAACTACCAGTCAGCACCCCCACAGAACAGGTCACGGATTCCCACGCCTCCATACCAAAAATATCGCCAGGCCAACATCTCCGCTTTGATTCGATTTCTATCGACGATGGTTTATCACAAAGCTCTGTCTTTTCCATCCTTCAAGATAGTCGAGGATACATGTGGTTTGGAACAGAAGATGGGTTGAATAAATATGATGGGTATAACTTCACCATTTATAAGCATGATCCTGATGATCCTGATAGCCTGATATCGAATTGGATCCAAACATTGTTCGAAGATGATTCCGGGATGCTCTGGATTGGCACGCAAGATGGATTGGATCGGTTCGATCCAGAAACAGAAACTTTCGTTCACTACCGCAATGGTCCTAATGATCCTGACAGTTTGAGTGATAACGCTATCTCAACAATTTACCAGGATCGGGGTAGCACCCTTTGGATTGGTACAGGTTACGGTGGGCTCAACCGCTATGATCCGGAAAACGATTCATTTATCGATTACCAATCTCATCCGAAGGGCTTGAGTTCCAATTCGGTTTCTGTGATTTTTGAAGATCAAGAAGGTATGCTCTGGATTGGGACATCCGACAAAGGATTGAACCGTTTCTACCCTGAAGAAAACCAGTGGGAACACTTTTCCAATGACCCCAATGATCCTAATAGTTTGAGTCATAATAACGTTTCAGCAATCTCTGCAGATAAGGATGGAACGTTATGGATTGGAACAGATGGGGGAGGGATAAATAAACTTATCCTGAGTGATGTCAATGAACTTGATCAGGAAAATACGCGGTTTCAGCACTTTCAAAATGATCTCAATATTCCAGAAAGCCTGAGAAGCAATGATGTATTCGTGGTTTATCACGATCAGAATGACATACTCTGGATCGGCACCCGTAGCGGCGGGCTGAGTGTGTTGAATACCGAAAAGGGTACTTTTACGCATTATCAAAATATACCAGGGGATGCTCATAGCTTGAGTGATAATTGGGTGATGTCAATATTCCAAGATCGAGAGGGCGTTCTCTGGTTTGGTTCAGTCGGTGGAGGGATCAACAAACTGAATTTGGGATGGAGAAATTTCGCCCTATACAAAAACAATCCGGACAACCCCAATGGTTTGAGCAATAACATGGTTAGAACATTTTATCCCGAAAACGCAGATACCCTTTGGGTAGGCTCCATGTTTGGAGGCCTGGATCGATTTGATCGTAAGAGCGAAAATTGGACTCACTACCGTAATGTACCTAACGATTCAGGAAGCCTTAGTAGTGATTTTGTCTCTACAATATTCGAAGATAGTTTGGGAGTATTATGGATTGGGACCCAAAATGGGTTAGAACGTTTCGATCCGGGAACTCAGAGTTTTACTCGCTACAAAGCTAATCCAGATGGTTTGGCAGGTTCACATGAAAATAACGTTCGAGCGATAATCGAAATGTCAGAAGGTAAATTTTGGATTGGCACAATGAGTGGCCTATATCACTATGATCATGACAACAACCATTGGGCACAATTCAAAAAAAATGGCCACTCCGACTCTCATGACTTAAGTTCTGCCTGGATTATGGGATTTTTGCAAGATACTGATGAAAATATCTGGATTTCAACAGGCGGCGCGGGATTATTTTTAATCGATCCGAAAACAGAATACATAATCCATTTCCATAATGCCCCGGATGATCCAACCAGTCTGAGTAACAACTATGTCCTTGCTAATTACCAGGATCGAGATGGAACCCTTTGGTTTGGCACATTAGAAGGGCTAAATCGTTACGACCCAGCGACAGAGACATTCACTCATTATCGAGGCAAAGACGGATTACCAAATGAGACGATTTATTGTTTGACTGAGGACGAAGATGGGCACCTATGGATGAGTACCAATCTCGGACTGTCCAGGTTTGATCCAGATTCTGAGACCTTTGCAAATTTCAATGTTTCCGATGGGCTTCAGAGCAATGAGTTTAATGCAACCGCTTGTGCCGAAGGGGAGAACGGGGACATGTTCTTTGGCGGTATTGAGGGCTTCAATATCTTCTCCCCAAAGAACATCCAGGAAAATCTCACTATTCCACCGGTGGTATTGACAACTCTAAAATTCAATGGAGAAAACGTTCATCAAGATTCTATAAAGGATGTCACCCTGAAGTGGCCGGATAACGCGTTCGAGTTTGAGTATTCTGCCCTCAGCTTTGCCCAATCAGAGAAAAACCAATATGCCTATTATTTGGAGGGATTTGAAGAATCCTGGAATTATGTAGGGACAAGACGATTTGGGGGATATACTAATTTACCGGGAGGTTCTTACACCTTGCACATAAAAGGTTCCAACAACGATGGCGTCTGGAACGAAACTGGAACCTCAGTGAAGATCAACATTATTCCGCCATTCTGGGCGACCTGGTGGTTCCGAGGCATCGTTATCGTATCATTTCTGGGGATTGTGTATGGGGGCTATCACTTGAGGATCAGAACACTCCAAGCTAGAGAACGAGATTTAGAATCTCAAGTGGAGCAACGCACAAACGAACTCATCGAGACTCAGAAAATACTGCGCAAAAGTGAAATGGAAAAAGCCATCGCCTCCGAGCGCAATCGGCTGGCGCGTGAGTTGCATGATTCTGTGACTCAATCCTTATACAGTCTGACATTGTTCTCTGAAGCCGCGCGCCACCTGGCGGATGAGCAAGGCTTAGAAAGTATTGAAAAGCAAATCAAACAAATTGGCATCATCGGGCTGCAAGCGCTAAAAGAAATGCGCCTATTGGTATACGAACTGCAACCCCCAGAACTAGAACGAGATGGCCTTATTCGCGCTCTTCGCAGGCGCTTGGATGCCGTCGAAGGGCGCGCAGGCGTTGATGCTCGCATCGAGGTAGAAGAATTCGCCAGATTGCCCGGGTATGTCGAACAGGAGTTATTCCGCATCGCCCAAGAGGCTCTCAACAATGCCCTGAAACATGCTGCGGCATCATCCATGGTTGTCCATTTGCGCCTGGAAAATGAGTGCATCGAAATGGAAATCATTGATGATGGGATTGGCTTTGACCCACTATCGCTACCTGATCGCGGAGGAATGGGACTAAAGAGCATAAGAGAACGCGCTGAACGGTTGGGAGGAGATATGGAGCTACAGACAGATCCCGGCGAAGGGACCAGCGTTAAGATAAGCATCAAGGACATCAATAGCGCGCAACAACGAGGAGAGATCGATGAGTGAGTCTATTCAAGTATTAATCGCAGACGATCACCAATTGGTTCGCCAGGGCTTTGCTGCATTATTATCTGTTAAACCAGGATTTGAAGTCGTTGGTTATGCTGAAAATGGTGTCGAGGCTATCAAATTAGCTCAAATGTTGAAACCCGATATCATATTGATGGATTTGTTGATGCCTGAGAAGAATGGCATCGAAGCCACGCGAGAAATAAAAGAAGAGAACCCCGAAGTCCGCATATTGATAATTACCAGTTTTGCCGAAGATGAAAATGTCTATCAAGCGATAAAGGCTGGAGCACTTGGTTATTTGCTAAAGGATTCTTCACCCCAGGAGTTAATTCAAGCGATTGATGATGTCTGCAGCGGCAAATTATCACTGCACCCTGATATTGCTATGAAACTCATTGAGGAGTTGAACCGCCCAACGGAGAAACCGACCATCGATGACCCCCTGACAGAGAGGGAAGTAGAAGTGCTGAAACTGGTCGCCAAAGGACGTTCAAATCAAGAGATCGCCGATCAACTAGTCGTTAGCGAACGCACAGTTGGGGCCCATGTCAGTAATATTCTCAGCAAACTGCATCTTGCTAACCGCACGCAAGCTGCGCTCTATGCGCTCAGGAAAGGTTTTACTGACTTGACCCCTGAATAGCCTTAAGTATTTTTACCAATCCCTCCTAAAGATTTTCTCAACATTGGACCGCTGAAAAGCGGTCTTTTTATTATCACTATCTAAGTTTCTATCCGATGTGTTGAACAAAGATGTGTGCGATGATATGGACATCATCAATCAAACTTAAGGAAATGCTCTTGAATAAAAAGGTAATCATTTTGATTGTTAGCCCTCCCGGAGATTTGCAGATTGGTCTGCAAGCACTGTTGACCACACATCTTGATGTGGATGTGCTGGTAGTCGGCGAAGGTGATTCCGCGTTGAAGGTCATCGAAAAATATAACCCGGCTTTAGTGATTCTCGACCAGGATGTTCCAGGAATAATGGTACCGATGATCGTTCAAAACATCAAAACAAACTGGCCCAAAAGTCGCTGCATTGTTCTCGCCAACGACAATCATCAACGTCAAGTCTTGCTTGATGCAGGTGCTGAATTTGTGATTGTCAAAGGTTTACCGGGAGCTAAGTTGATCGCAGAAATAAAACAACTGCTCGAAATACGCAATCTTCAATGAAAGGAATCTCAGTAGATGGACGAGAAACATCGCAATCGCAAAGAAAATCGGATCCATTTTTTCGACAACTTGAGGACGGCAATTATTGCATTAGTGATTCTTTTTCATGCAGGAGCTGTCTATGAGAGTAGCGGTATTACGGCTTCTTTTTGGATTGTTGATGATCCCACTACGAATAATATATCTGGCATTCTAAATTTGATTTTCGATACCTTTATGATGCCAAGCATGTTTTTCGTTGCAGGATATTTTGCTTCTTTGTCACTATCCAAAAATCATGGCTTTGCATACCTAAAAAATAAATTCCAACGCTTGATGGTTCCCTGGTTAATCTCTATCACAATATTAATGCCCATTTATAAATTCATATTTTTAGCATCTCGTGGACTAACGCAAGAACACTGGACCCAGTATTTTCACTTTAGCAATGGCCTAATCAGCCAGAGTTGGCTTTGGTTTCTTCCGATATTATTTGCGTTTCACCTCCTCTTTGTGGTTATTTCGAAACTCAATCTAAGATTGCCGAGACTGTCTTTTTGGGGAGCCATTTGGGCTTCTTTCATGATTGGAGTTGTGTACAGCTTTTCTTTGGATATTTTCAATCTTGATGGTTGGACCAAAACAATATTTCTAGATTTCCAAAACGAGCGGCTATTAACATACTTTTTGGTTTTCTTGATCGGAGCGAAATCAGATCGCTTAAAAGTATTCGAAAGAAAGCCTGCAAACAAGAAATTATATGTTTTCGCAAATGCGACTGCGTGGATCCCACTCAATCTTTATATTTATTTCCTGATCTATCCCTTAATTCGCCCAGGTAGATTCATTTTCTCGGGAATAATAGACAAGCTGTTTTATTGGTTTAGTTTTTATCTTTCATTACTTTGCATGATGTATGTAATGATCGAAACCTTTCGGCTTTATTTGAATAAATCGGGCAAGCTGTGGCAGGAACTGAATAGAAATTCTTACTACGTGTACATTATTCATGTGGCAATTTTAGGGGGAATAGCTTACCTCATGCTGAATGCACAAATCCCTTCGCTATTGAAGTACCTGATTTTGGCCCTCTCAACCTTTGTTGGCAGCAATTTGTTTCTTTCTATTTCCCGTCAAGCTGCTATCAGTCTTCAAGGAAAAAGCAGAAAAACGAAAGTCATTCATGGAGAAATTTAATGAATACCGAGAAAACCCATCAAACCAATAAACCCGCCATACTTCTTGAAATCGCAGGTGTTTTACTCCCTTTTTGGGTGGGATTAATCATCAGCGACTTAATTGGAAGTAAACACATATCCCTCGGGGGCAACCTGATAATTTTAGGTGGGCCAATTACCTATCTGGGCCTGACAGTCAGTCTGGTAATTCTGTGGGTTGTGTCGCGCAGGCGAGGTGTAGGATGGAGTTATTTTGGTTTGACCTCCCCCAAAAGTTGGTTCCTGACAATCCTAAAGAGCCTGGGAGTCGCGCTGGCTGTCCTTCTAACCGTCAAACTGATCATCAATCCCATAATGAACGCTCTTCCGAATGCTGGTGTTCAAGACCTGAGCCGCTTTGAATATCTTAGAGGAGACCTTCCAAACCTGATTATTATGCTGGTGAACATTTGGATTACAGCCGCGTTTCTGGAAGAGTTCTTATTTCGCGGCTACCTGATGAACCGGCTTCTTGATCTTTTTGGTTCTCAATCGAGGCTTGCATGGGTGATTGCTCTGGTTGGGCAAGCCGTCATCTTTGGGTTAGTTCATGCTTATCAAAGCCCAATAGGAATGTTCAAAGTTGGCATGATTGGTCTGGTATTTGGCCTATCTTATCTGGTTGTCGGGCGCAATCTCTGGCCATTAATCCTCGCTCACGGATTGATTGATTCTTTGGATATGGTGGGTCATTATTTTGGCGGATAAACGACGGGTAAAACAAATGCTTCGTCGAAAAAATCAATATATATAAGGAGAACAAAAATGAAGAATCTACAAAAGTTGGGTGGTTTTGCTGCACTGTACGCCGCAGCGGCATATTTGGTAGGGTTTGTATTGTGGGGAGTTGTTCTGGGCTATTCAAGCGATCTTGCCCCAGCCCAGAAAGTGGCTTCGTTTGTAGAAAACCAGGGGCTCTGGTATTTCTTGAACCTGACCGTGTATGTGGTATGGGGCTTCATTATGGTTGTGTTAGCGCTGGCACTCAACGAACGATTGAAAACCAGCTCACCTACCCTGATACAGATTGCCACTGCTACCGGGCTGATCTGGGCCGGTTTGGTTATTGCCAGCGGCATGATCGCCAATATTGGCATTGAAACAGTCGTCGGCATCAACAACACTGACCCTGCTCAAGCGGCATCGATCTGGGCGGCAGTTGATGCGGTGCGAGATGGCATCGGTGGCGGCAATGAAATTGTCGGCGGTTTGTGGGTTCTGCTGGTAAGCTGGGCTGCTTTGCAATCCGGAACATTTTCTAAGGCATTGAACTACCTTGGATTGGCAATCGGTGTAGCCGGCATTCTCTCGGCCGTACCTCCTATCCGTGACCTGGCAAGCGTTTTTGGCCTGACCCAGATCATTTGGTTCATTTGGCTGGGGATCGCTATGTTACGCAAGAAATCAAACTAGGAATTGATGTGGCGTAATACCCTGAGCGGAGAGACTAGAAAGCAAATGGCCTCCGCGCAGAGTGTTATCGTCTCGAAGCTAAAGGTATGGGATTTGTGGTGCAGAGATTTTTCAGAGAAAATCAACTAACGAAAATTGGG
>JADHTJ010000175.1 GCA_016785015.1 Anaerolineales bacterium
TTTCTTTGCTAAAGTTGACTCCGTTCCTAAACTCACCCATAGATTTTAGTGGAACTGAAATGCTATTTGTTACCATGCTAGATATTTCCCCCTGCAATGATAAGTGAAACATTTTCAGCAATCTGTTCTTCTAACTTGCGGGCTTCGCTGTTGAGGATTTCCAATTCTTCGTTCAGTTCGGTCAGGCGTTCGGCGAAGTCGAAATCGTCGGCGGCGCGCTCGGCCACGCCCACATAGCGCCCGGGGTTCAGGCTCCAGCCCTGCGCGGCTATTTCATGCCGGGTGGCAACCTTACACAAGCCGGCGACATCTTCATAGCGGCAGCCCTCGAAAATCTGAGTCAGCTGCTCCACCTGGGGAACGGTTAAATTTAAATCGTCAGGGGCAAATTGGTAACCGTTCAAATCTTCCCCACGATACAGCCGCACCAACGAAGCGAGAAAGTCGATTTGCCCGGGGGTGAAATCCCGGTGGGCGCGGTCAATCTGCTGGTAGATATTGCGGGCATCCAAAAAGAGCACGGTATCTTCCCGGTCGGTGCCGCCTTTGCTCTTATCCAAAAACCACAGGGTGCAGGGCAGGGTCACGGTGTAGAAGAAGTTCCCCCCCACGGCCACCATTACATCCACTGCACCGTCCTGAATCAGGCGTTGGCGGATATCCAGCTCTGACTGGCGGGCATCGCTGGCGCTGTTGGCCATCACGAAACCAGCCCGTCCCCCTGAGCGGTCAGTCGAAGGGGCACTCAGTGAACTGTAGAACAGTTGAATCCACAGGTAGTTGCCGTTATCGACCCGCGGCATCCCCAGGGGGAAGCGGGCGGTATCATCTTTGATGCGCTCCTTATCGATATTGTTGACGTTGAAGGGGGGATTGGCCATCATAAAGTCGAACATCCCAGGGGCGTTGTGGGGGTCTTCGTAATAGCTGTTTCCCTGGCGGATGTCCCCGCTCAGACCGTGCACCGCCAGGTTCATCTTGCACAGGCGCACGGTTTCAGCGACGCGCTCTTGCCCGTAGATGCTGATCACATCCTGGGGGCCGCTGCGATGCTCATCCCGGAAGCGGGCGCTTTGCACAAACATACCGCCCGAACCACAAGCCGGATCATAAATCTTGCCCCGGAACGGCTCGATGATCTCCACAATTAGCTTGACGATGGCCGTCGGTGTGAAGAACTCCCCGCCGCGCTGGCCCTCCGTCATGGCGAAGTTGCCCAAGAAATACTCGTAAATCTTACCGAAGGCGTCGCCCTCGATGGTCATGGGCACGCTGTTGAAATTCTTCAGCAGGTTGAAGAGCACCTGGTTATCCAGGCGGTTGTACGTTTTGGGAAGCACATCGCGCAGGTCGTCATTCTCGGCTTCGATAGCCCGCATGGCATCGTTGATCGCTTTGCCGATGTTCTCGGATTCGGGGAGTTCCATCAAGCGGGACCAGCGCGCTTCAGATGGGATATACAGCACCCCGCGGGCCTGATAATCCAGTTTGGAGAGGGTCCGCCGTCTTCGGGTGGATTCCTGGCTTTGAGCTTCGAGTTCCTGCTCCGCCTGGGCAAACTTGGTGTCGGCGTAGCGCAGGAAAATCAGCCCCAGCACCGGCACCGAATACTCGGATGATTTCAGTTTGGAGTTGGCGCGTAGTTCATCGGCAGCGCTCCAGAGTCGTTTTTCGATTTCGTTGTTGTTGGCTACGGCCATAGGTGCTCCTATGCACTAATTGGGATTTTATGTTTCCTAAGCAATGTAATCAGGTATGTTCCATCGATAAGCTTTATTTGATTTTTTTTTGCTAAGCGAATAGCTTCATCAGAAAATGTACCAGAAGTAATCAGGGTAGCACTTGTTGCTTCATTGTGGATAGCACGCGTACCAATCATTTCCCTGATAACATTTGGGCCAATGGTACTTTCAGGATAGTGCTTACACTGAATTATAAGCTGTTCTAAACCCAATTCCGTTGCACGCCGGGCACTGATATCAACACCTTCATCATAAGCACCGCCTGTAACCTTGACGACAAATCCCAACTTTTCGTAATACTTGGCAGATAATGTTTCAAACTGATTCGGGGTAAGCTTTTTAAATTCACTCAATGAATACGTGCCTGTTGCGAATTGTGCTGGTTCTGACACTTTTTCACTGCCTGGCATCTCAAGATCAAAGATCTTATATAGATCATCATCAGAGAAGGTAGAACTTGTATATTCAGATGATAAGTCGTCAATAACCTCATCAAACAATGCCTGTTTCTCAGATAATATCTGGTAAATTCGTTCCTCTACTGTATCATTTGTATAGATATCGTGTACAAATACGGGCAAAGCTTGGCCTATTCGCCAAGCGCGCGCCTCAGCCTGGCGAGCCACTGCTGGATTCCACCAATGATCGAAGTGAAAGACATGATTTGCGCGAGTAAGATTCAACCCAATTCCAGCCGCCTTGACAGAAGCCAGAAGTACTTTTGGAGATTCTCCTTCTTGAAAATCCATGAATATTCGTTCTCTTTGTTTCTCCGTTAATCCACCATGAAATATCTCTGGGAAATAATTAGCCAGTTCGTCCTTTATTTCCGCTAATGTTTTATTAGGAAAGTGAGAAAATACCAAAGCCTTATTTCCGCTCTCAACTATCTCCCCCAATTGATCGTATAGATAATCAATTTTGCTTGAATCCCCTGTAGAAGGATCCATATTACAAATCAGCTTTAGCTGGTTTATCAAAGAGAATATATGAATCCGTGTAATTCCAGGTTTCAACAGTTGAGTTTTTGCATCTTCAAGAAGACGATCATAGGTTTGGCGTTGGTAATCATTCAGATCTAACCATATTTCACTAACATGTTTATCTGGTAGCTCATCTCTAACATCTTGCACACGGCGGCGCAAAAAATATGGCTTTATTATCCTTCGAACATGATAGCTTGAATATTCTCTATCGCGTTCAAAAATATTTGGCCCCAAAAATCGAAAAATTGCGATTACGTCATCAATCTTGTTTTCAAGAGGCGTCCCTGAAAGTCCCCACCGGTAGTGTGGACCAAGTTTACGAACTGCACGAGAAATTCCGGCATCAGGGTTTTTTATCCGTTGAATTTCGTCAAGAACAACTAGATTAAAGCCAGTTGTAGACACCCAGTTTCTGCCCATATCCCCTCGCATAGTTTCGTAAGTAGTTAGATATACAATTGATCTACTTTTCCATAGCCATTCACGCAAATCCTTTGCCCCTCTAACCTTTAATACAATGAGTTCAGGTGCCCATTTCTTGATTTCACGCTCCCAGTTTCCTAATAGAGATAGAGGGCATAAGATCAAGATTTTCTTTATTTTTCTACGTCTTACTAAAATTCGGATTCCAACGATTGTCTGAATTGTTTTTCCCAGTCCCATTTCATCCCCCAACAATGCTGATGTACCATCAACTAAAAATCGAATTCCCTCTACCTGATAATCATAGGGTCTAAGACCAGGGGGAAAGAGAATTGGTTGATCGAGCATATGCTCGAACGGGGGTTGTAGAAACGGGAGTAACAAATCGAACACATTGACTGTCTTGATTTTCTTCCGATAAGGATTCCTTTTTAGTTTTCTTTTCTCTTCTTCTTCGTCGCAAATTGCACATGCGTACCTGGGAGCACCATGTTTGCACTCCGTTTTGTCAACAGATTGTGGATCAAAGGGCAATTTTTCTTGTATGAATTTCTTGGTATCTTCTTGTTCTCCATAAATTTTTCCGGCATATCCAGGAGGAACTAGCTCTTCAAGTAAATCTATTGTCTCTGGAAGAAAATCAAGTTTTCCAAATGGTTTTTCTTCAATTATTGGCTCAGTCAAACTTTCAAAGCAATTTTCATAATTTGAGTCATCTAATTGAACTTCACTCAAATCACCTGGGAAAAGTCCTATATTTGATAATGATAAGTCGGATGTAATTGAAGTTGGATCAAGAATTGGCAGGCTGATTGAAACAGTATCATCAACTGTTCCAAATTCAGTAACAACCCCTTTTAATTTTATTTCAGCTAATTCTGGTTGGTTTAGCGGGGTTTGTTGTTTCAGCCAGTTCCGAAAACGATATAGCACATCATTCTCCCAAATTCAGTCCATTAGCGGAATTTCTCATCTTGCTCCGCGAGAGCTTCTAATGCACTCTTGATTCGATCGAAGGGCTCAAGCAAATCGATGCCCTGAAAATATTTCTCAATAGTTGATGTAATCTCAGCCTGTTCCTCTCCATCCAAATCCAATGGAAAAAAGATATTTACAGGCTGAAAGCGTCCTGATTTAGAGTGGATATTTTGATTAGGAGATTCGTCCCCAGTTTCTCCTACTACAATGGTCTCACCACTCCGTTTCACGTGAGCTACTTTGGATTCAACCTCATCAGCTAAAGAAAGAAATTGTCTTTGGCTTACTAATATAAGTTCAGGTTTATGTTGAAGAGCCCTATAAAGTGGTTGGCCACAGAGAGTAACGCCTATGTGACCGTTTAGCGATTCACCATACAATTGTTTTTGCAGATTTGTTGGCTTCACAGGATAAGTTACCCGAAACTCCTGAGGCATGCCAAGATCATCTGTGACAAGCATCGCCCCTATTTGCCCCTTATTGTCTTGGGTCGGTTCTAGTGAAAAAAATGCTATATATTCGTCCATTATTGTTTTCTCCCTTGCGGCAAGCTACGAAAACACTCAATATCAAGACTTCACATATTCAACAATTGCACAGAGGTTATCATAGTTTACCCCTACGCCTTTGGATTTCCCTAAAAAATAATCAATCGCCGTAGCGTCCTTATAACGCTGAGGGCATCCCTCGCAGGCGGCAACCTGGCGAGGTTTTTTCTTTGTCGCTTAGTATATCATAGCGTCAGGGTGCGCAACTCACTTGCGAGGCTTCCCCCACTTGATCCAGGCATTGCTATTTATCTCATAATGAGATAGAATGTCTCTATGCACATCATCTCCAGGAAAGCCCTGCGCCAATTTTGGGAGAAGCATCCCGACAGTCGAAGTTCGCTTTCCCGGTGGTATAAGATCGTCAGCAAAAGTGAATTCGGCAGCTTCGATGAACTGCGCGCGACGTTCCCCTCGGCGGATAAGGTCGGCGATCTGATCGTCTTCAACGTTGGAGGAAACAAAGCCCGTTTGATTGCATCTATCCATTTCAACCGCGGCAAGGTTTATATTCGGCAAGTGCTCACACACCCAGAATATGACCAAGGAGCATGGAAACGATGACTCTTTTTACTCGTGAAACACAAAAACACTGGCTGGCGATCCAGCCTATCTTTTCAATCCGCAGCGAACAGGAATATGATCAGGCTGTGGCGCGTCTCAATGACTTGATAGATGAGGTAGGCACGGATGAGAGCCACCCCTTGTATGATCTGTTGGACACCCTCGGTACGCTGATTCACGCCTACGAGGAACAGCATCATCGCATGCCAGAATGCAGCGGATCAGAGGTGCTGCACTTTTTGATGGATGAGCACGAATTGGTTCAATCCGATCTCCCTGAAATTGGTTCGCAAGGGGTTATTTCGGAAATCCTGAACGGCAAGCGGGAACTCAATACACGGCAAATTCGCTTGTTGGCAGAACGCTTCAATGTCTCAGCGGCTGTATTCATTTAGACTCTCGAAACCAAGTAAGATAACAGGCTTTGGTGAGTGCTCACCAAAGCCTGTTTTTTATTTCAGTCACGCGGATGTCATGAACATGCGAATCCTTAGAGGGATTTTGTCGGCATCACACGCCATCCCCGCTTCTCAGCGACGCGGCGCAGCCTTCTATCGGGATACACCGCCACCGGCTGCTCACTCATCTCCAGCATCAGCACGTCGGATAGGGTATCACCATAAGCAGCCAAAATGTGGGCATCCGGGTATCTCGCAAGCACCCTCTCTACTTTGTGTTGACCCGAAGTGACCGGCAGCGACAAGCCTGCAAGCCTGCCGTCATCAACCAACAGCGGTGTGCCGATGGCTCCAGCATCCATCTTGCGGGCAAAGGCTTCCACAATGGGCTGGTAGGCTGCCGAGACGATCACGATCTGCGCCCCGGCCAGGCGCTTTTTCTTCAATTCGGAGAACATCTCCGGGCGGCATTTGGGCCACATCTCGCGATAGACCACTTCTTCCGCCATGGCATTGATCTCACCGACGGGCATTCCCTGCATCAGGGCGATCTCGGCCTGCATCCAGGCGGTCATCGTCTTGTAACGGTTGAGCAAACCCAGTTTCATCAAGGGGAAGCGCAGCAGGAAACGAGAGAAAAACAAGTTGTAACTGAGCGCGCTGTAGTGCCGCTTGAAGTAGCTGCGAAAGCCGCGCCAACTCGAGCCGGTGGTGAGTGTGTCTTCGAGGTCGGTGATGATGCCGTTCATGATATTTCATCTCGTAGATTGCATAAAAATTTCCGGATAATCATACCACCATCACTCATGTCTTCGGGCGAGACATACGCTGGGCAGCTTGGAGAGCTACCAGACGATGTGGGCGGAAGTCATGCCCGTCATCACTTTTCAAGATCAAGTGCTCCATCAACTCATACTGAACAGCTTCCACATCGATCCCGCCCAAATCTACACCCTCGTGTTTACTCAGGTTGTATGGCAATGCTGCTGGATATCCTTCATCGGAGTCCAGAAAACTGAGCAACGTCCTGGCTTGACCGGATAAGTTGGGCAGGAATTTATCCAGTGCCAGTGCCAAAGATGTGGCAGCCGTTTGTCCATGGCTGCATTGAATCACAGAAATAGCTCGCTCTCGATCTCGCAGCCGCTCGAGGACAAATTCCCAACCCCGTGAGCGTATCACGGCTGCCAGAATCCCAACTGCCATTGGCAATCCAGCTACCAAACGATGCAGTTCTTCCGCTTTCTTCGTACTGGTATCTCGATCCCACCTGTCATCTAAGCGACGCTCTAGCAATTCGACAGTCTCGTCTTCATCGAAGGGCGGCAGTTGGAACATGTATCTCTCCCACCCCAAGGGCTGCAGCGAGGGCACTCCATAGGTTGTAACGAGCAGCCATGCATTGGGCAGCTTCAACTCTTGCAGCAATTTACCGTCGCTGGCATTCTCGACAACGATCAGCCACCGGCTTTCGCTTTCACCCAGTACTTCACCCATCTGCTCCACCAACACCGGCAGGGACTGTACGGGAGAATGATCTATCTGCAATGCCTGGCACCATCGTTCCACAATTTCCTGAGGCGTCTGCGATTTTAGATCGCCATACAAAATCCCTCCGAGGAAGTAAGGCCGCACTTTCTCGAGAATTTCCAGCACCATGCTGCTCTTGCCCGCGCCCGGAAGTCCCGCCAGCGCGACGATGCCCTCGTGCAGCGTCCCTGTTTGCGGATCAATATTCAGCAGCCGCGAAACAATCTCATCTCGAACCTTAGGGCGGCGGAGATAAGCGTCAGGGAGCTTCAGGTGCGGGATCCTGCCCGCGATGATGGGGGCGCGTCTTCTGGGAAACCAGTTAGCGAATCCGTCTTTTAGCAACATATCTTCAACTTCAAGGTGAGCATACCAATCCGTGATCTCTTGAGCTGCCCGCGGTGTTGAAAAATTTTTTTCAAATCACCCTTGAGAACTTCGACAATCTCCTTCAAATATGGTGTTGGGTCCCGTTCGCCTGACATCCATCGCGAAACCAGGCTTCTTGAAACATCACGATAAGAATAGTGTGCGTTCAATCTCTGTCTCAATTCCACTTGCTTGATCCCCATTTGAGCCAGCACATAAGAAAGCCGAGTGCCAAAGAGTGTCTTTGAAGGGATGATGATCGTTTCTCGCGTTCGTGGCATAAAACCTGTCAATTTTTGGGGTAGTCCTGTCAACTCGTAAATGCTATGCTAAAACCTTGGCTAGCTGATTTCATGTTTGCAAACAAAACACGCCAAATATGGCACAGCCCTGGGCTTTTGTCAAACATCCCGACCGGTCGGGTACTTACTCATAAGGAGATAGTACCCATGACGAAAGACAAAGATGTCAAGAAACTCACACCTCGGGTTAGAGCGCTGCTGGAGCTGCTGGCGAGGATCCGCCTTCGCATCCAAAAGCCTGAAAAATCCGAGAAAAATAACCAAAACTAAGCCACAAAAACCTTCCCAGTGTTCGCGGCACTGGGAAGTAGTGCTACAATTCGTCTTTGTGCGGTCTCAACAAACGAATGATAGGTGACAAGAGGTAGTATTCCGATGACAGAAAAACAAGGTCCGATTGGCATAACCAGTTCTCGAAAGCGACAAAAGAACCGCAGCCGCCCTCGCCCATTGATGGATGGAGGGTCAGCAAACAAAG
>JADHTJ010000176.1 GCA_016785015.1 Anaerolineales bacterium
TGAAAACCTGCACCTTCTGCTTGGCGATGGTCGCCCGGCGTAAACGACGGATGAGTTCTTCAGTCTTTCCGCAAAACATTGATCCTGTGACAATTTCAAGTGATCCGGTGTGGTGTTTCATGCGCTCCTCAAAAGTAATGAACTGCGTTGAAAATTTGATTCTTTCCAAGGAAACCGTGTCCCCAAAACAAAAAGGCAGACACTTTCGTATCTGCCTGTTAAGTTTACTTCAAAATTGTTATTGCGGGAAGTTCTACGTGGAAATTGCTTCTGGTTCGGGTAATTCGTAGCCCAATCGGCGTAGACCTTTTTTCAAATCCGCCAGGGATTTGCGGCCAAAACCTTTAATCTCGAGAATAGCAGCGTCGCCAAGTTCAAGCTTTTCCATGGCGTGGCCAACTTCAGTGATACCAGCTTCTTCGAGCGCCTTTTCCACACGAGAGCCCAACTCCAGTTCGGCAATTGGTCGCGTGGGGGAAAGTCGCTCATCATCCTGGGCTTTCTGATCAGCTATATGTGACTCGCGCGCCTGGAGCTTCTTCATGAAGCGATCAACCTGGCCCTCGGTGTCAACAATGCGCTGCTCACCAGTATAGAAAGGATGACAATTGGAGCAAATATCTGTACGAATTGCTTCCTGCGTTGAACCCGTTGTCCAAGAGTTACCACACGCGCAGGTAACCACGGCTTCGGGAAAATAAGTAGGATGGATATCTTTCTTCATTCCAAAAAACCTCTATTCAGCGGCAACCACGCTGACGCGTTTGCGTCCGCCACGAATGGTTTCGAATTGAACGAAACCTTCAACTGTAGAAAAGATGGTGTAATCTTTTCCCAAACCAACGTTGCGGCCAGGTTTGATCTTAGTGCCGCGCTGGCGCACAATGATGTTACCAGAACGAACAAACTCACCACCGAATTTCTTCACGCCAAGGCGTTTTGATTCACTGTCTCGACCGTTGCGGGTTGAACCGCCACCTGTTTTATGAGCCATGATGCTACTCCTATTTCTTGACGATCTTATCGATCCGAACCCGGGTGTATTGTTGACGATGACCCTTGGTGCGACGATATCGTTTGCTAGGGATATACTTGAAGACGATGATTTTCTTGGCTTTGAAGTGTTCTTCGACTACCCCTTGTACTTTGGCACCTTTCACAGTCGGGGTGCCTACTTGTACCTTACCATCGTCAGAAACCAACAACACCTGATCAAAATTGATTTTGGTGCCTTCTTCTACTGACATACGGTCGAGGTTGACCGCTTCGCCAGGGACGGCCTTATACTGCTTACCGCCATTATCAAAAATCGCGTACGACATTATATTGTCCTCCAACCTTCACTTCACTCCGCATACTGCGCGTGGTTCTTTGTTAGCGTGCCCGCCAGGTCACGGGGAAGCTTGGGGATTAGGTTTGGTTTTCAAATTACACACACTCGCCCCAGAGGCAAAGCCTCTGGGGCCGCATAATTATACAGGGCTTACGGATGAATGTCAACGACAGAATCTTACCTGACGATTTCGAAGATCTCCACCTGCTCTTGTCGATTTTTAACCTGGATTGGCTCTAATTGACGGATATTCTTGCTTCTCCCAATATTCAAGTTGTCGACAGTCCCTTTGCCAATCACCAATCGATTTGGTCGGGCATATTGCTGCATTCCATGAGCAACATTGACAATATCGCCCAAGACCGTGAACTCGACTCGCTCGGCGTTGCCTACGTAGCCAGCGACAACTTCGCCGCTGTTGATGGTTACACCAATATCGAAACTTTCAGGGGACGATGCAACGTATTTTAATATTTCCAAACCAGCCTGAACAGCGATCTTGGCCGTATGTGCCAAATCTCCCTGACTCAGGAAGGTTGCTATTACACCATCACCCTGATAACGGATAATACCCTGGTATTTAAATACGATCTC
This sequence comes from Anaerolineales bacterium, assembly GCA_016785015.1. Classification (GTDB taxonomy): domain Bacteria; phylum Chloroflexota; class Anaerolineae; order Anaerolineales; family UBA11858; genus NIOZ-UU35. Next base: position 1,928 of record JADHTJ010000176.1, read on the forward strand.
AGTAAGCATTAAATAGAACGTATCCAACATCTCCCCAAATTTTGTAGGACCCAACTTCTCTGCCAGACCAGTGGAGTTGACAATATCGGTAAAAAGCACACTGGCACTCTCATTGGAGAGGCCGGGGAGTTGCCCAACAGTCACGACATCTTTCAGCAAGTATTCTGTCTCTTTCGGTGAGACGAAGCGCTGCAACACTTGGCGCACTTTCAATTCTTCGCGCAACTGTTCCATAAGGTTCATGCGGTGGATTGTGAGAGCTGCCTGATGACTAATTGCAATTGCCAAATGAAGATCGTCACGATCGAATTTTCTCGTCTTTTCTTTGCGCTTATCTAAATAGATGATGCCCACCAGGTCATTATTCAGGACAACAGGTACACATAAAGCAGAATGAACGCGTAAGAGCAAGGCGCTGTCACTTGATCTGGAATCAGCACCACCTTCAGATGAGTCTGGGGAAATGATGGCCGTTTTTGAATAGATGACCTTTTTGGCAATCGAGGTGGGGATCTCAATCTCGGTCAACTCGTCGAATTGCTTCGCCAATACAACAATGCATTGATCGGCTCCCATGGCAATCTTCATCAGCGTAGAAACCTTTCTCAAAGCCTCATCGATTTCAACCACGCTGTTCAATTGCTGTGCCACTTCATACATCAAAACTGCATGATAATCAACTGCCTGCAAAAGCAAATCCCGCGTATATGTTGCTGACCCTGAAGGTTCTTTTATTGGCTCCCCAGAATCAAACCGCTTGGATATGATCAATGAACTTCCTATGCGAATGCGGTCATCTGCTAACAATCGATATGGGGCTTCCACTTTGCTTTGATTTATATACGTGCCATTGGTACTTTCAAGATCATGCAGGGTAGCAACATCACCTATCTCGTCGTAGGTGATCATAACATGTTCACGTGAAGCCGATGGATCGCTGATGACAATATCACAACCCGTTCCTCGGCCTATTGTTGTATCCCCAGGTTTAACAAAGAATTCGAGTGGCTCTAGTCCGGCAACTCGTAAAATTAGAATCCACATTCATTAGCCCCAATATTTAGAAACTCATGTTACGCACACGTAGCGAGGTTTCCCTGGGAATAGGGGGTCGGGGCGAAGCCCCCGCCCCCTATTCCCAGGGAGGTTCTCTTTAGGTTGCGTAACATGAGTTAGAAAGATAAGCTAGCTTCAATTGCAGATGATTGCAGCCAAAGGGGAACGGCACTTGTTTCCATTGGTTTCGCAAATAAAAATCCCTGGCCAAAGGAACAGCCAAGCCCTTTGAGATATTCTAGCTGTGAAGTTGTTTCAATGCCTTCTGCAATAACATTGACATTCAGCCGATTTGTTAACGCAACAATGGCATTCAGAATTTCCTTTTGCTGAATGTCACCATGAATCCCCTTAGTAAACGACCGGTCGATTTTCAAAGCCTCCAGTGGAAGATGGGCCAATTGTCCCAAAGACGAATATCCGCGCCCAAAATCATCCACCAAAATTTTAATTCCCAGGCCAGCGAGCTCTTTTATCAAATCGACTGATTTATCCATCTGCTGCAATATTGTCTTTTCTGGGATCTCAAGTTTCAAGTTGGATGGATCTAATCTGTACTCGGTCAAAACAGACCTTACGTAATCGACAAAATCAGCACCTGAAATGTGTTCAACGTTGACATTTACGTTGACGCTCATATGGGGGTCCGCGACAGATTCTTGCAGCCACATGCAAAGCTGCTGACAGGCTTTTCGCAATACCCAGCGGTCTATATCCGAGATCAACCCACTATCTTCGGCAGCAGGAATAAATTCACACGGAATAAGAATGCCCCGTTCAGGATGAATCCACCGAACCAAGGCTTCGAATCCAATCAATTTTCGCCGATCAAAAGATACGATGGGCTGATAATGCAATTCAAATTCACTCTGACTGATCGCTCGCTGCAAATCATCGGCATGGTTACTTACGAATACACCGCTTTGAGCTTTCCCAAAATCGATTGCATTACTTATTGCAATCGCAGCGTAATCTGTCAGGGCTACAAGTTTTGATTCATCTTCGCCTGAAAAATCCTCATCCCCCGAACGAGAGAATGAGATCACGCCAATGGCATCATCTTTCACGATGAGAGGCAGGTGAATCAAATTCCGACAGGCTGTTTCTTTCTGTCCTATTTCCGAAACAGGTTGGCGTCCCGCTAACACTCGGCTGAATTGGGGAATTGAGATCGGCACCCTCAGATATTGAACGAGTGAATGCATACTCGGTCGCACAGCTCTCAAGTATAAATGTTCCCCCGGATTTTCCAATAAAGCAACCGAACCTTGATCCGCACAAATCATCTCTGTTGCCGAATTGATCACCCGCTTTAGCACTTCATTTAACTAAAGCGAAGCGGTGATATGCAATCCAATCTTCGAAATTTCGGACATCCAACTTAATTGGTGTTTGAGGCGAGTCGTTAGGATGGCTTTTTGATTTCGGAGACGATTCATTTCCAGTGCCCGATCAATAGATTCTGCTAAAACATCCGTGTCAACGGGTTTGATTAGGTAATCTTGCACTCCCAGGCGCAAGGCCTCCACTGCAACTTCCTCCGAGCCTTCACCCGTGATAATGATCGATGGCAAAACTATATTCTGGTTTTTCATTTGCGCAAGAATATCTAAACCGGTCATATCAGGAAGCTGCCAGTCTAAAATTACCAGGCTCAACTGCTGGCAGCTCTCCTGGATGAGTTTTAGCGCCCGTGATCCTGTGTAAGCAACTGACCCTTTGTATCCCAAATTGGGTAATACCTTATAGGCCAAAAAATCAGCGATCTGACGATTATCATCAACAACAAGTATTTTATCCAAAATTAACCCTCACTAAAAATACTTAAGAATAAACATCGAGAAACCCCAACATCCACACTTTCTCAATTTAATAGTAGCAATAAATGGAGTTGAAGTTCGTTAGGTTTGGTTGGGAATAATTAGCATAAGTTAGTAGTACTACGGTAACACTGGTTTTACCCTAGCTTGGTATTTTGACCTTATAACTCATGCTACGCAACCTAAAGAGAACCTCCCTGGGAATAGGGGGTGGGGGCTTCGCCCCCGACCCCCTATTCCCAGGGAAACCTCGCTACGTGTGCGTAACATGAGCTTATAATTCAAGAAACTAATACGAGATTCTTTGAGTACATTTGTTTGACATCCCAATGACAGTTTTCACTACGCAATGCGGACAAAAATAGTGATAATTACCATGTAATATAATGGAGATTAGTCAATAAAATCGCGATTCTTATAAGGAGTTGCTATATGCCCGTTAAAGGTTGGATTGAAGTCGACGATATGCATTGCAAAGGGTGCGCGTTATGCGTCAGCGCCTGCCCTCAAGATGTGATTGCACTCAATATGGATCGTCTGACACCCAAGGGTTATCACCCAGCCCATTTGATCGATGAAGGTTGCACAGGCTGTGCAGTTTGTGCGATCATCTGCCCAGACGCAGCAATTACAGTATTTCGTGAAGTACCTGTCCATTCGAAAAAAGCCCCAGAATCTGCCTAGGAGGTAGCTTACAGTGGCAAAAGAACTACTCAAAGGAAATGAAGCCTTCGCCGAAGCGGCAATACGTGCGGGATGTGAAGGCTTTTACGGATACCCAATTACACCCTCAACGGAATTTCTCGAATACATGGCCAAGCGAATGCCCCAGCTTGGCCGAGCTTTTGTTCAGGCCGAGAGTGAAGTCGCCGCTGTTAATATGGTGTATGGCGCGGCCTGTACTGGCAAACGCACCATGACCGCTTCCTCCAGCCCAGGCATCAGTCTGATGATGGAGGGTATCTCTTATATTGCTGGAACCGAAGTTCCTGCGGTGATTGTCAACGTGATACGCGGTGGACCCGGACTAGGGAATATCGCTCCTTCTCAAGGAGATTACTACCAAATGGTTAAAGGGGGCGGCCATGGGGATTATTTCCCCATTGTGCTGGCACCAGCCAGTGTGCAAGAAACTGTTGACTGCATCATCTTGGCATTTGATCTAGCAGATAAATATCGCAGCATCGTTCATGTTATCGTGGATGGCAATTTAGGCCAGATGATGGAACCCGCAGAACTTCCGCCGATGCGCGAACTTCCAAAAGAACCTCCCGAATGGGCTGTTACGGGTGCCAAGGGACGCGAACCCAATTTCCTCTCTTCGATTTATATTGATCCTGCAGATGAAGAAGTGACCAATATCCGTTTGGTCAAGCGCTGGATGGAGATCGAGAAGAATGAAGTTCGCTACAACGAATTGATGATGGAAGATGCAGAATTTGCGGTGATAGGCTTTGGAACTGCAGGCCGAGTGGCATCATCTGCTGTCCGCGCAGCGCGCGAAGAAGGCATCAAGGTTGGCTTATTCCGCCCGATCTCTCTGGCCCCCTTCCCTAAGAAAGAGGTTGAAGAGATCTCTAAACGCGTCCAGCGCATTCTCGTGGTTGAAATGAACTCTGGCATGATGCTCGATGATATTGTCCCACTTGTCGAAGGCCGTGTACCCGTAGAATTCTATGGTCGCATGGGTGGCATGACCCCATTCCCTGATGAGATTTTGGATGAAATTCGCCGGGTGTCTGAGAATAAGGCACCAGTGAATGGCAACGCCCGGGCTGAGTGGATAGCTCGTCTGGAAAAGATTGTTGAGGAAGGTAAATAATGACAGCACCAGCTAAACCCGAAGTCAAAGTTGTTTTTCAGCGGCCAGAATCATTTACGGACCTGACAACCCACTATTGCCCTGGCTGCACCCACGGTGTTGCACATCGCCTAATTGCTGAGGTCATCGATGAGATGGGATTGCGCGAAAAAACCATTGGGGTTGCACCTGTAGGTTGTTCCGTATTTGCCTATAAATATTTCAATATGGATTTCGTCGAGGCTCCTCATGGGAGAGCTCCAGCCATGGCCACAGGGATCAAACGCGTTCTTCCCCAAAACACGGTCTTCACTTATCAAGGGGACGGCGATCTGGCATCCATCGGTATGGCAGAAATAATGCATGCCGCAGCACGTGGAGAAAATATCACCGTGATCTTTATTAACAATGCCATCTATGGAATGACCGGTGGACAAATGGCTCCGACAACCTTGCCAGGCATGACCACAACTTCATCCCCCTTCGGACGTGATGTAGAGCTGACCGGCTTCCCCATCCGTATGTCTGAGATGTTAGCCACAATGGACGGAACCGGCTACATTGTTCGCCGCAGCTTACACGATGTCAAGAATATTCGCAAGGCCAAGAAAGCTTTGTTCATGGCTTTTGAAACTCAGGAACGCGGATTGGGATTCTCGATGGTAGAACTGCTTTCATCGTGTCCGACCAACTGGAAAATCGACCCCAGCAAGTCGTTGGAATTCATCGCCGAACGCATGGTCCCAGTTTTCCCATTGGATGATTTTAAGGTCAACCCCGAGCTGACTAAGAAACGAGCATAAGGAGATTTCACTGTGAAAGAAACCAGTATCATCATCTCAGGTTTTGGCGGCCAGGGAACCCTTTTCTCCGGACAGGTTCTGGCATATGCAGCTCTAGACAATAATTTCAATGTTACCTGGATTCCGTCCTATGGCCCAGAAATGCGCGGCGGTACAGCCAGTTGCACTGTAATCATTTCCAAAGAAGAGATTGGTTCTCCCTTGGTGCGAAATCCCGATATCTCTGTTGTGCTCAATCTGCCATCCCTCGATAAATATGAGCATCTCACCAAGTCAGGCGGATGCTTAGTGGCAAATTCATCCCTGATCAACCGCGGCCTCAATCGAGATGATCTCAAAAATGTTTACATCCCAGCGAATGAAATCGCCGAGGAGATTGGGCTCTCCCGCATGGCAAATATGGTCATGATCGGCGGCATGCTATGCCTGGCACCAGTTCTTTCACTGGAAGTGGTCAAACAAGCCTTGTCCGAGCATATTCCAGAGCGACATCGCCGAACACTGCCAATGAACTTTGATGCCATGCAACGCGGTTACGAGTTTGCTGAGCAAGCTTTAGCCGAAGTAGCAGCCTAATTCAAAGATCACACAAACATATAAGTGCGATGCCTCAAAAGCATCGCTCTTTTTTCATCAGGTCTTTCCTTATAAAATACTTTTCGTCCTAATTCCAGCTTCATTCGGTAGCCATATAGAATTCAGGCTCTTTGGGAATATGAAAGGTCCCCCCCATATCTGGGGGTTTGGTACAATCTCAAAAAACTAAGAGAAGGCGACAAAACAAGAAAAGATGAGTATCAAATCACGAAATACAATCTCGTTTCCATTGGATATTCCTGAAGTAGAAGTAACAGGCATGCAAGTCAATGAGCATGGCGACTATATCATCATGGTAG